>CAZGSX010000177.1:0-3754 GCA_964528475.1 uncultured Anaerolineales bacterium
GCCTGCGGGCGCCTTGACGGATTCTGGGAGATCCGGCTCCACCCCTGGGACGTCGCCGCGGGCGTGCTGATCGTGCGCGAGGCGGGCGGCCGCGTGACCGACTTCCAGGCTGGGCCCGAGTGCATCTCCGGGCGCCGTATCCTGGCCTCCAATGGGCACATCCACGACCAGATGCTGCGCGTCATCAGGGAGGGGGCGGACGCGCCGCTTCCGGAGCGGAGGGACGGGGCTGCGGAGGAAGACGGCGGGCCGTGACCCGCTGGCGCTCCCGGGCTCCCGGCGTCCGCTGGATGGAATCCCGGGCAGGGGCGTGAGCGCGCACCGTTAGCTGGCGCAAATTGCATATCCATGGCAAAATTAGGGGTTGGAGCCGAGGGGCTCCTCGTCTCTGCCTGCAAGTGGGAGAGAGCATCGATCACGATTCACCCTGTGCTCGGGAAGGGCTCGAAAGCACGGGGCGAGGGTTTAGCACGCTTGAGTTCTAAGTAAGGAGACGACACTATGGCAGAATTGACCGAGATCCGGTGGCACGGCCGAGGAGGGCAGGGCGTGGTTACCGCTGGCGAACTACTGGCTGAGGCCGCGTTGGACAGGGGGCTCTATTTCCAGGCCTTCCCCGACTACGGGCCTGAGCGTATGGGCGCTCCCATCCGCGCCTTCACCCGCCTCAGTCCTGACCCCATTACCATTCACTCCCAGGTTGAGGAACCCGACGTCGTGTTGGTGCTGGATCCCACCCTCTTGGGCCCGGTGCCGGTGACCGAGGGCCTCAAGGACGATGGCATCCTGCTGGTCAACACGGGGATGGATCCCGCGGGCGTGCGCGAGATCCTGGGGCTCAAGAAGGGCAAGGTCTTCACCGTCGACGCGAGCCACATCGCTATTGAGGAGATGGGCCGCGAGATCACCAACACGCCCATGCTCGGAGCCTTTGCCAAGGCCACCGGCCTGGTCGATCTGGACGCCTTGGCCGAGAAGATCCGCGACTGGTTTGGTTCCAAGCTCTCCCAGGGGGCGATTGATGCCAATGTGCAGTCCCTCCGACGAGCGGCCGAGGAGGTTGTCGAGGGATAACCTCGACCGGCCGGTCGTTTGCAGCGGGCTCTTCGCTGAGGACGCGGAGGCCTCTGCGCGCAGTCCGCTGGGGTCGAGCACCTGAAGAACGACACGAACCGTAAACGCGAGGTTGTGAGGACAGTCTGCAATCTTTCGTTCTAGTTGAGTACCTGAAGGAGACGAACGTTATGTCAGAGTTGAAGGGCTGGAAAGAGATTCCCATCGGCGGGATGATCTTGGAGGCAGGCAACGCCGAGGCGTACGAGACCGGCGATTGGCGAGCCTTCCGACCTGTCTTTGGGGAAGCAGAGTGCATCAACTGCTTCCAGTGCTGGCTGTATTGCCCCGATTCCAGCATCCTGGTCGATGCTGAGAACGAGGAGATGGTTGGTTTTGACCTGAAGCACTGCAAGGGATGCGGCATCTGTGCCTCGGTCTGTCCGGTGAATGCCCGGGTGCGCAAGAAGGCCGAGGAGGAACTGAAGCGGGACGATCCACGCTTGTGCATTCGCATGCTCGAGGAGGGGAAGTTCCAGGAGGTGGGCGATGAGTAAATTCGAGGCATTGGACGGCAACGCAGCCGTCGCTACAGCGATGCGCCAGATCAACCCGGACGTGGTGGCCGCCTATCCCATCACGCCCCAGACTGCCACGGTGCAGACCTTCTCCGAGTTCGTGAACGACGGCTTGGTGGACACGCAGTTCGTCACCGTGGAGAGCGAGCACAGCGCCATGAGCGCCTGCGTGGGCGCATCGGCGGCGGGGGCGCGGGTGATGACCGCCACGGCCGCCAACGGGCTGGCGCTGATGTGGGAGATCGTCTACATTGCGGCGTCCTACCGCCTGCCCATCGTCATGAGCCTGGTCAACCGTGCCCTCTCCGGGCCCATCAACATCCACCCGGACCACTCCGATGTGATGGGCATGCGAGACGCCGGCTGGATCATTATCATGTCCGAGAGCGGCCAGGAGGCCTACGACAACATCATCCAGGCCATGCGCATTGGCGAGCATCCCGACGTGCTGCTCCCCGTTGCCGTCTGCCAGGATGGCTTCATCACCGGCCACGGTCTGGAGCGGGTGGAGATCTACGACGACGAAGACGTCCAGGACTTCATCGGCACCTATGAGCCCCAGTGGCCCCTGCTCGACCTCGACAACCCCAAGACCTATGGCCCGCTGGACTTCTATGACTACTACTACGAGCACAAGCGCCAGCAGATCGAGGGCATGGAGAACTCCAAACCAGTGATCCTGGATGTGGCTCGGGAGTTCAACGAACGCTTTGGCCGCGACTATGGCCTGTTCGAGCCCTATCGTCTGGAGGACGCGGACGTGGCGGTGGTGGTGGCCAACTCCACCGCTGGCACGACCAAGACCGTCGTCGATCAGCTGCGGGACGAGGGGTTGAAGGTCGGCATGCTGAAGATCCGGCTCTTCCGTCCCTTCCCGGCCGAGGAGCTCGCCCAGGCGCTGAGCCAACTGGACGCGGTGGCCGTGATGGACCGTTCCGTCTCCTTCGGCGCCATGGATAACGCCGGTCCCCTCTACCTGGAGATCCTGGCGGCGCTGATGGCCTATGGGGTGGATGTACCCGTCACGGACTACGTCTACGGCCTGGGCGGGCGCGATACCCTGCCCCGCGAGATTGAACGCGTCTTCCGCGAAGCCCTGGACGTGGCAGAGACGGGCCAGGTGGAGCGCAAAGTGACGTACTTGAGCGTGCGAGAGTGAGGAGTCTAATATGGCGACAAGATTAGCACCCAAAGAGCTAGCGAAGAAACCGGAGCGCCTTGCACCTGGGCATCGACTCTGTGCCGGTTGCGGCGCTTCGATCATTGTGCGACAGATGATGGCCGCCATCGACGATCCCGTCGTCCTGGCCAACGCCACCGGCTGCCTGGAGGTGGCCACCACCATCTACCCCTACACCGCCTGGCGCGTCCCGTGGATCCACAACGCCTTCGAGAACGCGGCCTCGACCATCAGCGGCGTCGAGGCGGCCTACCGCTCCATGGTCCGGCAGGGGAAGATCGAGGAGCAGAACGTCAAGTTCATCGCCTACGGCGGCGACGGGGGCACCTACGATATCGGGCTGCAGGCCCTCTCCGGTGCCATGGAGCGCGGGCATCAGTTCCTGTACGTCTGCTACGACAACGGCGCCTACATGAACACCGGCATCCAGCGCTCCAGTGCCACGCCCTTCGGGGCGCACACCACCACCTCGCCGGCTGGCAGCGTGGTTCCTGGCAAGCAGCAGTTCCGCAAGGACCTCACCAGGATCATGGTCGCCCACGATATCCCCTACGTGGCGCAGGCCGCGCCCAGCCGCTGGCGCGATCTGATGGAGAAGACCCGTAAGGCCGTCAACTGTGGCGGCCCGGCGTTCATGAATGTCCTCTCGTCCTGCAACCGTGGCTGGCGGCATGCCACCGAAGATACCATCGAGATCACGCAGCTGGCCGTGGACACCTGCTCCTGGCCCCTCTACGAGGTGGAGGACGGCGAGTGGCATCTCTCCTATCAGCCGCGGGAGAAGCTGCCGGTGGAGAGGTGGCTGGAGCGGCAGGGCCGCTTCCGTCATCTGTTCAAGCCCCAGAACCGCCACCTCATCGACAAGATTCAGGCGGAGGTCGATCGGAACTGGGAGAAGCTGCTGGAGCGCTGCGGCGAGGCCTAGCAGCCCATTCCCCTACGC
>CAZGSX010000178.1:0-3748 GCA_964528475.1 uncultured Anaerolineales bacterium
CTACCAGCCCGACGACTGAACCTGCGATCTGCCGAAGTCGCAATCGCTCGTCAAACCCGATTCAAGAAGTATCCGATGATGACACCTGTTCCCAGTAACGTGGTCAAGAAGATGACAAGCCCCGGCACCCACCACCCAAACCAGGCGATGATCATCCCGACAACAACGCTGCCTGCCAGCGCCGCCATCGCCCGGGTCGCCTGACGCTCTTGCTCACGCAGAGACCGCCTGACCCGGACCCAGAGCCTCAGTCCCAGCCCCATGCACAGCAAACTGGCCCCGAGCCAGAGCGCGAAGATCTGACTGCCTTTGAGCAGTGGCGCATCCACCACCAGGATGCCGCACGTTCCCTGGCGAGACGGAAGCGGGTATCTGCCCCGCACAACCACCTTCAGGAGGATCAACCGCTCGAACGCCGCGTCATCCGCTGTCACCGTCCATTCGAGCCGTGCTGTCTCTCCGGGGGCCAGAGAGACACTCCTGTTGACCTCCCTCATGAGCGTGACAAAGCCATCCGTGATGTAAGCCCGTACGTATCGCTCGGTGGAGCGATCCAGGGGGTTCCGCAGCGAAGCTGTCACCGTACCCGTCTCCGACGTGGTGATCAGGACGGGACAGCGCAGACTCCGCAGTGCTGCGTCCTGCTGAAGACCGGGGTTGAAGAGGGCTGCCTCGAAGTCCGACCAAATCATCACGGCAAACAGGGCCGATCCCAGCAGCAGACCCAGCGAGAAGAGGAGAATGGCCAGGGGGCGGACCCAGCGGTTCAGGGACTTCTCACTTCCAGACACTAATGCCTAGTTCCCACGACTCCCAGCATACATGGCCGTGCCAACCACGCCCAGGAACAGACCACCCACAGAAGCGATGTGGGAGAGAAAGCTGAACGCAAAGGTCGTCTTGACGAGGCCCACCACCATCAGATACGGACCCACAAACCCCAGCAGAACCAGGATGAAACCAATCAGAATCATCCTCACAGGTCTTGTGCTTCTCATCGCACCCTCCAACTAGAGACCTCGCTCCCTTCGAGAACCGGACCCCGGAGTGCGGGAGCGCGTACCCCGGAATAGCTGCCGGAGGCTTGACAACTCAGCGCCAGCACCGGAGACAGATCCTCCGCATCCACAAGCCCACCTGACACTGCCTTGACCACGGTCGCCCGTCTCCCTCCCGCCTTGTCCCGCCCACACACGTTCTCCAATGGGCACGCCGCAGCGATGAACGTGTGCGGATCGCCGTGGCTCCCGCCGTCGCCCTGCCTCAGACTACCGATGAAGCCAACAGGCTGCGAAGTGGTCTGGCTCCGGCTCAAAATCGGGCGGTTCCTCCACATCGCACAGCCCTTCCATCATATGGGGACACCGAGGATGGAATCGGCACCCCGATGGCGGATTCACCAGACTGGGTGGCTCTCCCGGCGGGACTGCCTTCTGGGTAAGCGCGTTTCTATAATCCGGATCCGGCGTAGCCGCCAACAGCGCTTCCGTATAGGGGTGCAGGGGGTCCGCCAGCAACGTCTCCACCCGGGCTCTTTCGACCAGGTTGCCCGCGTACATGACGAAGATGTACTCGGAGAAGTACCGCACCGTGGAGAGATCGTGCGTAATGTAGATGACGGCCAGATTGTGCGAGGACTGCAGTTTCTGCAGCAGCCCCAGCACCTCCACCCTCACCGAGGCATCCAGCATGGACACCGGCTCGTCCGCCACGATGAGCTGCGGCTCCAGGACCATGGCCCGGGCAATCACCACTCGCTGCTGCTGACCACCGCTCAGCATGTGGGGGTACTTGTCGATGAAGTCCTCGACGGGCGTCATCTTGACCTCGGCCATCACGTCCCGAATTCGCTGCTCCCGCTCCTGCGCATCCCTCACCCCGTGGATCTTCATGGGCTCCTCGAGGATGCCCTGCACGTCCATGAACGGGGGCAGCGCCCCGTAGGGATCCTGCTGTACGTACCCCACGCTGGCTCGATACGCCTGCATCTCTTGTACCCCAAAGGCGTCGACCTCGCTCCCTGCGAAGGATACCTTTCCCTCTGTGGGCTCAATCAGCCCCAGAATCGTCTTCATCAGCGTCGTCTTTCCACAGCCACTCTCGCCAACGACGCCGATCGCCTCTCCCCGGTGAAGATCGAAATTCACCCCGTCCACGGCACGGACATACCCGGCGTGCAGAAAGCCCCAGCGCTTCAGCTCGAACCAGACACGCAGATCCCTGATTGACAACAACACGCCGTCCTGCCTGTTCAGCAAGTCCCCGCCCAACAGCGCCTTCTCTCGAACCTCTTCCCCTCTTGTCACATCCAAAGACATGCTAGACTCCTAGCCTCAGGCGTACAGCCAACACTTGACCCGGTGCCCCTGCTCTCGAAACACAGGTGGTTCCTCCACACATTTCTCGAACCGAGACGGGCAGCGATCAGCAAATCGACAGCCCGACGGTGGGCCCAGCAGGCTCGGCGGGTGCCCCGTGATGAACGTCGGCTCTTGATCTACCTTCAGTTTCGGCACGCTGTCCATCAGCATCTTCGAATAGGGATGGAGCGGATCGGTGAAGAAGAGCTTCGCGTGGCTCACCTCCACAATCTGACCCGCGTACATCACGGCCACCCGGTCAGCTAGCTCGCTGGATGTGGCGATATCGTGCGTGATGAGGATGAAACTCACCTCCAGGTCCTTCTTGATCCGTTTGAGCACGTTGAAGATATTCGCTTGGGTCAGCACATCCAGCGCCGAAGTCGGCTCATCGAGGAACACCAGGGATGGCATCGTCACCAACGCCATGGCCAGCGCGGCGCGCTGCCGCATGCCGCCACTTAACTCGAAGGCGTAACGGTTCAGGAAGTCCACCGGCACACCCACGTGCTGGAACATCCTCAGCGCCTGAGCCAGCGCCTCGTCCTTGCCCGCCAGATAGTGCGCCGTCATCGGTTCGGCCACCTGCTCACCCACCTTGAGCACGGGATTCAGGGCGTTCATCGCCGCCTGTGGCACCATCGACATCTCCACCCACCTGATGTTCCGGCGGAACGCCTCGTCCCCCATGGGCATCAGGTCCTGCCCCTTCAAGTAAACGTGGCCCGAGTACGTATCCACGTTGCGCGGCAGGAGCCGCAGTACAGCCCTGGCCAGCGATGTCTTCCCGCAGCCGGACTCGCCCAGCACCACCACCGCTTCGTTCATCCCCAGCTCGAAATCGACCCCGTCGACCGCCTGCACGACCCCCTGCCGGGTACGGAAGTACAGCCGCAGGTCCTCGACGCGCAGTAGTCTATCGTTCTGTGCCATCACGTCTACATACCTCTCAATCTAGGATTGAAGATGCGGTCCAAGGAGAAGCCCAACAGCGAAAAGGCCAGCCCCGTCACCATCAGCAGGATGGACGGCTCCAACATCCAGTAGTAAAACCCATGGTACAACGCGCCGAAGTCATAGGCATCGTAGATCACCTTGCCCCAGGTGGGAAGGATGGGATCCCCCAGCCCCAGCAGGGCCAGCGCCGCCTCCGTGAACACAAAGCTAGGAATCAGCGTCACCAGATTGGGGAGCAACGTCGGAATGATGCGCGGAATCAGATAACGCAAGATGAGGCGCGTGTCGCTTGCGCCATAGGCCTGAGCGGCCTCGATATAAGGAGACTCCTTCACCTGCAGGAAGATGGCCCGGTAGGTCTTGATCCCTCCACCGAAGATCGACAGCAAAATCAGCACCCCCAGCATCAACCAGATGCTCCTCGAGTAGAA
>CAZGSX010000179.1:0-3735 GCA_964528475.1 uncultured Anaerolineales bacterium
AGGGGCCTGTCGTGCCGAGGTGCGGGCAGTAGGCGGTGGCGGTTGACCCTGTGCGTGGTCGCTGCCCCGCGCTCTCGGTCGGCTATCATCGATGGCGGAGTTGTGCCGAAGGCTCCCAACCCGGCTGGAATGACGATATGGTGCCCCGACGAGGACATGCATTACGTGCGAGCTGAGTAGCAACGACCACTCGCACCAATTTCAGGTGATGATAGGAGAATGATTCAACCAAACATGACCCATGACAACGAAGCAATTCACAGGCCACGGTTTCGCGTGCTGTCCGACTCTCAGATCGAGAGAATCTACGAAGGGGCCCTGACTTGTCTTAAGCGCACGGGCGTCAACATGCTGAACGATGAGGCGCGACAACTGCTTGTCCAGGCCGGAGCCCAGGCGGACGGCGTGCGCGTGTGGATCCCGCGTCAGCTCATCGAGGAGGCTTTGGAGATGACTCCCCGCTCTTTCAAGCTTTGGGAGCGTCCCGCCGGTGGTCCCGAGGCTATGAGGCAGCGGGGAGGTCTGGAGATCTGTGCGGCAAGGCTCGATGTGGCTGACCCAGACTGCGTGCACTTCGGGCCGGGGCTGACGTGCAGCTACTTCCTCGACGCTATTACGGGCGAACGGCGAAGATCGCGCCGGGGCGATCCACGCGCGACGGCTCTGGTTTGCGACGCACTGGACAACATCGACTACGCGATGGGGCTGGGCCTAATTGACGATGTCGACGCAGACTTGGCTCCGGTCTACGAGTTCGCGGAGATGATCCGCGGAACAAGAAAGCCGATGATCCCATGGGCCTATTCGCTTGAGAACCTGGCGGATATTCATCGAATCGGTATGGCCGTGGCTGGTGGCGAGGAGGCATTGCGCGAACGCCCCTTCTTTGCCCTCTTCGCGACATCGCAGGCGCCGTTGCAGCATACGAATGAGGATATGGCGACAGTCCTCTGGGCGGCCGAACACGGCATTCCGGTCGTGTACCTCGGCGGCGGCTCGGCCGGAGCCACGGGTCCGATTACCGGGGCTGGTACACTCGTCGTGTCTCTGGCTTCGTCGCTGAGCGGGCTGACGGCCATTCAGCTCAAGAAGCCGGGCGCGGCTGTGTGCATTGGCGGCGTTCCGAGCGCGATGGATCTTCGTACCGCTCGCCCCTCCTACGGCGGTCCCGAGATGAGCCTCTACACTGCGGCTTTCTCTGAGATGGCTCGTTATCTGGGCTTGCCGTTTATGGGAACCGCAGGCGCTTCCGAGTCGAAGTCGATGGATATTCAGGCGGCCATAGAGTGCACTCTGCAGGTTCTCCTCTCTGGATTGAGTAGCACCACGCTCGTGCACGATGCTGGATTCCTGGACTGCGCCGATATCGGATCTCTCGAGATGCTGGTTCTTACAGACGAGATCATCGGCATGGCTCGCCGTGTCCTTCGCGGGATTGAGGTCACGGATGAAACGCTGATGCTGGACTTGATCCACGAGGTAGGCCCGGGCGGACACTTCATCGCCACGCGAGAGACAGCTGACCGGTGCCGTGAGGAGGTTTGGATGCCTCGATTAATGGATCGCGATCCTTGGGAGGCGTGGGATGCCAGCGGTCGCTTGACGATGCTCGACCGGGTAAAGGAGCGCGTAAGCACCATTCTATCCAGCCACAAAGCCCCGTCTCTGCCCGATGGGGCAGAGGAGGCGATTGAGACGGTTCTCCAGGAGGCGGCGAGCAGACGATGTGGGCGGAGGACGCAGGACTTGGGTTACTGTTCAGGCGATGAGTCATCAGGTGGAGTGGCATGAGGCTAGCGTTTACGCTCAACGAGCGGTCTGTCACCATTGAGTCGGACCCCGTACGCCCGCTCCTCGACGTCCTGCGCGATGACTTAGGCCTCACCGGCACGAAGCAGGGATGTGACCACGAGGGCGAGTGCGGCGCGTGCACCGTGCTGCTGGACGGGATCCCGATTCGTTCCTGTCTCACACCAGTCGGGAAGGTCGCCGGGCGGCACGTCATGACGGTTGAAGGGCTGGGCTCGCCTGATGACCTTCACCCTCTTCAAAAGGCCTTCATCGAGGTCGGTGCGGTGCAGTGCGGATACTGCACACCGGGTATGCTGATGGCCGCGAAGGCCCTCCTTGACCAACATCCGAACCCGTCGGAGCAGGAGATCATCGAGGCCCTGGCTGGCAACCTGTGCCGCTGCACGGGTTACAAGCGCATCGTGGACGCGGTTCAACTGGCAGCGATGCGGATGCGTGGGGAGTCAGAGCTCTCCAGTATCGGCTCTCCGACAGGTGTGGTGGAGCGCGGAGGGCCTGAGCGAGCCGTCATCGGCGGCGATGCTACGCGTATCGATTCTGTTGCCAAGGTGACGGGGCAGGCGAAATATGCCGAGGACATGACGCTGCCAGGGATGGTCTATGGTCATGTGCTACGCAGTCCGCACCATCACGCGCGGCTCACCGCCCTGGACACCAAGGCGGCCTTGGATGTCCACGGCGTCCTGCGAGTCCTCACCGCCCATGATATCCCCGGGGAGAATGGTCTGGGGGATTACAGCCGTGATGAGCCAGTCCTCACCTCCGTCGGCGACACAGTCAAGATGCGAGGCGCCCCAGTTGCGTTTGTGGTGGCGACCACGCCTGAAGCCGCGCACACCGGTGCAACCGCAGTCGAGGTCGCTTACGAGCAGCTCCCCCACATATTTGAGATTGACGATGCGCTGGCAGAGGATGCTCTGCCCATCTATCCCGGCGGCAATATCCTGACCTCAAAGGCAGAGGTGCACGGGGACTTGGAGGCGGCCTTCGAGAACGCTGATCTGGTTCTTGAGACGCAGTATCGCACAGCCTGGCAGGAACACGCTGCCCTTGAGCGTGAGGCCTTGCTCGGGTATCTGGATGAGGAGGGCCGCATTACCGTGGTGGGCGGCACCCACGAGCCACATTGGCAGCAGCGCTACATCGCTGCAGCCCTAGACGTGGACGCCGATACCGTGCGGGTGATTATGCCGCCCACCGGGGGCTCATTTGGCGGTAAGCAGGATCCGTGGCCCTTCGTGGCCACGGCGCTGATGGTCTATCACGTGCGCCGCCCCGTACGTCTGGCGTACAGTCGTAGCGAGTCCTTTGACGCTTCTCCCAAGCGGCATCCCTATCGTGTGCGATACCGATTGGGCGCGACGGATGATGGCCGTCTGACTGGGATCCGCGTCCGCGTGGATGCCAATACTGGAGGATACGACGGCCACGGGCAGTACATCGCGGACTACGCCATGACGGCCAGTGGCGGCCCCTACCGCTACCGGGCGGTGGATGCCTTTGCCCAAAGCGTCTATACGAACGGTCCTAAGGCTGGCCAGTTCCGGGGTTTTGGCTCGCCCGAGTCGATATTCGCCTTGGAGTGCGCGCTGGATGAAATGGCGCAGTGTCTGGCGGAGGATCCTCTCGATTTCCGCCGGAAGAACGCCATCGAGCAGGCATCGATCTCCTTCTTGGGGTACCCCATCGCGGAGTCATTGGGCTATCAACAGGTTCTGGATGCAGTTCAGCCCCGCTATAGAGCGCTCCAGGAACGGGCGTCCCGGTTCAACGCTGAGCAGCAGGACGCGTCTGTTCGTAAGGCGGTCGGCTTCGCGGGAATGTGGTATCGCTTCGGGAAGTCGGGCTCCCTGCAGATCGAGGCGCATGCAGAGTTGTCGCTGGACGGGCACCTCATTGCCTACTGCTCGGCGCCGGATTACG
>CAZGSX010000180.1:0-3683 GCA_964528475.1 uncultured Anaerolineales bacterium
CCCGCCGTGCGTCAGCGTCGGACCGTCCTCGATCACCGTGGCGTCGGGGTTCACGGCATAGATATCCTCCCGCACCCGCGCCACGCCATCCGAACCCGCGGTGTCCACCTTGTTGATCAACACCACGGCCGCCGATCGGATCTCCCCTCCGGTTCTCCTTCCGACGGTGCTCCCGCTAACCGACGCTTGACCGCAGGCCCTCCGCCAGCAGATCCTCGAGCCACACCCGCTCAGATCAGACGCAGTCTCTCCAATCCGGCACCAGCCGATTGAGCAACACCGCCTCGATGCGAACGAATGCCTCCGGTATGGACGTCAGCCTAGAAACCACGCCCGCTCGGCGCTTAGTGGCCGCTTGCCTGCCCTTCTGCGAAGTACAGGCCAGTCAGCCAGCCTCAACCGACACCAACGCGAATCCCAGCAACCGGGATTGGAACCCTTGCCGCTGGGACTCGCGTAGCTCGGCGTGCTCCGGACTTACTTCTCGACCTGCTGCCGGATCCACTTAACCGCTTCAGCGGCCATGAAGACAATCGTGCTGAAGCCTAAACTGACCAGGAGCTGCCTTGGGGTGAGCGGCACCGTATCGAAGATGTCCTGCATGAAGGGGACGTAGATGACGGCCATCTGGAGCAGGAAAGTCAGGATCACAGCTCCCAGCAAAGCCAGGTTGGAAAAAAGGCCCAGCTGCGTCAGCAGGAGGCGGTCGGAGCGGATGGTCAGGGCGTTGCCCATCTGTCCCAGCGCCAGGGTCGTGAACACCATCGTGCGCCACCCGGTGCCTACCTCCAGCACACCCCCCGCGCCGTGCGCTAGGAGCTCGGGCAGCAGAGCCACGGCGCCCATCAGGGGACCCACCCAGAGTATGTAGGTTCCCAGCCCGCGCGCCAGCACGCTCTCATTGGGGGGGTGTGGCGGGCGGTCCATCGTGTCTGGCGCCGCCGGCTCGACGCCTAGGGCCAGGCCGGGCAGACCATCCGTCACCAGGTTGATCCACAGGATCTGGATCGCGTTCAGTGGAATCGGCAGCCCCAACAGCGGAGCCACCAGCATCACGAGAATCTCGCCGACGTTGCTCGACATCGTGTACTTCACGAACTTGCGGATGTTCTCGTAGATGGTTCGACCCTCTTCCACGGCGTGGACGATGGTCGCGAAATTGTCGTCTAGCAGCACCATGTCGGAGGCTTCTTTGCTTACGTCCGTACCGGTGATGCCCATAGCGACGCCGATGTCGGCACGCTTGAGGGCCGGTGCGTCATTGACGCCATCTCCGGTCATCGCCACGATCTCACCGTGATGTTTGACGGCTTCCACGATCTTGACCTTGTGCTCAGGACTCACGCGGGCATAGACCGAGATGTCGCGGACGCGCGCCTCCAGGTCTTCGACCGACATCTCCGCCAATTGCTGCCCTGTGATCACCTGATGGTCCCCTTGTCGCTCCTCCTGGACAATGCCCAGGTCGCGGGCGATGTTCAGGGCCGTCAAGGGATGATCGCCGGTGACCATGACCGGCCGGATGCCGGCGGTGCGACACTCGGCCACGGCGTGGCGTACCTCAGGGCGCGGAGGATCAATCATGCCGGTGAGACCGACGAAGATCTCCTGAGCCTCCAAGTCGTCCTCGTCAGCCTGGTCGGGGACTTCATCTAGCTGCCGCATGGCCACACCCAGCACGCGCATTCCCTCTTGGGCCAGCCCATCGTTGGCCTCCTCGATGCGCGCGCGCCACTCTCCGTCGAGCGGCTCAACCTTACCCTCATTCCATACGCGGTCACAGACGTCGACCAACTGGTCGACAGCCCCTTTGGTGAAGACGACATACTCGCTGTGTGGCAGTGTCTCGAGCAGCCGTGCCAAGGCGTCTCCCTCGGCGGGCGCGGCGCCGTCGGGAGATCGGTGGACGGTCGTCATGCGCTTGCGCTCTGAGGTGAAGGGCACCTCCGCGACCCGCGGCATTAGCTTTTCCATTTCAGATTTCCACAGTCCCAGCCGCGCAGCCGCGACTACGAGCGCTCCCTCGGTCGGATCGCCCATCGTCTCGTAGCTATCCGGTTCGTCGTCCGAGGGTTCCAGAGTGGCGTCGTTGCACAGGGCGCTCCCGGCCAGCAACAGCGCGATACTGGGATCCGCCTCGACGATGGGTCTCTCATCGGCGGAGAGAGTGGCGCCGGTGTGCTTCAGGTGAGTGGTGAGATTCAGAGTCGTGCCCGCTACGTCCAGGATTGTCACCGTCATGCGGTTCTCGGTCAGCGTTCCGGTCTTGTCCGAACAGATCGTGGTGACCGAGCCCAACGTCTCCACGGCGGGCAGCTTGCGAATGAGTGCCTGCCGGCGTACCATGCGCTGCGCGCCCAGTGCCAATGCAATCGTTACGACGGCAGGCAAGCCCTCGGGCACTGCGGCCACGGCAAGGCTGACGGCAGTCAGGAACATCTCCTCCACCGCCCCACCTTGCCAGATACCCACGCCAAAGACAATCGCCACGAGGACGACGGAACCAACCGCCAACCACTTGCCGAGCTCCGCCATCCTGCGCTGCAGGGGCGTCCTCTCCTCCGACACCTCCTGGAGCATGTCGGCGATATTTCCCAGCTGTGTCTCCATCCCCGTCTCGACGACCACGGCACTGCCGCGTCCATACGTGATGGTGGTGCCCATAAAGACCATGTTGCGCCGATCACCTAGGGGCAGGGTCTGGTTCTCAAGCGGTCGCTCCACCTTGTCGACAGGCACCGATTCGCCGGTGAGGGCCGCCTCCTCGGCTCGCAGGTTGACGGACTCCACAACCCTGGCGTCGGCAGGTACGCGATCTCCAGCTTCCAGAAGGACGATGTCCCCTGGCACGAGGCTCGTCGCCTCCACCTCCCGGGTCTGGCCGTCGCGACGTACCCGCACTGTGGGGACCGATAGCTGCTTGAGAGCAGCCATCGCGCGCTCCGCACGATACTCCTGTGTGAAGCCGAGGATAGCGTTGAGGACGACGATGACCATAATCATGATCGCATCGGTCGTCTCACCGATCGTCACAGAGATCACTGCGGCGATGAGCAGCACCACGACCATGATCTCTGTGAATTGTCCCAGCAGCACCATCCAGGGACTGCGTAAGCCGCGCTCTTCGAGCTCATTTGGACCATACCGTTCCAGTCGGCGCTCGACCTCCGCCCCATCAAGCCCGCTTGGGGAGCTGTTCAGTTGCTCGAAGATACGCTCTCGCTCCAGAGTATGCCATACAGCCATAAATAAAGGTTCTCCTTCATTCATCGACAGCTTCATTCATTGACAGAACGACCAGCCTGATCTGGACGCCAATGTATGATTCTAGTCCAGTAGCAAGTGCCTGGCAACCATAAGGTGACTGTTCAAAGGACGGGAGGAAAACCAAAGAATCGCAGGGCGAACCCGCCACCCGCTCTCTGGGGCTACGCCGTCAGTTCCGCCATATCGCAGCTCCCGCGGTAAGCTCCCAAACGCCGCTTTGTCAGGCAAAGGGCGAGGAGATCGCGAGAGCCTTCGCCCGCGGGAACCAGGATACATCCTATCTCGTAAAGGTCTATGTTCAAGAAACCGCAGCCTCGTAGGGCCTTCGCGGAGGACTCGCCCACTCATTTTGGGAGAGACGGGACCCACCGTGCGAGGTTCAGGCCACCCCATCTGAGTTCCCTCTCGCCCCCTAG
>CAZGSX010000181.1:0-3656 GCA_964528475.1 uncultured Anaerolineales bacterium
ATGGCCACGTCTCGCCGGTCGAGAAGGGCGGGAAGTTGTAGTGATGCATATATCGTTTCTTCTCTCGAGGGGAGAGATCGTCGATGATCTGTTCCTCCCGTGGCGTGCCCATGGTTGCCACCGAGAGAACTTGGGTCTCGCCCCGAGTGAAAAGCCCCGAGCCATGGGCACGAGGCAACAATCCTACCTCGGCTGACAAGGACCGGATCTCGTCAGGCCTCCGCCCGTCGGCGCGCACCCCTTCGTGAATGGTGCGCTGCCTGATGGTATCCCGTACGATTTCATCTAGGGCTTCCACGATCAAGTCGTCGTCCCAGGTCTCTCCTAGTCGTGCTACCACTTCTTCCTGAAGCGCTCGGACCCGATCATCGCGATCTTCCTTGTCTTCGGCGCTGTATATCACCTCTGAGACCTTGTGGCCTGCTTGGTCCCGCACAGCATCAATCAGCTCGTCAGGCACTACACCGTGCAGCGAATAGGATCGCTTAGGCTTTCCGGCGACCTCTCGCATCTGATCGATCGTAGCTATCGTGTCTTGAATCGCCTGATGACCGGAGCGCAGTGCATCCAGCAAGATGCTTTCGCTGATCTCTTCAGCGCTCGCCTCGACCATTAGAAGAGCCTCACGGGTGCCGGCGAGCTTCAGGTCCACCGCGCTCTCCTCCATCTGGGGGAGTGTCGGGTTGATCACCAACTCGCCGTCAATGTAGCCGATTCGGGCAGCTCCGATAGGCCCATCGAAAGGGACGTCCGAAATCGTCAGAGCAGCTGATGCTCCGATGATGGACAGGATATCCGCTTGATGCTTCTCATCCTGCGAAAGGGGGGTGATGATCACCTGGACGTCGTTGCGCATCTTCTTCGGGAAGAGCGGGCGAATTGGGCGATCCGTGAGCCGCGCGATAAGCGTGGCCGACTCGGGTGGTCGTCCCTCGCGGCGGAAGAAGGAGCCAGGAATCCGGCCCGCCGCGTAGAGCCGTTCCTCGAAGTCGACTGTGAGGGGGAAGAAACTCAGACCCTCCCGGACGTTTCGTGACACCGTCGCGGTGACCAGCAGTTTCGTGTCCCCCGACGTGACGGTGACTGCACCGCCTGCTTGCGGAGCGAGCTTCCCCGTTTCGAATACCAGGGTTTGCTCTCCCAATGTTGCGGTGAACGACTTGCTATTCACTATATACCTCCATGTCTACGACCGAACCCAGAGGTTCAGGGACTGGGGGGTGCTTCGTAGCTCAGCGTTCGCGCTACGCCTCACCCCCCAATTCCTGCCCTTGCGTCCGATCCCGATTCTCATATATGCAAAACGAGCAGATAGCTGAAGAAGCCTGTTCAGATCTACTCGTCTGATCCATCTACTCTCTAAATGTGTTCAGGCTCTGCCTATCTGCGGAGTCCTAACCGCTTGATGACTTCCTTATAGCGAGATGGGTCCTTGCGACTCAGGTAGTTCAAATGACGCCTCCGTTGGCCCACCATCTTGATCAGGCCGCGGCGGGAGTGCTCGTCATGTTTGTGTTCCTTCAAATGCTCCGTCAACTGACTGATACGCGTTGTGAGCAATGCGACCTGTACTTCGGGGGAGCCTGTGTCGTCGTTGGTCCGACCATACTCCTCGATGATCGCTTGTTTTTCGCTCTTGCTTAGCGACACCATGTCCTCCTTGACTATCTTTACCCAAACACTGCAAGGATTCTACCACGTTTTGGCTGTGGGCGCAAGCTTCGGCGCCACGTGACGTGTCTCTAGAGGTTTGTGGGCCCGGTCGAATCGCGGTAGAATGCCTCCGCCTCCGCGGAGTTACCTGATGACCGATTTCGTACCTTGAGGCCCTCACGGCAGCTGCGGGTGGGCGAAGGGAGAGCACCGAGTGCACGAAACAGATAAGTCTGGACTGCAGCAAGGGGTTACGATGGCACGGGCGGCGGGCATCATCGCGGTCGGGAACGTGATGAGTCGCGTGCTGGGGTTGGTTCGCGAGATTGTCAAGGCAAATCTGTTCGGAGCAGGAGGCAACGTGAGTGCGCTAGATACCGCCATGGCGCTTCCCAAGATCATCTACGCGCTCGTTGTAGGAGGTATGATCAACTCTGCGCTGATCCCGGTTCTCTCCGACTTCGCAAGTCCAGACGAGCGGGAGGATCTCTCGTACCTGCTCAGCCTGCTGCTGACTGCCGTCACCGTCGCGGTTTCTGTGTTCGTCTTGCTGGGTGAGGTCTTCACACCGCAGCTGGTGCGTCTTTCTGCGGGAGGACTGCCTGCTGATGATCAGCAGTTGGCTGTGCGGTTGCTGCGCGTCATGCTGCCCGGTGTCCTTTTCTTGAGCCTGGCGGGCATCCTGTCTGGCGTTCTCTACGCTCTGAGGCGCTTTGTCCTTCCCGCCTTCACAGCTGTCGCCTTCAATGCCGCTATGGTCGCCACAGCGCTGGCGCTGGGGCGGCGTTGGGGCGTCTACAGTATGGCCGTCGGGCTGCTGATCGGTGCCATGTTTCAGGTTCTCCTCCAGCTGCCGGGTCTTCCTGATCTCCATCTAGGTTTCAGGATCGATCTTGGGCATCCGGCGTTCCAGCGCATATGGCGCCTCTATGTGCCCATCCTAGCTGGCCTGGGGGTGGACAAACTCGCTGAGTTGCTGAGCTACCGTCTTGCCTCTCATACCGGAGCCGCTTCGCCTGCCTGGATGACTTACTCGGCGACCATCATCCAGTTCCCTCTCGGTCTGGTGGGCACGGCTGTGTCGCTCGCGATTCTCCCCACCCTCTCTCGCCAGACGAGCGTGGGGCGAGTCGATCGCTTTCGAACTACCCTGGCTCAGGGCTTGCGGCTGGTGGTCGCCCTGACTGTGCCCGCAACCGTCGGGCTGTGGGTCTTGTCAACGCCTCTAGTGCAGCTCGTATTTGAGCATGGCGATTTCACGCCAACGGATACATTGGCAACCGTGCAGGCGCTTCGGTTTCAGCTCCTTGGCCTGGTCTTTGCGGCGGTGGACCAGCCGCTCATCTTCTCCTTCTATGCACGACGGGATACCTGGACCCCCGCGTTGGTCGGCGTCGTCACCGTACTCCTGTATATCGTTGCTGCCCTGGCGCCGACGGTATTTGCGCCCTTGACCCTGAACGGGTTGATCCTGGCTAACTCGCTGAAGTGGGGGGCTCACGCGGTATTGATGCTCGTCTTGCTCAGGCGCAAGGTGGGAGGGTTGGCAGGCGAAGGACTGTGGAGAGCTTCCCTGATGGCGCTCCTGCTCTCTGCCGTGATGGGTGTCGCTGTCCACTACGTAGTGCTCGGAATGTCGTCGATTGCACCGGCGGGGACGCTGGGCGAGCTGCTGATCGTGGGCGTTTCTGGGGCGGCGGGGGTCTTTGTCTACGGTGGCTTGGCCCTCGCCCTGGGCATGGAGGAGATCCGATTACTGCGGCGCAGTTTGAGCCATTGGTAGCCGATAGCCCTCCCTCACCAGAAAAGGAGAGGGCTTCTACGGGTCTGGGTGGATCTTCGTGGCACGTCTCAGAATTGAGAGCGGCGGAAGGCCTTCTTGCTCAATCCAGGGTGGTCGCGCGCCACGGGTTCTCTCAGAATGGCAATGGCTGACGACCGAGCGTGACACGGTCATATACTCCATCGCGCGGTGACACACCGGCTTGGTAGTCGCTTGCCGC
>CAZGSX010000182.1:0-1306 GCA_964528475.1 uncultured Anaerolineales bacterium
GGCCCGGATCCCCTCTTGGCCCTGCTGCACGCAGATCGGAACCTGCGGGGCGTGCTTCAAGTCTTGCTGCCGAAGTCGATGGGACTGCCCACCGGCTCCTGTTACGGTCCCTGCCTTGGCCTGGAGCGCCGTCCCGCCTGGCCGAGCAGCCGTGGAATACAGCCTCTCCCTCCGATCATCCCGGCCAGTGGAACACCACAAGCGCCACCAGCAGAGCCCCGTTGATTATGAGCGCGATTAACCCCTTCTCGACCATCATCTCAGGTTGTCCATCCCAGAAGAGGAGCACGATGGCTGTGGAGAGGACGGCCGATCCTATGACCACGTGACCCCACCAGCCCGCCTGCAGAAACAACCCCAATCCGCCCGCCACGAAGCTGAGGGTTGCCAGCGTGCACAGCCCACTAGCCAGACGCCGCGTCGCCTCGTCCCCCAGCAGGCGAGTGAAAAGCCACGACTCGCCGGTCCATCCCATCTCCGCCTCAAACGCCACCCATCTCTGGCTCAGCGCCACGTACCACATGTGCACCAACCCGTGAAGCACGATGAACACACCCAGCAAGACCCTGAACACGCTACTCCTCCTCCTCGTGAGCGACACCTGATGGAGGTCACCGACACCTCTGTCAACCCGTCCGGACGGCAATCCAGCGTTCCCGAGCAGTCGTCGATGCTGGACACCTCTCGGGGCGGCTCTTGCACCGCCCACATCGCGGAGTATACTATAGCATATCTTGGTCCACATTCCACTCGCGATGCCACATTGATGACCAGACGAGGAACCACATGAGCCCATCCGATGAGATCCGTGTCCTGTTGGTCGACGACCACGCCGTGGTGCGCAGTGGCCTTGCCGCATTCCTCGCAGCCTTCGACGATCTGGCGCTCGTTGCCGAGGCCGCCAGCGGCGACGAAGCCGTGGCTCTCTGCCATCGCCTCCAGCCGGACGTCGTGCTCATGGATCTCAAGATGCCGGGAATGAACGGCGCTGAGGCCACCGGGCGCATTCGCGACCAGTGGCCGCAGACCCAGGTAGTCGCCCTTACCAGCTTCAAGGAGAGGGAGCTGGTGGAGGCCGCCCTGGAGGCCGGGGCCATCGGCTACCTCCTGAAGAGCGTCTCCGCCGAGGAGCTAGCCGAGGCTCTCCGCGCAGCTCACCGGGGCGAACGCACCCTGGCGCCAGAGGCCGCCCGGGTTCTGTTCGAGTCTGCCAGAGATGGTTCCCAGCGCGATGTCGATCTCACGGACAGAGAGCAGGATGTGCTCGCTCTTCTGGTCCGTGGCATGAGCAACCCGGAGATCGCGG
>CAZGSX010000182.1:1406-3642 GCA_964528475.1 uncultured Anaerolineales bacterium
AAGCACCGGCTGTGGCGCCGTGTCTGGGTCGCCCTCGCCTCCGCCCAGCACCGCGCGGGACTGGTCAGCGAGGAACAGCTGGCGGACCTCGTCGCTCACCAGGACGACGTGGACCTCGCTCGCACCCGGGAGATTGAGGCCGAGATCCACCACGACCTGATGGCCGAGGTGCGGGCCTACGCCGAGCGGTGCCCCGTCGGCAGCCCCATCATTCACTTGGGGGCCACCAGCGCGGACATACAGGACAATGCCGAGGCCCTCCGCATTCGCCAGGCGCTGGATCTCCTAGTGGGGAAACTGCAGGAGGTCCTGCGTTTGCTGGCGGACAAGATCGATCAGCACGCCGATCACCAGTGCATGGCTTACACCCACCTCCAACCCGCCGAGCCCACCACTGTGGGCTACCGATTAGCGAGCTACGGGCAGGATCTCCTGCAGGACCACGCCGATTTGCAGCGCCTCCGATCCGAAATCCGGGGCAAGGGCATGAAGGGTGCGGTGGGAACCGCAGCCTCCTACGCGCAGCTGTTGGCCGGCTGCGAGATGACGCCCAGGGAGCTGGAGGCGCTGGTGATGGAGGCGCTCGGCCTGCCCGCCTTCCCGGTGGCCACCCAGGTCTATCCTCGCGGACAGGACTACCGGGTGCTGGCCGGGCTGGCCGCCATGGCCGCCTCCCTCTATCGCTTCGCCCTGGACCTCCGCGTGCTCCAGTCGCCCCTCTTCGGCGAGTGGAGTGAGCCTTTTGGCGCCAGGCAGGTCGGCTCCTCTGCCATGCCCTTCAAGCGGAACCCCATCAACGCCGAAAACATGGACAGCATCGCCCGCTACGTGGCCGCGCTGCCTCGCGTGGCGTGGGACAACGCCGCCCACAGTCAGCTGGAGCGCACCCTGGACGATTCGGCCAACCGCCGCATCATCCTCCCCGGGGCGTTCCTGGCGTGCGACGAGCTGTTGCGGCGGGCAGGGCGCATTATAGACGGCCTAGTTATCTACGATGACGGAATCGCCCGCAACCTGGAGGCCTATGGCACCTTTGCTGCCACCGAGCGGCTCCTGATGGAGTTGGTGAGCGCCGGGGCTGACCGGCAGGCGATGCATGAGCTCATCCGCCAGCACGCGCTCCGCGCCCTGTCCGTGCTCCAGCGGGGCGAGGAGAACCCACTCTTGGACCAACTGGCCTCTGATCCTGACGTCCTCCAGTACCTCCCCGCGGAGCGGGTTCGAGGGCTTCTGCAGGCGGAGGAGTACGTGGGCGATGCGCCGGAGCGGGCGCGCAGCATGGCGGAATTCATCCGCGACAGCGTCGGTCTGGAGTGAAGGTATGCTCGAGCAGCCCATGGACCCTGCCAGGGATGTTGGTCAGCTTGCCGTGCCCCGCCCCTTGTCTGTGCACCGGAGATATCGACGCGATGGAACGGAGCTACTATGGTCCCAAGTAAGGTAGGCAGAAACGATCCCTGCCCCTGCGGCAGCGGCAGGAAATACAAGCACTGCTGTCTCCGCGAGGATCAGGGGCGTCGACGCACGCGGGAGCCATCATCCCCACCCGCAGATCCGGAGGCCAAGGGGCTCTTGTCGGGTCGTATGAGCGGTCGGGTGCCCCTCACAGCGCTGTCAGGCCATAGCGAACCCGGCTTCGAGGAAGAGCTGGAGAGTATCAGTCACATTGCCGCATACGTCGCCCGACAGGATGAGATCCAGGCCGCGATAGACACGCTCAAGCCGTATGGAGATCAGTTTGAAGCCATGCTGGCTGACGCCCCCGCCCTCATGAAACGCGCTTTCGACCTCTTCTCCCAGGATCGGTTCAGAGCGTTCCGCTTCACCCCCACCGAGCTGGAGAGGGCGTTCGACGCCGTCGGTTATCCCGCGCCGGACCCCCAGGGCCTGGAGGACGAGGATCTGGCCATCCTCCTGGACGCCGCCATCTATCTGGCTGGCGACGCGGAGGAGCGCTCGCACACGGCGCTGCGGCTGATGCAGACCCTGCCTGAGATCGTCGCGGAGGGTCGCTTCATGGATGGCTGGCTCATCCAGCACTCCGTAGCTCGGCTCACCGAGGACCTCGAGCAAAACAATCCCTTCACGTTCATCATGGTACTGGTCAGCATGGAGGCGTGGGAGCGGGCAATGGCCGCCAAGCAGCGGGCCATCGCGCAGGAGCTGGGGATCGATGTGGAGAGCCTCGGGACCGCCAGCGAGGAAGACACCTCTGCGCTGGTACGGGAGCTGCAGC
>CAZGSX010000183.1:0-3633 GCA_964528475.1 uncultured Anaerolineales bacterium
CAGACGGAGAGGTAAGCGAGGCCGACGACGGCGGGGGCCATGCCGTACTGGAGGGCGAGCTGGCGCTGCTGTTCGATGTCCGGCGCCTCGCTGGCCAGCTCGAGGATGGCCCGCGCCTCGCCGAACTTGCCCTGATAGAAGGGGCTAACCTGGAGCCGGGCCAGGGCGAGCAGGGCGGGATCGCCCGCCCGCTGGGCCAGGCGGTATAGGCGCTCGACCAGTCTGTCCACCTGGGCGTGCCCGGAGCGGCCGACGTGGTAGGTGGCCAGGAGCCAGAGGGCAGGAATGAGCTGCGCGTGATCGTCGATGGTCTCGCACAGCTCCTGCGCCCGGGCGTAGGCGGTGGCCATCTCCGGCGGGGCCCAGCCCTTGGTGGCGGTGAGGGGTGGGCCGAGGCTCAGCTGCAGATCAAGCTCCTGCCGATCCCGCTCCGGCGTGCGGGGGAGGGTCTGGATAAGGCGGAGGGCATTGTAGAAGTGGTCCAAGGCCTCCCGGTGGGCGGAGAGCCGCATTGCCCGCCTCCCGGCCCGAGCGAAGTAGTCAACGGCCTCGCCCGCCCGACCGGCGGCCTCGAAGTGGCGTGCGACGGAGTGGATGATCTCGGGGAACTGGTCCAGGCTCGCCTGGTAGCGGGCCTCCAGTTCAGCGGCGACCAGGCCATGCAGCCGGGCCCTCTCCACGATGTCCAGGTGCTGATAGAGATAGACCTGGAAAAGGGCGTGACGGAAGCGGTACAGCGCCAGGTCCTGCCCGTCGAGGTGACGGACCGCCTGGGCGGTCACCAGACGGTGTTCCTTGCCCGCCTCCTGGCTCAGGAGCTCGAACACCTGCTGGACGTCCTCCTCCAGGACGTCGGCCACCACCTGCGCCGTGAACTGCTCGCCCTCCACGCTTGCCGCGCTGAGCAGCTCCCGGCAGGCGGGCGACAGGTGACGGATGCGCCTCGCGATCACGGCCTCCACCCGCGCCGGCAGCTCGTTCCAGTTCAACCGCGGGCCCTCCACCCACCGCCCCTCCGGGCTGCGACGAATCTCGCCGCGGAGCTGCATGGCGCGGAGCAGCTCGATGGTGAACAGGGGGTTCCCGGAGGTGCACCGGTGGAGAAGGTCGCGAAAGGCCTCATCGAGCTCGTTCGGCTCGCTATCGACCAGCGCCGACACAAAGGCGCGGCCCTCGCTCTGCATGAGATCGATCTCAATTTCGCCGAACTCCCTCTGGAGCTCGCCAACCACCCCGAGAAGGGGATGCGGCTCCGGCCCGCGAAGAAGGGCGGGGTCCTGGGGGCGATAGGCGCCCAGAAGCAGGATCTTCCTGCGCGCAACATCGCGCGCCAGGTGAAACAGCAGGTCGACGGAGCCGCGATCAATCCACTGGGCGTCGTCGACCATGAGCAGCAGCGGGCGCCGTTGCGCCAGGGTGGAT
The DNA here is from genome assembly GCA_964528475.1 of uncultured Anaerolineales bacterium. Classification (GTDB taxonomy): domain Bacteria; phylum Chloroflexota; class Anaerolineae; order B4-G1; family B4-G1; genus SKLM01. The sequence goes on from CAZGSX010000183.1 coordinate 1,423, forward strand.
AGAACCCGGGTGAACTGCTCAAACAGGGCCGCCTGTCGGACGCGGACCTGCGGCGGTCGCTGGGCCAACCGCTCCAACAGCGACTGAAGCTCGCTCAGCCGCTCGGGCTTGACCCCGCCGTGGAGCCGAGCCAACGCCAGGAGGTCCCTCCCGGACACGAAGCGGTCAATGAGTTCGGGCCCGTGATCCAACAGGGCGTCCAAGGTTTCAGGCAGGGACCGCCAGATCCGCCGACCATGCTCCCGGCTGATGGCGCTGGCGGAGACGGGAAAGTCACCCTGACCGGTGAGCGTGCGGGCGATGTTGAGGAAGGGGAAATAGGGGTCACCGCGGCCGGTGAAGGCGCTGCACTCCCCCCAGGCGACGAGGAGTTGGGGGTGGCGAGCGAGCGCCCGGCGAGCACACTCAGTCAACAGGGCGGTCTTCCCGCTCCCCGGCTCCCCGGTGATGAATCGGACGCCGCCACGGCCAGCGGTCGCCCGCGAGAGGGCCTGGTCCAGGCTATCCAGCTCCCGGTCGCGCGCGACGAACAGGGGCACCTCCTCATCGGCGGCGGGGCCGGGGGCGGGGGAGCGGAGCAGCGACGGCGGCGGGCTCTCAAATCCAGGCCAGTCCGCGGCAGGGGGCAGCTCGATGCTGGGAATACCGACGCGGCCGTCGCGGATCTGCCCATAGAGCCGGGTGGTCTCCAGCTGGGGCTGAATCCCGAGCTCATCCGAGAGGATCTGCTGGCAGGCCTGATACTGGGCAATGGCGGCGCTGCGCTGGCCCCGGAGCGTCAGCAGCTGCATCATGTGGCGGTGGGCGGCCTCATCCCAGGGCTCCACCTCCAGCCAACGCCGGGTCACCGCGGTGGAAGCGTCAAGATCACCCAGCTGGGCGTGAGCCAGGGCAAGCAAGCGAACAGCTCGCAGAAGCTCTTGCCGGATCTCCTGGCGGGTCACCAGCATCCACTCGTCAAAAGGAGCACTGGCCACCGCGAACCCCTCCAGAAAATCGCCCCGGTAGAGCGCCAGCGCCTGCTCCAGCCGTCCTATATCCTGCTGATCGAACAGGGGATGCTCCTCCTCACCGGGTTCGGGAAGTCGATCGAGGAAGGCACGGACGTCGACCCAGCAGTCGCTGGCGTCGTTGAACTGCACGGCGGCGCGGGAGATGTCGAGGAACGGCACGTCGGTTTCCCGGTCCCAGAGGACGTGACGCAGGTTAGAGAGAGCGTTGCGCAGGTTGCTGCGGGCGCTCTTCTCCCGGAAGTCCGCCCACAAGAGGTCAGCGAGGGTGGCGCGGGACCAAGGGCGATCGCACTCCACACAGACGTAGGCCAGCAGGCCTCGCACCTTGTCGGAGCGGAAGCCATTCGCTGGCGCGCCGTCCAGGGTGGCCTGGAAGGGACCGAGCAGCCGAAGTGACAGGTGCGGCATAGGAATGCTCCTTCGTGCTGCGCTTCCTGAAGAGCCGCGTCCTGACGCCGGGCCGGTGGCGATTCTGGCCCGCGCAGATAACTCGGCTCCTTCTGGCGCAATTTCCCCTATTATACGTCATCCTCCCCTTTCCCTCAACTGGCGTCGTCCCATTGCTCCACGTTCCCTCCACGTTCTCGATACGCGAGCGTGGTAGGGTATTGGCGCAGGTCGAGAAGAAATGGTCGACGGGGTCGTTCGCCTGGCGATTGTCGGGCGCGAGGAGGTGCGTGATGTTACCACCCTATACATATGCGGCGGGACGGCTGGCAGAGGAGCGCATGCGAGATGAGATGCGAGACGGGGAGCACGCGCAGCTGATGCGGAGGGCGAAGCCGGTCAGACATGGTCTCGCGCAGCGGCTTCTGTTGAGGATGAGGAGCATGCTGACGCCGACCGGCACCAGGCTGTGGGGCGAATGCGCGGCTATCCAGACGGAGTTGAGGCGCGGGAAGACGGCACGCAAGCCGGTCCCCCGGAGGGCGTGATCGAGCTCCGGCGGTGCAGAGCCGGGGAATTAAGATGATCAAGGCGTTCTGGGCGCGGCTGCTGGGGAGAAATGGGACGAACGGGCGCGCGTGGGCTGGGGCGGGCAGAGTGAAAGGGGGGATCATAGGCACTAGACGAGGCACGCGGGGCGTACGCTCACCTGAATCACCGTCGATTGCGCAGACACCCGGATGCGGCGCGCCGCGAGAGATGCCCGTGCAGAGCGGGTTGAAGAAAGCAGGACTATCAAAGGAGACAGGAA
>CAZGSX010000184.1:0-3538 GCA_964528475.1 uncultured Anaerolineales bacterium
ACGCCCGACGAGATTCGGAACGATCCGAAGGTCGTCGAGGCCTATCTCGGTAGTCGAGCGGCGGAGGAGGTGGCGTAATGCTACTCGAAGTCAACGACCTGAACGTCTTCTACGGTGCCATCCATGCCCTACAGGGCATCTCCTTTGAGGTGGAGGAGGGGGAGATTGTGACGCTCATCGGTGCTAATGGCGCCGGGAAATCGACCACGCTCAATACCATCTCTGGTCTGGTGCGGGCCCGCGGCGGTAGCATCAGGTTCAAGGGCCAGGAGATCACCCGGAAACCGGCCCACGAGATCGTTTCTATGGGCGTGGTGCAGGTCCCCGAGGGACGCAAGATATTCGCCCCGCTGACCGTGGCCGAGAACCTAGACATGGGGGCCTACACCCGCGACGACTCCCAGGGTATCAAGCAGAGCAGGGAGCGTGTTTACCAAAGCTTCCCCAGGCTGAAGGAACGCATCAACCAGTACGGCGGGACGCTTTCCGGCGGGGAGCAACAGATGCTGGCCATGGGTCGCGGACTGATGTCGGAGCCGGAGCTCCTCCTGCTGGATGAGCCGTCCATGGGCCTGGCGCCCTTCCTGGTGGATGAGATCTTTGCTATCATCGAGGAGATCAACGCCCAGGGTACCAGCATTCTCTTGGTGGAGCAGAACGCCCAGATGGCCCTCTCCATCGCCGACCGGGCCTACGTCCTCGAGACAGGGCGTCTGGTGTTGGAGGGCCCGGCCAAGGAGGTCGCTGCCAATCCGGAGGTGAAGGAGGCCTACCTGGGCGGTCGCTAGACCGGTCCTAACTGCCTCCCGGGCAATCTCGAAGCCCCCGTCAGGATGACGACGGGGGCTTCTCTACGCTAGCTACGGCGTGCCACCGGCCCTTCACGCCGAGCAGGTCACACTCTTGTCCTCCTCCCCGTTCCGTCTTCCTCCTCGCCACAAGCCGTGTCCAGTCCTCTCCAGTTTCCCTCCCCGCCTTGGCCGTCGCCGTCCCAGGGGGTCGACTTCCCGGCCCCATCAAGACTGACTAACCTTCACCACACCCCGGGCAGCAGGCGGAAGTGTACTCGTCTCGCGTATTGAGCATAACCCTCCAGCTCCTCATACAGCGCCCTGTCCTCGAGATACGTGCGGACGATCGTGGCTACCGTGACCAGAGCGGCCGGAAGGAAGGCCCACTGGGCATCCAGGAGGATCGGCGTCGCTACGTAGGCAAGCAGCGCCCCAGCGTAGCCGGGATGCCGTATGCAGCGATAGGGCCCGCTGCACACAACAGCATGGCCCCGTTCCTTGTGTGCCAGGCATGCCGTGTATCTAGGAGGTGAAAGTCCTCTGCGGGCCTAAGTGACGGGAACCGCAAGGCGAAGCAAGGGTGTCCGTCGCGAGACGGAATCTGAAGGAAGCGTAAGGCGAATCTTGGACTCGACGAACAGGAATCGGATAGAAGGCCGGCGCGGCTGGGTAAACTGGCAAGGTACAGTGAAGCCCGGAAGTCACTCAGAAAGTTGCGAAGGTAAATCCGGCGAGTGCCAGGAGAAAGAGACACGGCTTACCCTGGGAGATGTCTGCCACTGTCCGGACGAGCCGGACTACCAGGCTGGAGACAGCCAGGGAAAGGTGCAGAGAAGTCAGCAGACGCCATAGTAGGTGGCGTAAAGCCACTGAAGGGCAGAATCGTCTACGGCAAGGAGCAGACGGGGAGACTCGATGGGTGTGGGGCACCAGCAAGGCACGTGGACCCAATTGGAGCTGTTTGAGCGAAGGGGCAGCGTGTGCCACGGCCTGAGCGGCGAAGGCGGAACCGGAGCTGCAGCGTGCGAGGAGGGGCAAGCAACCACTGGACGAATAGATACGGCGCAAGCTGCGGTGTGTCCGGGTGAAGTAATGCAAACAGCCGAAGGCCGTCTTCGCGTTCTTGCGCCGCTTGACCGTTCCGGGATGGAGCGCCCAGCACCTCGCAGGATGTGGCGTTGGATGGTGGAGGAAAGCGGCTGTACCCCCATCTCACCAAGCGATGAGCAACGACTGGTTCAGAGCCCAATGTCGCACGAGCCTATCCGGCAGGTATGCTGCGTGACGATCGTAGAGGAAACCGCCGTGTGCGGACCCATAAGCACGGTGGTGTGGGAGGACGGACCAGTCAGGCCCCCTCCTACGCGATCCATATCTCTCCCTCTCGGACCGGAACAGATGACGAGGGCGCGTACGGTCGCCGAGTGACGTCGACAGGCTCAGCGCCGAAGTCCCCAAGCGGCTCAGCGCCACAGCCGAGGCAGCCAGCACGTGCACGAGTTGGTTGGCAATGAGCACGTCAACGTGACCGATCCAATCTGGCAGCCGGTGCCTGGCATTGGCACGAAACCCGATGCCGTCAACCCCACCACCATCGAGTGCCTCGATGGCGGAATCGCCCTCTTCGTCAACGAGACATTCATAGGACGCTGGTGGCTCTAGACGCCACGCGAGGAATCGGGCATTGCGCTCCATGTCTATGGCTGCCACGACAGGGAGAAACCCCACCAGGTCATCTTCGACAGCGCGTCAAGGCCTGGATCTCGGTCCAGTAGTCCGTCACCCCCTGGTTGGCCCGGGGAGAGGTTCGCGACGACGGGCCCTGGCGCCGACGTCTCGGCCAACCGTGAGTAGACGGCGACCCCTCCCAGCCCATGGAAGGCTCCCAGCTGCTGGGTCTGCACGCTCTGCAGACTTCTAACCGGCGTCGATCGCGAAGCTGCTTCCCAACGCCATCTAGGCGCTCAGCGAGTCTGTGATCCGTGACGGCGGCGTAGCGGCCGTAGCTGGAGCGGGGTACGGGGTCGTAGATCCCTCCGAGCGGAAGCAAGATGACTGGCGCTGCGAATGCCTGTGCGCCGGATGCGGAGATGCCGAGTCTCCGCCGTGTGTCCAAGCCGCTAGCGCGAGCTGTCCTCGCTCACCTGCGGGGGCAGCTCGATGGAGACGGGCCGGTTGTGGTCTCTGAAATCGGTGCGCATCTCCGCAACCAGGGTCACGTCGCTCTGCTGCGCCCCGGAATCGCCGAGGGTGTCGGCGTCGAGCACGATGGTGAATGCGGTCTCATCGCGGAGCAGATAGAAGGTCTGCTGATCCACCCATACCTTGCTCGAAAACCGCTGGATCAGCTCGTCCAGCTCCGACTGCGCGTCCTCCGGGAGCTCTTCTAGCCCCGGCAGTTGGGCCAGCCTCTGCCGCAGATTCGACGTGTCGGGGGTGAGCTGGAGCACGTAGCACTCGACGCCCCGCAGCCGGTCGGTCCTCAGCAGCTCAATCTGGGCCGTGCGAAGCGTCTCGATCTCGTGCCCCAGTTGATTCAGTTCCTGCCAGCCCTGCTGCTGGAGCCGCTGGCTAGACCATCGCTCTGGTTGGGCAGGGGTGGTGGTCCGGGCGTAGAGCACGTCGTCGACCACGTAGCTCGTCACGCTGCTCTGCTGTCTCCCTCCCGCCTCCGGCGGCAGCTCGACGGTGGACGTCATCTCCGACCGCATAATCCGGGACACATTGTCAATCTGGCCGGAGGTGGT
>CAZGSX010000185.1:0-3446 GCA_964528475.1 uncultured Anaerolineales bacterium
CAAGGGCCGCGAGGCGCTCTTCCTGTCCCTAAGCCTATCCACTCAGTTCGGCCCACCGGCCTTCAGGCAATCTGGCCGATGATAGCCCACTTTGTTTATCGAGTTGAAGCTTCCTTCGTTGTTCACAACTTTGGAGGTACTCAGGGCAGCGCAGATAGGTGTATCCATCCCATTTTCGACCCTGATACTGCTCCCCTCGTTAGTAGCGTAGTCCAGATTCCTCGCGGAGACCGTTCTCATGGAGAGCTCGCCTCGTGGTCGACTCCTCTAGAACCCCGCGCGTTCCAGCCAATACAGCACCAAGAAGATCACCATCGCGGCGGGGACGACGATAATCCAATCATTGACTTCGAATACGCGCGGCAGCGTCAGGTCGCCAAAATCCCCTTTCGTCAGAATGCCCTGACTGAGTCGGGGGTAGAGTGCGGCAAAGAGACCGGCGCCGATCATAATGCCCGCCAGTCCTCCAACCATAGCGTCCAGGTAGCCGTTGCCAATCGCGCCGGCAATCGTGCCGGGGCAATAGCCCAGTACCGCAAAGCCCACCCCGAAAATCAATCCGCCAATGATGTTCATGCCCGCCGAGCCTGATTTGGGATGAAGCTCCACCCAGCCCAGGGTCTTCATCGCATAGATACCGATCATTCCGGTTAGGATAGCGGAGAGGATGATCTTGACGACCGTGAAATCGGTGAGCAGCAGTTGCCCAACAATCACATCATACTTCGTCGCACCACCCTTCTGCAGCAGGAAGCCGAACACTATGCCAAACGCCAATCCCCAGAGCAGGGGAGACATGTCTACACTCTTTTTCTCCATCGAATCTCTCGTTTGCACAGTTGCCTCCTCCTAACCGACGATCTTGAAGAGAATATGTGCTGTCACAATGCCGCCAACGAAGAAGCAGATGGCGGAGATCCAGCTTGAGACGGCCAGCTGCAGGGTGCCGCTGATACCGTGCCCGCTGGTGCATCCGTTTGCCCAGCGCGCGCCAAAACCGAGGCAGATGCCTCCGATCAGTGCAACGAGGACTCGCAGCAGCGGAGCGCTGCCAAAAGCACCTGCCCAGAGCGCCGGAACCCACTGCCATTGAAAGTCGTCGGAGAGCAGGGCCGAAATCAGCGAGCCAATGACGATGCCCATCACCAGCATCCACTGCCAGTCCACAACGAGCTTCACCTTCTGATAATATCGTTTCTCCTCAACCCTCTTCCCCCGAAACAGCTTCTCAATCATGCCGCTCGCCCTGGCGAAGGTCGTCGAGGCCGCGATCGGCTTTCCGGAGATCAGAAAGCTCAACCAGCTCAGGATGCCGATGCCAATCCCAACTGCATAAGGCGACCAGCGTACGTCTGTCAAGAGTTCCATCACAATGCCCCCTATGGGTTATCCTGCGTCCCAGTGCTCATCAACGTTGTCGAAGTTTGTGAAGAATTTGGAGCCGGGCGGTTTGACACAGGCCCGGCGCTCGCGGATGGACCCGGCACCGTCGAAAACGGACAGTCCATCAGCTATATGATGCACCTCATGGAATCCATGCTGAGGTATCGATAACAGCCCAGCGCTTCTTGCCCACGCGGACGTGGGAGCTGTGAGCGATCGCAGCAACGAAGAGGTGTTGGAGCAGCACGAGATCGCTCCTTCAGTGGATTGGATCATAGATAGAAGAAGTAAAACACGGGCACGACGATCACCAGGAAGATCAAGGTCATTCCACCGCCCGCTTTGATGTAGTCTGCACTCCCGTAACCACCGCAGGACATCAGCATGGCGTTCACCTGATGGGTGGGCAAGATGAAGGAATTCGCCGCACAGACCGCTGCCATCAAGGCCAGGGGACGGGGATCGAGTCCACCCATCTCTCCTATGCTCATCACCAGCGGTGCCAATACAACGATAGCCCCCACATTGGACATGAACAGCGAGAACAGCGTGGACAGGACTGCAACTGTCAAAGCGATAAACATCGGATGACCACCCTGGATGACCGACATCGATCTCCCTGCCAGAAAGGCGGCAGTCCCGGTTGTCTGCATCGCCAGTCCCAACGGGATGAGCCCCGCAAGGAGAAACACGACTTTCCACTCGATGGCTTGATACACCTCCTGGATCGTGAGTACTCTGGTCAGCACCATCGCAATGCCGCCCGTAAGGAATGCCAGCGAGATGGGAGCGCCCGCCAGCGCCAGCCCAATGCCGCCTAGGAAGCAGAGCGACGCAATCCAGGCCTTTGATCGGTCTCTTTCCTCGGCCACGAACGGCGTCACGACCACAAAGCTGGTGTCTGCCTTCAGTTCGCTAATGTTCTCCCATAGTCCATGCACCACCATCGTGTCGCCAGGGAGTATCCGGTGGTCTGAAAGATCCCCCCGAATCTCTTCGCCCTTGCTGAACATCATCACCGGCTCCACGGCATGTCGTTTGCGAAGCGAATACTCTCGAATGGTCTGATCAACCAATTCCGACCGGGGCGGAACAATGACTTCTGCAAAACCGGCGCGAATTGGATCATTAAGACTGGCAAACGGATCCACCCGTTTCTCATGTATCAGGTCATGATCCGAGGCGAATCTCTTCACATCGTCTTCTTCGCCCAAGAGAGCGAGTTCCTGACCTGCCTCAAAGGTTGTCTCTCGCCAGGGAGCATAGTCCACCTCCTCGTTCCGAGAGACACCGAGGATATTCAGGTGGTATTCTTCCCATACACCCGATTGTTCGGTCGTCTTGCCTGCCAATGTGCTGTCTTGAGGAATGGTATAGTGCCAGATCTGATCCGGTAGATGGAATGCTTCAATCAGTTTATCCTGATCCGAATCCCACCTGTCCGGGGTCTCTGGATGAGGCAGAACGAACTCGCCAAAGAAGAAGAAGTAACCAATTCCCGAGAGAAGCAACAGGATACCTACCGGGGCTACGCTGAACAGTCCATAGGGTGCAAAGCCGGCGTTACGAAGCAGATCATTGATCAGAATCAGCGGGCCTGAGCCCACCATGCTCAATGTGCCGCCCAGTATAGCAGCAAATCCTATCGGCATGATCAGCGTAGATGCCGGGATTCTTTCCCGACGTGAGATATTGAGAATGCCCGGCAAGAAGAGCGCCGCTGCGCCGATGTTCTGTATCAGCCCGGACAGGATTCCCACCGAGAGGGACATCAGCCCAATCACTCTTGACTGTCTGGTTCCCACTTCCTTCAAGACTGCTCGTGAGAAACGATCCATAATCCCGGTCTTAGCAATGCCCTGCCCCAGGACCATGACAGCTATCATGGCGATCACGGCATTGCTGGAGAACCCGGAGAGTGCTTCTTGCGGCGTCAGTACGCCGGACCACCCCAAGGCCAGCATGCAGAGAATCGCCACCACGTCTATGCGGACAACTTCAAAGACAAGCGCCACGATAGTCGCGATGAGGATCACCAGAACAGTGACAATCGTTGGATCCAT
>CAZGSX010000186.1:0-3436 GCA_964528475.1 uncultured Anaerolineales bacterium
GACTGGATCGTCAACGAGTCGCGCCACAGCCGGTAGGCCGGATTGAGGAGGTGGCTGTTGTAGGTCATGACCGTGGGGGATGCCTCCGCGTACAGGTTCCTCAGGCGGCTCCATTTTTCCACCAGGTGGTTGTGCTCGATCGCCACCTGGTTCAACTCGGCCGTGGCGATCTCCCATTCCTCCAGCGATTCGCTTTGCTCGAGCAGCAGGTTCTTAATGGTCGCCGCGCTGTTGGCCCCTTCGATGGCAGCGTCCTTCTCGGCTTCCTTGAGGGCCTTGAGGCCTTCGTAGGCCTTGATCACTGCGGCATTCGGATCCCACTCCGTCTGCGTCGTATCGACCTGACTGTCCTTCCACTCTGGGCCGTATTTATTGGTAAGTGACACTTTCAGGCCCCCTTGAACGAAGGCCTCGGTGTTGTCGGGCCAGGTGGAAACCTTGAAACCAGCCTCCATCCATGCCTCGATGGAGGCCTCCAATCCGATGGAGAACGAGGATTCGGAGGAGGTGGCCACGGTCGTCGTCGTCTTCTCGGCTTCGAGCTTGCCGATGGCCAATTCGATCGCCCGGATCTCCCGTCCCGCTCCCAGGTTCACCATGATGACCTGGTCAGCGCGATCCTGTTCGGTCTGGATCTTGCGGGTGATGTTCTGGGCCTTGTGCCAGGCCAGGGCGCGGCGGAGGTTAGCCTCCAGGAACTCCTCCCAAGTCTTTGCCATCTGCCCGCCCTCGCAGGTTTCGTAGTCGCCGTAGCCGTCGCCGTCCAGGTCCTCCGTCTCGCCGCACAGATCGAACAACTGTTCGTCGATCTCGAAACGATACTCGTCCAGCTCGGTGGCCATCTCGCTGGCATTGGTGTCATAATCTCGCTGGGCAGTGCTGGCCCGGTCCTCCAGGTCGCGCGCCGTGCCCAACAGCCCCGAGCTCCCTCCTGGCCCTTCTGTGAGTTCCAACAGCTGCTCGTAGGGCTGCAGCGGCGCGTAGTCAGGCCGGAAGCCGAAGAAGTCAAAACCGGCCTCGATCTGTCGCGCCCGCTCCCGCATGCGGCTCACGTTGTTGAGCATCTCATAGCTGCCATTGACCAGGTAGGCGTGGCCCGTCTCCTGGGCCAGCTCGGCCAACGCTGCCAGATGCATGTTCTGGTTCCGGCTGGCCGCGAGATAGACATCCCGCGCCTTTTCGCTCTGGTTCATCATGTAGTAGCGACTCGCCATCTCGTCCAGGGCGGACATCAGCAGGCTGCTCGTCACGCCGAAGGTCTCGAACTCGTCGCTGGTGCAGTAGTCGCCGACGCGCCACTCGCTGAAGGCGCGGAAGATTAGATCCATGACCAGCTCGAACTGCCGCGCGGCCTTAGCCAACTCGTCCAGCTCCTGGGCGATGATCTGGTCGGCGTAGGGGAGCCCGCCGGTGCTAAAGCGATAGTCGGTGGCGTCGATTAAGTACTCGCCGCCAAAGATCAGATGATCGTTGCCGATCTCGACCGTCGCCCCGACTACGCCCCGACCGCCGCGCTGCCAGACCTGGATCACCTCGCCGCTGCGCGTAGTCCACGTTGGCGTCGGCCAGACGGTTGCCGCGACGCGGTAGACATCGACGGCATCGAGCAGGTCGTTGCGCACGTGCTCTGGGCCCGTCACCGGGCAGTAGCCGTCCGCGTCGAGGTTGTCATAATCGGAGCAGAAGGCATAGTACCACTCGCCGTCGTTGAAATTGGAGTAGTTCTGCATAGCCAGCTCGGGAGTGTCGGTCGGTAGGAGCTGGAGGTGCTCCATGCGGAAGGATATGCCCTCGACTAGCATCGCGTCGCCCTCGGCCAGGACGTCCTCGATGTTGGCCTCGAAGGCGCCCATGTCCACCGTCGCCGGCAGCGCCGTGAAGCCGATGAGGCGCGCGCGGCTGCTGGCGTCGAAGGGCAGCTCGTCAGTCGTATCGCCGTCACCATCCAGATCCTCGGCATCAGCCGGCAGGGCGTCGTTGTTCCCCTGATCGATGACGGGCGAGGGGTGTCGGAAGGTGGTGCGCAGGCGCAGGTCGTCGTCGAGGGTGCCGGCGACGCCGTCGACACCCTTGGCGTTCACAAATTGCGGATCCGCGTCGAGATTGCCTGTGCCGGTGGCGCCGCCGCGCACGTCACTGTACGTGATGGTCGTCGTCCCGGCCCCGGCGATCAGGCTCTGCATGGGATCCTCATCCCACACGATGCAGTTGGTGAGGCTGGCCGTGGCGGCGTCATACAGGGCCCCGCCCCCTGTCGCCGAGTTCTCGCTGAAGGTAACGTTGATCAGCGTCGGGGTGCCCGCGGCGTTGTACATCCCGCCCCCGTTCGTCGCGGCGTTGCCGCTAAGCACGAGGTTGGCGAGCGTCGGGCTTCCGCCCGTCGTGTAGATGCCGCCGCCTTGGTCCGCCCTGTTGTCGAGCAAGGATAGGTGGCGCAGAGTCGGGCTCGCGCTGTCGAGATAGATCCCACCGCCCCGGCTGTTGGCGTCCACCCCTGTCGCCCGACCACCAGTGAGGATGAAGCCGTCCAGAACCGCCGTGCCATCCACGCCGTACGCCGTGACGAGGTGATAGACGTTGTCGGCGTTATTGCCCACCGTGCCGATGTCACCATGTAGCACCGTCGGGTGGCCGCGCCAGTCGCGCTCGTGGAGATACGCTTCGTGCCCGGCGAAGCCACCGTAGATTGCCACGCCGGTGGTGAGGGAGAAGGTCTTGGTGCGATTGACGCCCGTTGTGGGCTTGTAGACGCCCTCGGCGACCCAGATCTGATCGCCGGAGGCCGCCGTGCCGAGGGCTTCCTGCAGATCGGTGTACGCATCCACCCAGGTGGAGCCGTCGTCGGCGCCCTGCGCGTCGGCGTCGACGTAGATGACGCCCGGGACGCGGGTCTGCACCATGGCCACGTTGTTTCCGAGATTCACGTCACGCGAGGTGCCGGCGATCTCGGCGATATTGACGAACCGCGTGGCGTTCGCCTGGGCGGTGATGATGATCTTGCCGTGCTCCCCGGCCGCCATGTCGCCGATCGACCAGACGTAACCGGGTTCGACGCCCGTATCCTGGATGGCCACCCCGCTGGTGATGACCTGGACATTGTCCAGCCCAGCCGGGAGGATGTCGGTGATCACCACGCCCGCGGCGGGCCCGCCCGCTGAGGTATAGCTCAGGGTGTACGTGATCGCTGCCGGGAGCGAGAGCTCCTCTGTAGGCTCCATCGTCATCGCGATCTGCAGGTCGGTGGCGAGCCGCCCGGCGCGCACGTCGGCCTCCTCTCCCTGGCCCATGAAGCGGCGCCAGGGCCCCCGTGGGGCGAAGGGCGAGTCGTAGAGCAGCCGCGCCCGCCAGCGGTAGAGGGTGTCCTCCTCCAGCGCCTCCGCCATCTGCGTCAGGTCGACGCCGGCAGCATCGACGATCTCCGTCCACTCAGCCGCGG
>CAZGSX010000187.1:0-3435 GCA_964528475.1 uncultured Anaerolineales bacterium
GGGCGCCGATCTTGGTTCCCAGTGACCGATTGCCGGACTCCGCTGCGGTGCAGCAGGTTGAGGACGCCCTCGTTGGGCGCTCGTTTGATTCCACTCACCGTCACGGCAAGTACTTGTTCGTCACGCTCGATGGTGCAGCCGCGGATGATGATCATGTTCTAGTGCTCCACTTCGGGATGACGGGCGGAGTGAAGTACTTCAAGCAGCTGGACGATGAGCCGGAGTACAGCCGGCTCCTTTTTCACTTCGCCAATGGCTACCATCTCGCTTATATTTCCCAGCGAAAGCTGGGTCGCATCGACGTCGTCTCTGATGTGGCAGGATTCGTCGAACGAAAGGATCTGGGTCCCGACGCCTTGGATCCAGACCTGGATTTCCAGGCGTTCAAGGAACGCGTGGGGGCCCGTAATGCCATGGCAAAGGCCGTGCTAATGGATCAGGGAACCATTGCGGGCGTGGGCAACGTCTACTCCGACGAGATCCTTTTCCAGGCGAACATCCACCCGCGGACGAATATGCGGAGTCTCACCGATCAGCAGCTGGAGGACCTCTTTCAAGCGACGAGGCGCGTGCTTCAGATAGCGGTCGAGTGTCAGGCGGATCCCCGGCGCTTCCCAGCTTCCTTCATCGGACCCGACCGACACGAGGACGGACAGTGTCCAGCCTGTGGGGCAAGTCTCAGGCGAACCCAAGTGTGGGGCCGCACCGCCTATTTCTGCCCCAACTGCCAGGGCGAATCTGGATATGGGACTTCCTCGAATGGGTTCGCAGTCAATGGACTAGTCTTGGGCAACGCCGGGTCTAACAGGTCCTGACTTGACCGACGCGAACTCGTGGGAAACCGACACGAGGCCTGCCTCGGGGAGGCTAAGCGTAAGGGCCGGCCGTCCAACAGCCAAAACTGAGGAGGTAGTCATTCGGATGCAACGAGGTCTTAAGATTGGTCGCATATTCGGCATCGATGTTCAGATCGACTGGACTTGGCTGATCGTTTTTGCCCTGGTCACCTACAGCTTGGGCAACATGTTCACGGAGTTCCATTCCCAATGGGGCCCCGTACTCCGCTGGGGGCTGGCCGCCGGGACAGCATTGCTCTTCTTTGGGTCGGTCCTGGCTCATGAGCTGGCACACTCCTTGGTCTCACAGGCCTACGGCAATCCCGTCGATAGCATCACGTTGTTCCTCTTTGGCGGTGTGGCTAGCATCAGGGAGGAACCGGAGACCCCCAGAAGTGAGTTCTCGATGGCCATCCTGGGTCCCATCACCAGCTTGGTGATTGGCGCGCTGCTCCTTATTCTCGCCGGTGCAGTCGGAGGGCCACTGACTGCCATCAATGACCCCTCCGAGGTCATCCCTCAGCTAGGCCCGCTTCGACTTGTTGCGTTCTGGGTGGGATCGATCAACATCACGCTGGGCGTGTTCAACTTGATCCCCGGATTCCCTCTGGATGGGGGACGGGTGCTCCGATCTCTCCTTTGGGCGATCACAGATGATCTGCGCCGCGCTACTCGCTGGGCGGCCTGGGTGGGGCAGGGGTTCGGATGGTTGATGATCGCCAGCGGCGTGTCGATGCTCTTCGGAGCGACGATCCCTTTCTTCGGTTCGGGCGCAGGAAATGGGCTCTGGTTGGTCTTCATTGGCTGGTACCTGAACAACGCTTCGGCGCAAAGCTATCAGAGGGTGGTGGTCCAGGATATCCTGAAAGGTGTGCCTGTCGAACGGATGATGCGCAAGGATGCCCCTACGGTGGATCCGTCCAGCCCCGTCAAGAGTCTGGTCTATGACGGGATCATGGGCACGGACGAGCACGCGTTTCCGGTGGTGGAAGATGGTCAGTTGGTCGGCATCGTCACCTTGGAGGATGTTCGTGCACTAGAACAGGACGCTTGGGATCGCACCCCTGTGCGTCAGATCATGACGCCCAGCGACGAGTGCGTGGTCCTCGACCCGGAAGAGGACGCCGCCGAAGCTCTGACGAACCTGTCTACCTGCGACGTTCACGCGCTTCCCGTGGTCGGCGGTGGTCGGGTGGTGGGTGTGTTGCGACGTCAGGATCTTATTCAATGGCTTCGGCTTCACGCTGAGACGGGGGGCTGGGGGCCACTGGCGATAATGTGAGGATGTCAACTGAAGCGAGGAGGTTAGGACAATGTTGAGGCGTGTCAAGAGACTGTTTGGTGCCAAGATGCGAGCCGTCGACGGAGAAGCAGGGACGCTTCGCGACGTGTACTTTGACGATCAGGAATGGACCGTCCGCTATTTCGTAGTCGACACGGGTGGCTGGCTGGCAGGTCGGCGGGTTCTCATCTCGCCGGCGGCTGTGTTGGCAGCTGACCGGGACTCCGAAGAAGTACGCGTCGGTCTGACGAAGTCCGAGGTAGAACACAGCCCCGAGATCGACCTCGATCAGCCAGTTTCCAAGCAGCAGCTCGTTGATCTTCACGAGTACTATGGCTGGCCCGCGTACTGGGGTGGGAGCATGACCATGGGGACAGCGACGCCCGGTGTCTATCCGATGATCATGGCTGGGGTGGACCAGATCGAGCGCGAGATGCAGGAGGAGGGGCCCAGCGAGAAATACCGTGGCGACCCGCATCTGCGCAGCATCAAGGCGGTCACTGGCTACGACATACAGGCCCTGGACGGCAAGATCGGACATGTAGAGGATTTCCTCGTCAGCGAAAAAGACTGGGTCATCCGCTATCTACTCGTGGACACCCGCGACTGGCTTCCTGGCCGCAAGGTCCTGGTCTCGCCCCAATGGATCAGGCGAGTGGACTGGACAGAGACCGCGGTGCATGTCAGTCTCACCCAGGATGAGGTCGAGAACAGCCCCGAGTACGATCCCAGCTCTCCGCCCGAACGGCCGTACGAGATTCGCCTCTACGGCC
Organism: uncultured Anaerolineales bacterium; assembly: GCA_964528475.1. Lineage (GTDB taxonomy): Bacteria > Chloroflexota > Anaerolineae > B4-G1 > B4-G1 > SKLM01. The sequence goes on from CAZGSX010000187.1 coordinate 2,892, forward strand.
ACTACAATCGCCGCGGATATTGGCGCGAGTAGCCGGCTGTCGGATTCTCGCCAGTCCCCATGGCGCCATCCGCGGCATGGGGTAGCTGTGTCACGGTGATCGTTACCGTGACGATAGGTTTGTCCCTGGACAAGAGCGCAAGGACTGGGCGGATCGGGCCAAACAATAAGCGCCGCTGCCAGCCCACGGAGCGGAAAGCTGGCCGTGGGGCGATCCGGGTGTCCTGTCCGGCGGATCGATGGGAAGGCCGTTCAACCGCTCACTCGATGAACAAGGCCTGAGTCGTCCAGCCATCTCTATCTCGGTGAGAACCAAGGGAATCTCACCGTTTTCAAGGGGCGTTCGAATCAGCGAGGTCTATCTGTGGAGTGCCTCGACCGGTCTGCTCTAGATGGGAGCCGGAGAGGTAGTCCTCCGATAAGAGTCCAGCGTGGTGATGCCGGCTTGTCTCTCCAGGGCCCGGGGAATGGAATGCCTAAGTGTATCACGGTTGCTTCCGCTCAGAACCAGCACCAGTGCATACAGGCTATCTGGTTCCTCTTCT
>CAZGSX010000188.1:0-1099 GCA_964528475.1 uncultured Anaerolineales bacterium
GGTTGTCCCAACCACCCTGTCCGGTTACAATACCCACGGGAGTTCCGATAAGGCAGCGACATGAGTCAACACCAGAAGACCTGGCTTCTCGTTCTTTCACTGCTCACCATTGGGGCGGTCCTCATCCTGGTCAGCGGCCTATCCAGCCTCGACCTGGCCTACGGAGGTGAGCCGCTGCCGAGGATGCCTGCTGCAGAGGAGGAGCCCGTCCCCAGCTCGCCCGTCTCGACCCACCTAGTCGACACCGTCCTCAGGGTGCTCTTCGTCGTCACCGGTGCTCTTCTACCCTTTGCCATCATCTACTATCTCGTCGCTCCCAACGCGCGAAGACGTCTCCTCCGCGATCTCATCGCGCTCCTGATCGTCCTCTTGCCCCTCTACTTGATGTGGCGTGCTAGGCCCCAGGCGCTTGACGCTGTCGGTGATGCTCAACTGCCCCAGGCAGCTCCGGCGGACCTGCCCACCGTCCCTGAGGTTGCCTTCTCGGCTGAACCCAGGCAGTGGCTGATCTTGGTCGCGTCCATCATCGTGGCTCTGCTTCTCGCTGGGCTGCTCGTGGGCGTGGGGTGGGTCTTCTGGCGTCGCAGGCAACGTCCCGCCCGCCCGCTCGATCAGCTCGGTCAGCAGGCCCAGGGGGCGATTGATGCCCTACGGGCCGGAGCTGACCTCCGGGACACCATCACCCGTTGCTACTTCCAGATGATGCAGGTGCTGAGGGAGGAGAGGGGCATCCGGCGCCAGCAGGACATGACCCCCCGCGAGTTCGAGGCCGAGCTGGAGCGGATCGGAATACCCCTCACCCAGGTGCGCCGTCTCACGCGGCTGTTCGAGGAGGTCCGCTACGGCGACAAGGCTCTGGGGAGGCCGGAGGAGCGACAGGCGATCGTTGCCCTCACCGCCATCGTCCGCCTCTGTCGAGGTGATGTGTGAGCCCCTCGCTGAAGAGGTGGGCCCGGCTAGCGGCGATTGTGGTCCTCCTGGCCATCCCGCTGGCCCTTGTGCTGTCCCGCATGTTTGGCGGACTCCTGCGCGATCTTGTCTCGGTGCCGATTCTCTACCTTGTTTGGATCGGTCGGCTCTACTTGCGGGCCGTGCCGCG
>CAZGSX010000188.1:1199-3417 GCA_964528475.1 uncultured Anaerolineales bacterium
GTCGGAGTGGCCTGGCTCGCCATCTCGCCGTGCCGATTTCATCGCCTGGCTGCGACGGCGATTGGGGAGAATACCTGCACAGAACGCGGTCCGTGAGGAACTGGAGCGCGTTGTACGGTGCTTGGAGGATGAACTGGAGGGTGTATGACGACGATGGATGTGACCGGGGTATCGGGGCTGGCCCAGAGCGTGATCGGGGAGGTCGAGCGGGCGATTGTCGGCAAGCGTCTGCTCCTGGAGCAGATCATGTCGGCCGTTCTGGCCGGCGGGCACGTTCTGATGGAGGACTACCCCGGCTTGGCGAAGACGCTCATTGCCAAGAGCTTTGCCACCGCTCTGGGATTGTCGTTCAAGCGTATCCAGTTCACGCCTGACCTTCTCCCGGGGGACATCACTGGCGGCTACGTCTACGAGCGTGTGCCTGACCATGAGGCGTTCCGCTTTGTCCTCCGCAGGGGGCCCGTCTTTGCCAACATCATCCTCGCCGACGAGATCAATCGGGCGTCTCCGAAGACCCAGTCCGCTCTGCTGGAGGCGATGCAGGAGTTTCAGGTCACCCTTGAGGGGGAGACGATGCCGCTTCCCTCTCCCTTCATGGTCATCGCCACCCAGAACCCGATTGAGTACGAGGGGACGTTCCCGCTACCAGAGGCGCAGCTCGATCGTTTTCTCATGCGGCTCTCCGTCGGTTACCCAACCCGCGATCAAGAACAGACCATTCTCAGCCAGCGCCAGGAGCGGCGTCAGGACGAGTTCGATCTGAACCAGGTGGCGAACGCGGACGCGCTGTTGGCCGCTCGCCAGACCGTGGAGACCATCCACGTGAACGTCGACCTGCAGCGTTACATCGTCGCCTTGGCGGCCGAGACGCGGGATCGCCGCGAGGTGGCCGTCGGAGCGAGCCCGCGGGGCTCCCTTGCGCTGCTCAAACTCAGTCGCGCCTGGGCCGCGCTTCGTGGGCGGGACTACGTCCTGCCTGACGACGTCAAGATCTTCGTCAAGCCTGCCCTCGTTCATCGCCTCATCCTTCAGCCCGACCTCTGGATGAAGCGGAACGCGGCGATGGATCTTCTCGACGACATCCTCCGTTCGGTTCCCGTGCCCGTCATCGAGGGTGTCTGAGCGTGAGGCGACTCATCGGCCTGGCAGCGCTGACCTATCTGCTCCTTCTCCTGGGCCTCGCCCTGGTGAGTGGTCCCTTGCTGGCTATGACCCTGCCGATGATCATCTACCTGATGGCGGGCATCCTTCGTGGTCCCGGGGAGCTTGACCTCACCGCGAACCGCTCCTTGAGCTCAGAGCGCGTTGATCACGGCAAGCCTGTGGCCGTGGAGGTCTCCATCACCAACCACGGAGGTCGCCTCGAGCAGGTGCGAATCGAGGACGCTCTCCCGGGGCGGGTCCGGGTGGTGGAGGGAACCACTAGTCTCGTCACCTCGCTGGATCACGGCGAGACCGCTGAGTTCAGCTACGTCATTCAGGGTGAGCGCGCTGAAGTCCAGCTCGGCCCCGTCTCGGTGAGGGCGAGCGATGCCCTCGGTCTCTTCTCCACAGAGGTCGCTCTGGAGACGCCACATCGCTTGATGATTCTTCCCCAGGTGATGAAACTGCGGCGCGTGTCCGTTCGGCCGCGTCGCACCCTGGCCTACGCGGGCTCTGTCCCTGCCCGTCAGGGGGGACCGGGGGTAGAGTTCTTCGGCCTCCGTCAGTATCAGCGGGGTGACCCGATGCGCTGGATCAACTGGAAGGTCAGCGCCCGCCATCGGCCCTCGCTGTTCACCAACGAGTTCGAGCAGGAGCGTATCACCGATGTGGGCCTGATCCTGGACGCGCGTCGGCGCACGGACCTGCAGACGGCGGACGGTGCGCTTTTCGAGCACAGTGTGCGGGCCGCCGCGTCGCTGGCGACGGCTTTCTTGAACGACGGTAATCGGGTTGCCCTGCTGATCTATGGCCGGTTCCTGGAATGGACCTTCCCCGGGTACGGTCAGATACAGCGAGAGCGCATTCTGCGCGCCCTGGCTGGTGCCGACACCGGCGAGAGCCGCATATTCGAGAACCTTGACTACATCCCCACCCGCTACTTCCCGGCCAAGTGTCAGCTTGTGCTGATCAGCCCCCTGTGCGAGGACGACGCGCTGCCCCTGGTGCGCCTGCGTGCCAGGGGTTATCAGCTCTTGGTGGTCAGTCCCGATCCCGTGGCCTTCGAGGCGTCCGG
>CAZGSX010000189.1:0-3405 GCA_964528475.1 uncultured Anaerolineales bacterium
GGGCCACAATGGTTTTCAAGACCATCGCCTTCGTCCGCTCGGCCATCCCTCCGGGCGGCCCAGGGGACGTTCTCCCCCTTGCCGCTGTGCATTCTACCACGACGGGGCTTACCTGTCAATGCCAGCGAGGCTGCATCGCACGGGCAGGCGCCACGTCAGGAGGTTCCCCACCCTTCAATCCGCTTGACGCTTTCGGCTATCCCCCGCCGTCGATAACGTCCACGCCCCCCATCCACGGCTGGAGGACGTCGGGCACGATAATCGAGCCATCAGCCTGCTGATAGGTCTCCATGACGGCAATCATCACTCGGGGGAGCGCCAATCCAGAGCCGTTGAGGGTATGCACGAAGCGCGGCTTCTCCCCTGGTTCCGGGCGATAGCGAATGTTCGCACGATGCGCCTGGAACGCCTCGCAGTTGCTGAGGCTGCTCACCTCCAGCCACTCCTGACAGCCTGGCGCCCAGACCTCGATGTCATACTTCTTGGCAGCGGTGAATCCTAAGTCCCCTGTGCACATCTCCACCAGGCGGTGCGCCAGCCCCAGGCGGCGGCAGATCTCCAACCCGTGCTCGACCAGCTTGTCCAAGGCCTGGTAGCTGGTCTCCGGCGTCGTGAAGTGGTACATCTCGACTTTGTCAAACTGGTGACCCCGCTTGATGCCTCGCACGTCCCTTCCCGCGCTCATTTTCTCCCGGCGGAAACAGGCGCTGTAGGCGACGTAGTGGAGCGGCAAGTCATCGGCGTCCAGAATCTCGTCCCGATGCAGATTGGTCAAAGGAATCTCGGCCGTGCCAATGAGCCACAGATCATCCTCAACATCGTGGTAGATGTTCTCGGAGAACTTGGGGAGCTGCCCGGCCCCCCACATGCACGCCTCCTTAACCAAGAAAGGCGGATAGATCTCAGTGTAGCCATGCTCCGTGGTATGCACATCGAGCATCCAAGCGATCAGCGCGCGTTGGAGACGCGCCCCGAAGGCACGCAATACGTAGAAGCGGCTGCCAGATAGCTTCACCCCGCGCTCGAAATCGATGATACCCAATTCCGGCCCCAGATCCCAGTGGGGAATTGGCTCGAAACTGAAGTCACGGGGCTCACCCCACTGCGCCACCACGACGTTGTGTCCCTCATCGGGCCCCACAGGGACGCTTTCGTGGGGCAGGTTTGGCACTGCGAACATGGCCCTCTCCAGCTCAGCTTCCACCAGGTCCAGGGGTTCCTCGAGAGCGTCGATCTGATCGCCAACGTGGCGCATTTCGGCGATCTTCCGGTCTCGCTCTTCCTGATCCTTGAGCCGTCCAATCCTCTTGGAGACACGATTGCGCCTGGCCCTCAACGTCTCCACCTCCGTCAACAGCTCCCGTCGTCTCTCATCGAGTTCGAGGATGAGATCCACCTGCGACGGATCGGCCCCCAGGTTCTCAAGACCTGTCTTGACCTCCCCGGGATGTTCGCGAATACGTTCTAGATCGAGCATGACATCACCCCTATCGCGGTTGAGATACGAGCCCTCACGCACCTTCGCTCCAGCGCCGCCAGAGATTGCGTAGAAAAAACGAGACCCCCTCGTCGTCTGTGAGGGGGTACCTCAGGCACATTGGATTATAGCATGGGCGGCATCCTTTACAAATCTACGTTTTCGCGATATAATAGGCGCACTTAAGTCAAAATATGGTCGGTGCTTTTCAACAGGGAACCCCCGCACTCAGTGTGGGTGTTTCTTTTTGTTTGTTGATGGCTTACTGCTCAGGGGCAGTCGCCCATTAGGGATGGTAGTATGGACAACGAGAAGACCTACCTCACCAAACAAGGATACAAGAAACTAGACGAAGAACTCAACTACCTGCGTACCGTTCGTAGGAAGGAGATCGCGCGGCGTCTGGAGTTGGCCCTGGCCGAGGGTCCCCTCCTAGAGAATGCGGAGCTTGAGGACGCCCGGAACGAGCAAGCGTTCGTGGAAGGACGCATCCTGATGCTGGAGAGGATGCTGGGCAACGCGGTCCTGATCGAGGAGACCGAAGGCCCCCACGACAAGGTCGAAGTGGGTACCGAGGTCACTATCACCGAGGGAGACGGGTCGCCGGAGACGTACCGTATCGTGGGCTCGGCCGAGGCGGATCCCACGAAGGGCTTCATCTCCAATGCTTCCCCGTTGGGCAGGGCTATGATGGGACGCACGATAGGGGATTCCGTGACCATTGACGCTCCCGACGGCACACTGGAGTTCAAGATCGTCGGTATCAAGTAGCCGTCGCGGTAGGAGTCTGCCCCGCCCACACCGAACGCCGTCAGGTGGCTGGCTGTGGGCGTACCTTCGGAGCGCCAACCCCGTGGAGAACTCATGGAATTGACAGATCTCGAACAACAGCGTGTAGAGAAGCTGGAGAACCTAAGACGCCGAGGCATCGAGCCCTATCCCAACCGGGCCAAGCGAACGCACCCGGTTGCCGAGGCCATTGAGGCGCTCAAGATAGCGGAGGCAAGGGACGAGGAACCGCCCGCCGTTACGGTTACTGGTCGGTTGCGAAGTATCCGCTCGATGGGCAAGATCAGTTTCGCCGACGTGGAGGACGGTACGGGCACGATCCAGCTCTTCCTTCGGTCGGACGAATTGGACGCTGAAAGCTACGAGGCCTTCACGGAGGACTTCGACCTGGGGGACTTCGTGGAAGCAGACGGCCCCCTGATGCGCACCCGCACGGGGGAAATCAGTGTACTCACCCAGCACCTGCGCATCATCTCCAAGGCCGTCAGCCCCCTGCCCGTCATCAAGGAGAAGGAAGTCGACGGGGAGACGATACGCTACACGTCCTTCTCGGACATTGAGGAGCGATTCCGCCAGCGATATGCCGATCTGGCGAGCAACCCTGAGGTGCGGGATATCTTTCGAAGCAGGGCTCGCACGATCAGGGCGATGCGAGGATTCCTCGATGAGCACGGGTTCCTGGAGGTAGAAACCCCAATCCTGCAGCCGATCTACGGGGGGGCTGCCGCGCGACCGTTCGTCACGCATCACGAGCAGCTACATCAGGATCTCTACCTGCGCATCTCCTTTGAGCTCTATCTGAAGCGCCTCCTGGTGGGCATGTATGACCGTGTCTACGAGATTGGCCGGGACTTCCGGAACGAGGGCGTGTCTCAGAAGCACCACCCTGAGTTCACGCAGATGGAGTTCTACGCGGCCTACTGGGACTACTACGACGTGATGGCCTTCTGCGAAGAGATGGTGTCCACCATCGCCGAGAGGGTCACCGGCAGCGCGGTGATCGAGTATGAGGGTCATCGTATTGACCTGACCCCGCCCTGGCGGCGGGTCACGCTGCGTGACATCGCGCTGGAGGTGACGGGGGTCGACTACCTGGCTTATCCCACGGCCGAGGAGCTAATCGCAGCGATGGAGGCGAG
>CAZGSX010000190.1:0-3380 GCA_964528475.1 uncultured Anaerolineales bacterium
GCAATTATGTTGACTTTATTAGTATTTTCCGGGTGCAGCAGTAACAGTAGTGAGGCCGTTGAGAAATATGGCGTTGATATTGTCGAAACAGAAGTAACCAGTATAAAAGAAATTTTAACTAATTCTGATGACTATCTTAACCAAACAGTCAGATTAGAAGGAGAAATTACCCGGGAATGTCCATCAGGTTGCTGGTTCTTTATGGAAGATACTACCGGCACAATTTATATAGATATTAACCCATCAGGTATTGCTATTCCTCCCAGGGTTGGAGCAAGAGTAATCGTAGAGGGGATTGTGGTTAATAAAAACGGAAGGACAAGTGTGATAGGAAAGGGAGTTGAATTTTAATGAAATTTATTTCTTTAGCATACAAGAATTTAAAGCGCAGAAAATCACGCTCTTTCCTGACCATCAGTGGAGTAGCGGTTGCGGTTGCAGTTTTAGTTGCCCTCTTAGGTTTTAATGCCGGTTACCAGGAAGCGCTAACATCAGATGTTGACAAGATGGGTTACCAGGTTGTGGTAACTGCCAAGGGATGTCCTTATGAGGCGGCAACTATGATATTAAGCGGTGAGGCAGGTCTGAGGTTTATTGATGAGGATATCTATCAACAGATTACCAGTGATCCTGATGTTGATAAAATTACCCCATTACTGGCTCAATTAGCTTATGATCCGGAGAAAATGGAGGGCAAGGGAGGATTTACTAATTTTTTGGGCATAGAGCGGAGCTACCTTGAACTTAAACCCGATGTTGTATTTAAGGATGGGGGATGGTTTTCCGGAGTAAATGCCAGTGAAGCTATTTTGGGATATGAAGCTGCAGAATTAATGCAAAAATCAGTCGGGGACGAAATATCCGTACCTGAAAGAAATGTCACCTTGACAATTGTGGGTATCTTCGACAGGACAGCTACTCAGGAAGACGGAACGGTATTTTTGCCTCTTAAAACGACCCAAAGTATTTTTGAATCAGAAGAGAAGCTGACAGGAATCGGAATTAAATTAAAAGAACTGGAAAATATTGCAGCATTTGAGGAAAGGCTTTATCCGATTGCCAGCATTCAGGTCATAAGTATGAATCAAGTAAAAGGTACTATTTTAAACTTGGTTAACTCTGCCAAAATTTTAATTGTATCCGTTGCTTTTATTGCCATATTTGTAGCCATTATCGGTGTTATTAATACTATATTAATGAGTGTTCTGGAGCGTACTCAGGAAATAGGTATCATGAAAGCTATCGGAGCTTCAAAGCTGGATATATTTCAAATTATCTGGATGGAAACACTGATTGTTTGTATTTTAGGAGGCATCTTTGGTTCAGTAATTGCTATTTTGGGCGGTAATTTGATTGAACTGTTGGTGCGAAGCGTAATGCCTTATGCACCCGGAGGGAGATTATTGCTTATCACTCCGAGACTTTTGTTTATTTCCTTTCTGGGAGTAATTGCTATTGGTATATTTTCAGGTATATATCCGGCCTTTAAAGCAGCATCTATGAAACCTATTGAAGTAATCAGAAGTGGAGAATAATAATATGTTTGCTATCAAGATCGATAATTTGAAAAAGATATACTCTACTGAATTTCAACAAAAAATTGCCTTAAAGGAAATTGTCCTGGAAATTAAAGAAGGTGAATTTGTAAGTATCATGGGACCGTCAGGAGCAGGTAAGACAACTTTGCTAAATATTATTGGATATCTGGATAAACCTACATCAGGCACTATGGATATTTTAGGATATAATCCCATAGAGTTGAATGAGGGAAAACTTAGTCTTATCAGAAGAGAGAAAACAGGATTTGTATTTGAAGATTTTTTACTGATTCCCTCGTTAAATGCATTGGAAAATGTTCAACTGCCTTTGATTTTTGCGAAAAATAATAAAAATTATAAGAGATCCAGGATGTTGTTGACAAGAGTAGGATTAGGTCACCGTTTAACACATTATCCCAATGAATTAAGCGGAGGGGAATTACAGCGTGTGGCAATAGCAAGAGCTTTGGCAAATAATCCACAAATACTACTAGCGGATGAACCAACCGGTAATCTGGATACCAAAAATTCCCGAGAAATTTTTAATTTATTCAGAAACCTAAATAAAGAAGAAAAATTAACAGTTATAGTTGCTACCCATAATGTTAAATTGGGTTATTCAACTGACCGTGTTGTTCATTTAAATGATGGAATGATAGAAAAAGATGAAAGGTTAGTAAGGGCAAATGCAAAATAGAATTATCCTGGAAACAAAAAATTTGAAAAAGTATTACCATCGGGGTCCGGAAGTTGTTAAGGCGCTTGATGGTGTAAATTTTCTAATCAGGGAAAAAGAGATTGTATCTATTGTTGGACCTTCCGGTTCCGGGAAAACAACTTTGATGAATCTAATCAGTTGCCTGGATAGTGCCACGGCAGGTAATTTAATAATTAACAATACTGATGTAACTACACTTAGGGAAGCGGGCTTGATTAAGATTCGGAGAGAAAACATTGGGTTTATTTTTCAGCGGTTTTATCTAATCCCTACCTTGACTGTCCGGGAAAATATAGAATTACCTATGCTTTTTGCTAAAAAAAGCATTAATTTGGAGAAGATTCTTGTTTTATTAAGAGAAGTAAATCTTATAGATAAACAAGGAACCCTGGCAAGACATTTGTCCGGCGGAGACAAGCAGCGAGTCGGAATCGCCAGAGCTTTGATTAATGAGCCAAAACTAATTATAGCTGATGAACCTACCGGTAAATTAGAGACAAATGCTGGAGCTCAAATATTAAAATTATTTAAAAAACTTAGTGAAAAGGGGTTGGCTATTTTTATTGCCACTCATGATCTGGAGTTAGCTCAAGCCACCCAGAGAATTATACATCTTCAGGATGGAATGATTATCCCAAAAGAGGAATCTGATTTATATTACTGATAGAACTTATATTAAAAAATAATCAAAAGGAGAATAATATAATGTCAAAATCAAAAAAAAATAATCAAAAAAAGAAGAATATATTTGTTAAAAATGCCATAATATTTTTTCTTGTAGGAGTAATAATTATTTTGGGTGGTGTCTTGATATTTAGTAATACTGAAAACAACCCTTCCAATGTTACTCAGAATAATTCCGGACCTCAGCCAAAGATTCTGGTATCGGAAGAAGAATGGGATTTTGGGAAAGTAATCCGAGGCGAAAAACCTACCCATATTTTTATGGTAACAAATGGGGGAGAAGGAGATTTGATTATCGAAGGAGTAAAAGGATCTTGTCCCTGTATAGAAGTTTCGATTTCTACAAATCGTATTAAACCGGGAGAATCAGCTGAACTTGAAGTATCCTATGATACTACTGATTATGTGGGGAAAGATGAAAAACATCTCCATATTTATTC
>CAZGSX010000191.1:0-3360 GCA_964528475.1 uncultured Anaerolineales bacterium
CCTGGCGCTTCTGGTGTCATCGTCCACCCCGGCGGCAGAAGCGTGCCTGTGGGTTGGGCTTGCCGAGCTGATCGCGTGCGCGTGATCGGCTCTCCACCCTCCGCGGTTCTGGTGGGCTGGGGCGCCCAGGGGGCCTGTGGCTTCCCTTCGGGTCCGAACACGTGCTCCTTGGCCACCTTCGACGCCGCCATAGCCTGCTCGACTGCCGCGCGCGCTGGCTCCGGAACGTCTTCTCGGACCTGATCCAGCACCGACTGATGCTGGCTCAGCTGCTCCTCCAGCTCGGCGCACAGCGCGGACACCTGCGAATCCCTGTCCCTTTGGCGCCTCAGTATCCCGCTGGCAGCCTCCACCTCGGCAGCGTACCGCCTCATAAGACCTTCAATGTCCTGGGAGTCGCCTCGTCGCAGTAACGCCGTCGCTTCTTCCAGCCGTTCGCCCGCTAGCCGCAAGTGCAGCCTGGCTTCAGCGTTCTCAGTGACGGAGAACGCCAACTGAATTCGCTCGCTCGCAATCTTGACTGGATAGAGCAGATCTCCGGGCAGGGAGTCTGAAGACGCGTAGGCCGCCCCCACGCCCACCAGGCTGATGACCAGTATGGCGCAGGCCACTGCTCCTGCTTGCGGCGCAAGCTTCCTCATCCTAGGCAGGGTAACGGGCCTCGAACGCAGGCGCTGCACCAGGCCACCGCGCTTCGTCCGGTCACGAGTGTCCTCGACCAGTTCACGGTGCTGCAGCAGGAGCATCATTCGTTCCCGCGCGCCCGATCGAAACCTGTCGGAAGGCCCGATCACCGGAGCCGAGTGCACCCGTTGAGCGGCCCGCAACAGAGGCTCCAGCGCCTCCCGCTGCTCCGGATGCCGTGCCAGACACCCGTCCAAGCTGGTACCCTGTTCCATGGCCTCCAAACAGTCGGCCAGTACCTTCTCAATCTTGGCCATACGCCCCACCTCTCCGCAGAATCTCGCTCAGACTTGCCAGCGCTCGGTGCTGCATCACGCGACACGCCCCCTCGCTCTTGTTCAGAATCTCGGCCACTCGAGCGTGGCTTAGTCCCTCCACGAAACGTAGAATGATCAACTCCTGTTTCTCCTCAGACAACTGCCTCAGCGCTTCTAGTAGGCTTGATACCTCCCGCTTCTTCATCAGTCGGTCCTCTGGTCCGGGAGAGTCATCGGCCAAGGAGAAGGCGACCGACTCCAGCGAGGTCTCCTCCTTTGTCGCCCTGTAATGGTCGACCACCGCGTTGTGGGCGATGCGATAGAGCCATGAGGAGAACGGATGGCCTCTTGGCTTATAGTCCCCTATCGCCTCCCAGGCCTTCAGAAAGATCTGTTCCGTCAGATCCTCGGCTCTCCTCTCGTTGCCCACTCTGTATGCCACATAGCGATAGATCTTATCCAGGTGCTGCACGTATAGATCGCCGAAGGCTTCGGGATCCCCGTTGATGGCACGATGGACGAGGGCCTCCTCGCTGAGTCCGCTCTCTTCTCTTGTCATGGGCGATTCATGATGCGCTCGAGCCTAGGCTCGTCATGTAGAACGAAACGCAGGGGGTAATGTTACAAGGCTGCAGGAGGAGTCGACACCATCATGCAGCCTTCACCATCTGAATGATGTCGTCTTCCGAGATGGGGTATTGACGGTTGCACGCCGTGCACCGGAACGCATCAGCCACCCGATGCACGGGGTTATCACAGTTCGGGCAGCGCAGAATCTCCTCCAGCGGTCGGATGCCGCCACCCCGGGGCTCGCCTCTCTTCACGGCCCATATCAGGCTGTAGTCGACTTGCCAGTGCCGCGTCTTGATCTGCTCCAGCGGCAGATCGGCGAGCATCCCTTCAAACACCTCCGGATCAAAGGCCCGACCTGGGAGGAACCTGGCGTCTGGGCCCACTCTGTTTGTCACCAGAAGCACACCGCCCGGGCGCAGGACGCGCACCAACTCCTGCAGGACCTGTAGCGGATCGGGCATGAACTCCAGTGCCTCAATGCACGTCACAGCGTCAAAGGTGTTCGCAACGAACGGAAGCCGACTCGCACTTTGGTGGATATACGTCAGCCGGTCTGCGAACTGCGCCGTGTGGCGCACTGCCTCCTCCAGCATGCCGCGCGAAAGATCTAGCCCGATGACTCGCCCCTCGAAGGCGGGTTGACGCAGCAGAGCGCGGGGGAGCCGTCCAGTTCCCGTCGCCACGTCGAGTACCAACGGCGCGGGCACACGCTCCAGAGAGCGAGTCAAAGGCACGCCCAGAAACCACCGTTCGTCGCCCGGCCTGTAACCCTTGATCCGCTCATACGCCCGGGACGACCAGTTGTACATCAGAGCTACAATGCGCGGGCCCAGATAGGCACCCTCGGCGATGATGAACTGCCAATAGAGCAGCACCCCCACCAACCCAAGTCCAATGAGGACAAGTCCGAGGGTCAGCCAGGGCATTGCCTAGAGCGCGAAAGCTGCGACCATCATCGCGGCCATCAGCCACGGTCGCGTGTGGCGTACGAAGCGATTGAGGGGGAGGTCCAGGTGTATCCAGGGCAACAGGGCCATCTGGGGGACCAAAGCCAGCGCTACGAAGCTCGCCGCCACCGGGCGGTGGAGAAGGACCAACCATGCTGCCGATAGAAGCTGGCTCAGGATCACCCCAGCCCGGGCGCCCCGGGACGGGACATTCCACGCGTGTCCCCAAGCCAGCCCGGACAGGGTGGCCAGCCCCGCCGAAGTGAGCGTGACGGAGCCAAACGTTGTCTGGCCCGCTAGCCACGGCAAGGTGACCGCGACCAACCCGTCCCATGCCGCTGGGAGGACGCCGCGCCCAGCCTCCCAGATCACGCCGAGCTCCATCAGAGCCAGGGCCGCCATGCTGAGCAGAAGGAGTTCCGGCCCCAGCAGGACTGCCACGAGAGCTGTCAAAGGGAGTGTGATCAGTATCTGGCGGACGGCATGGCCGCACGTTGGCCAGAAAACCATACCCCACCACGTGGTTAGCTTTCCCACACTGTGGCTGAGCCGGTCTCCTGGGGTGCCCGGTAACGTGTAGGGCAGCTTGGCCGTCGCCTTATTCCGGTCCCAGCTCGACCAGCGTTCGATGGGCAGCGCCCAGTTCGTGGCGCTCAATGCGTCCCACAGTGTACCCCATCCGCCGTCCACCAGCAGGAGGAGCAGGGCCAGCCGCAGCCAATCATCCCCCTGTCGGGGGACAGCGCCGGAGGCGAGGAGGCCGCACAGCGCGGCCCACGCTGGCCCCAGTGAGCTTCCCAGGTCAGTGGCCTGGGCCCAAAATCGAATCACGCCGCCCGAGGGCGGGGGGGTCGTCTGACCGCTGGTCTCACGTTCCATAGGCGGTGCCGATTATACCA
>CAZGSX010000192.1:0-3359 GCA_964528475.1 uncultured Anaerolineales bacterium
CGGGACCGGAGTTGGAGAGGTATGTTGAGCGACGCTGAGCCCAAGATCAGGATCCAGAACGTAGACTATTTCTACGGTGACGCCCAGGCGTTGAAGGATGTCTCCCTCGACATTCCTGCCAACGCCATTACCGTCTTGTTCGGCCCGGCCGGTGGCGGCAAGACCACGCTGCTCCGTCTGATCAACCGTCTCAACGATCTGGTGAGCGGCACCCGCATGTCGGGTCACATCTTTCTGGATGGTCAGGATCTCTACGATCGCGAGGTATCGCCATCCACGCTCCGCCGCCGGGTGGGCATGGTGTTTGCCCTGCCGCTCCCCCTGCCCGGCACCGTGCGTGAGAATGTGATCTACGGCCCCAAGCTCGCCGGGGTGCACGATCGAGCTGAACAGGATGAGATTGTGATGCGCAGTCTTCAGCAGGCAGCGCTCTGGGAGGAGGTGGCCGATCGCCTCGATGAACCGGCCAGTGCCCTCTCGGGCGGCCAGCAACAGCGGCTCTGCATTGCCCGCAGCCTGGCGCTGGAGCCCGACGTGTTGCTCCTCGATGAACCCACCTCGGGTCTCGATCCCATCTCCACGGCCAAGGTGGAGGCCACCCTGGAGGAGTTGAAGCAGGACTACACGGTCGTCCTGGTCCCCCACAGCATTCAGCAGGCGGCTCGTGTCGCCGACTCTGCGGCTTTCTTCCTGATGGGAGAGATGATCGAGTACCGGCCGGGGGAGCAGATCTTCATCAACCCGGAGCAGAAGGAGACCGAGGATTACATCACCGGCCGTTTCGGCTAGGCGTGGAGCCATGAAGAAGATCAAGGTAGAGCATCTCGACTTCTACTACGGGGACAACCAGGCCCTGCAGGATATCACGATTGGCATCGAGGATCGAGAGATCACCGCTCTGATCGGCCCCTCCGGATGCGGGAAGTCCACCTTCCTTCGCTGTCTCGACCGCATGAACGAATCCATCCCCAACACGCGTCTCGAGGGGACGGTCCTTCTGGATGGTCGTGATATCTACGCCCCCGATATGGACGTCGTCGAGTTGCGCACCCGGGTGGGCATGGTGTTTCAGCGCCCCAACCCGTTTCCCAAGTCCGTCTACGACAATGTGGCGTTCGGGCCCCGCATCCTCGGCTGGGGTGGGGATGAGGATCTGGACGACGTCGTGGAGCAGAGCCTTCGCGAGGCCGCCCTGTGGCGGGAGGTGGGCGACGACCTCGATCAGGATGCCCTTAGCCTCTCTCTCGGCGAGCAACAACGGCTGTGCATCGCCCGCACCATCGCGGTCCGCCCCGAGGTCATTCTGATGGACGAGCCGTGCTCGGCGCTCGATCCCATCGCCACCTTGAAGATTGAGGAGCTGATCCGGGAGTTGAAGAAGAACTTCTGCATCCTCATCGTCACCCATAACATGCAGCAGGCGGCCCGCGTCTCCGACAGGACCGGCCTTTTCTGGCTCGGCGAGCTGGTGGAGTTCGACGACACCGAGGTGATCTTCACCAATCCCAGTCATCGCCTGACGGAGGACTACATCACGGGACGGGCGGGATAGCATCCGCGGCGAACGAGGAGCAGGGGTAAGGAGACAGCTATGATTCGCGACAGCTTTGCTGAACAACTGCAGGGTCTGGTAAATGAGGCTGTCAAGCTGGGTCGTAGGGTGGAGGAAGCGCTCACTCATTCCGTGCAGATTCTGAGCGCGAGGGACCACGAGGCGGCCAGAGAGCTGATCGCTCAAGATCGATCCATCAACAAGAGACGGTACGAGATCGAGTATAAAGCGCTGACCCTGATCGCCACCCAGCAGCCCATGGCCGGCGATCTGCGGATGATCGCCGCTGTGCTGGAGCTGGTCACTGAACTGGAGAGAATGGGTGACTACGCAAAGGGCATTGCCAAGATTGATCTCATGATTGAGGACGAACCGTTGACGAAGCCCCTCAACGGCCTGCAGGCGATGGCCTCCAAGACCGTCGCCATGCTGGACGCGTCCCTGGAGGCGTTCGCTCGGCAGGACGCGGAGCTGGCCCGGCGCATCCCCCCTCGTGATGACGAAGTTGACGAACACTATCACCAGATCTTCACAGAGCTGATCGGCCTCATCATGGATCAGCCCGATAGGATGGAGCAGGCCAACTACCTGCTCTGGGCTGCCCACAATCTTGAGCGCGCTGCCGATCGCGTGACGAACATCTGCGAGCGTGTGGTCTTCACCGCCACTGGAGAGCTGACCGAGCTCGATGTGGAGGAGGGGCAGCGGATCAGCTTCGAATCACTGGAGTGAGACTCGGTACGCCCTCTCTCGGGCCAGCGTGCGGCCCCTCTCGGTGATCCGAGGGGCGAGCGGGGTGGCAACGGCAGCAATGTCGTAGCCGCGTCGGGGAACCGTTATCACGGCTGCCATCGCGGGCGATCTGACGAGGGCGAGGCGTTGACCGACGATCGGGGAGAGGAGTTTGACTTTGGAACGTGAAACACTGACCATTGCTCTGGCGCAGATGGACATTCGCCAGGGTGAACCGGATGCCAATCTGGCGCGAGCGCGTGATTTTGCCCGCCAGGCCCAGGACGCTGGGGCGGATATCCTTCTCCTCCCCGAGCTCTGGCTCCATGGCTACGATCTGGAGCGGGCGAAGACCTGGGCCGTGCCCCTCGGAGAGGGCGGTTTCGCGGAGATGGCCTCCATCGCCCGGGAGTTCAACCTTCATCTGGTGGGCTCCATTCTGGAGCGTCACCAGGAGGGTGTCTCCAACACCGCCGCGCTCTACAGCCCCGCTGGCAGCCTGCTGGGCTCGTATCGCAAGATGCACCTCTTCCGCCTCATGCAGGAGCCCCGCTACCTGGTCCCGGGCACGCATGCCACCCTCTGTCCCACCCCCTGGGGTCCCACCGGCCTCAGCATCTGCTACGATCTCCGGTTTCCCGAGCTGTATCGCACCATGGCGCTGGCCGGTGCCCGGCTCTTCGTCATCCCGGCCCAATGGCCCGTCAAGCGGCTCGAGGCGTGGCTCCTCCTGGCGCGAGCGCGTGCCGCGGAGAACGAACTCATTGTCGCGGCCTGCAACCGGGTGGGCGTTCAGGGCGACGTCCCGTTTCCCGGCCGCTCCGTCGTCGTCGATCCCTGGGGGAATGTCCTCGTCCAAGGGGATGATCAGGAGCGTCTCCTCGTCGCCCAGGCCGACCTCGTGGAGATCGAGAAGGCCCGCCGCTATCTCACCGTCTACCAGGACCGCCGCCCCGCCGCCTACGTGGTCAAGAATGGCCCAGTAGCCCCCTAGCATCGGCCTGCCTATGGATCTTCAAACCATACTCCAGGAGGCCATCGCCATCGCCCACGAGGCGGGCGACATCGTGGCCCG
>CAZGSX010000193.1:0-3357 GCA_964528475.1 uncultured Anaerolineales bacterium
CGAGACAGTCTGAGTGAAGGCGCAGATGGTGCTCTCGCCCGGAGCGATGTCCCCGTCCGCCGTGCAGGGGCTGATGTCGTCGTACACGTTGTCCACTAGGCTCGTCAGCGTCACCGTCTCGACGCTGGTGTTCGTGACCACCACCGTGAACGTGACCCCATTTCCTGGCTCGACCACGCTGTCCGGGCTCGCCGTTTTCTGCACCGTGATGGAGGGGAGCGCATCTGTGATCGTCACGCTGGCGTCGTCCTGCGCGCTGATCTGATTCCCCTCGTCGTCCGCCACGGTGGCTGTGACCACATTGGTGTGCACGTCACCCCCGTTGCCCGAGACTGTCTGGGTGAATGCGCAGACGGTGCTCTCGCCCGGGCCGATGTCACCGCCCGCCGTGCAGGGGCTGATGTCGTCGTACACGTTGTCCACCAGGCTCGTCAGCGTCACCGTCTCGACGCTGGTGTTCGTGACCACCACCGTGAAGGTGACCTCCTCCCCTGGTTCGACGACGCTATCCACGCTCGCGGTCTTCTGCACCGCCACGGAGGGGAGCACATCTGTGATCGTCACGCTGGCGTCGTCCTGCGCGCTGATCTGGTTCCCTTCGTCATCCGTCACGGTGGCCGTGACCACATCGGTGTGTACGTCACCCCCGCTGCCGGACACCGTCTTCGTGAAGGCGCACGTGTAGCTCTCGCCAGGGCCGATGTCCCCGCCCGCGACGCACGGGCTGATGTCGGGGTACGTGTCGTCGGCTAGGCTCGTCAGCGTCACCGTCTCGGCGCACGTGTTCGTGACGACCACCGTGAACGTGACTTCCTCCCCTGGTTCGACCACGCTATCAGAGCTTGCCGTCTTCTGCACCGCCACGGAGGGGAGCACATCTGTGATCGTCACGCTGGCGTCGTCCTGCGCGCTGATCTGGTTCCCTTCGTCATCCGTCACGGTGGCCGTGACCACATCGGTGTGTACGTCACCCCCGCTGCCGGACACCGTCTTCGTGAAGGCGCACGTGTAGCTCTCGCCAGGGCCGATGTCCCCGCCCGCGACGCACGGGCTGATGTCGGGATACGTATCGTCGGTTAGGCTCGTCAGCGTCACCGTCTCGGCGCAGGTGTTCGTGACCACCACGGTGAACGTGACCTCCTCCCCTGGTTCCACCACGCTGTCCGCGCTCGCTGACTTCTGGACCGCGATGGAGGGCAGCACGTCAGTCACTGTCACGCTGGCCTCGTCAGAGACGCTGACTGGGTTCCCCTCGTCGTCCGCGAGGCCGGCCGTGATGGCGCTGGTCTGGATCTCACCCCCGCTTCCCGCCACCTCGGCGCTGAAATCACAGCCGTAGGAGTCGCCGCTGTTCAGCGTCTGGGGGACGGCGCACGTGCCCTTCCCGTGCAGGTCCCCGAAGGCGTCGTCCACCAGGCTGTTCAAGATCAATGTCTCGGGCCCCACGTTCTCCAGGCTCACTGTGAACGTCACGCTGCCACCCGGCTCTGGCAGGCTCGCGGGGTCCGCCGTCTTCTCCATCACGAGATCGGCCGTGGTCGGCACATAGTCGAGGATCTCCACCTGCAAATCGTCCTGCTGGGTCACCTCATTCGCCTCGTCGTCGGACAGGACGGCGGTGATCACGTTCGTGTGCGTCTCCCCGGCGTTTCCCATCACTGCCCCGGTGAAGCTGCAGCTGTAGGCGCTACTGCTGGATAGCGTCTGGGGCACACCGCATGTCCCCTGTCCGTTCAGGTCCCCGAATACATCGTCCACCAGGCTGTCCAGCGTGAGCGGCTCCGGGGCCTGGTTGTGCACGCTCACCGTGAACGTCACTGTACCCCCCGGCTCGGTCAGGGAGGTCTGTTCCGTGTCCTTCTCCACCTCGGGTGGTGGCGGCAGAGTGTCCGTGATCGTGACCGTCGCCGCCGCCTGCGCCGTCGCCTCGTTCTCCTCGTCGTCGCGGACCGTGGCGGTCAGGACATTGGTGTGCACGTCCCCCACGTTCCCCGCTACGGTCTTCGTGAAGGCACATGCATAGCTGTCGCCCGGGGCGATGTCGTCCCCCGCTAGGCATGGGCTGATGTCCCCGTACGTGTCGTCCACCAAGTTGGTTAGCGTCACCATCTCCCAGCTGGTATTGGTGACCACCACCGTGAACGTCACCTCCCCGCTGGGCTCCAGCACCATGGTCGGATCGGCCGTCTTCGACACCTCCACCGTCGGCAGTACGTCCGTGAACGACACGATGGCGCTGTCGCTCGCCTCAACCGTGGTCGCGGAGCTATCCGCCCCGACGGCGGTGACAGTGACCGTGTTCTGGTGGTCCACGGCCACCGTGCCGGAGATGGCGGTTGTGAACGTGCAGCTGTCGTGCTCGCCCACGTCCAGCGTGTCGCTGAAAGAGCATCTGCTGGACAGATCGAAGGCGCTGTCGACCACACTCACGCCACCCAGGGTGTAGCCCCCCTCGTTCGTCACCGTAATCGCGAACGTCACATCCGCCCCCGATTCCGGGACCGTCGTCGCATCGGCCGTTTTCTCGATCCCGATCCTGGGCTTGGCCGTGTTCGTGAACGTGCACGTCACGTCCGCCTCCGGCATGATGAACGAACCGGACGTCCCCGTGTTCTCGGAGACGACCACCCCTTGGCAAGCCAGCTCCGAGACGTAATCATTCAGGTCGCCACTCGCGCTCTCCTCGCTCACCGTCACCGTGGAGCCGGCGGGCACCCCGTCGCTGCTTCCGTACCCCCCGTCCCCCGCGCTGCTGTTCACGGACGTGCCGTTCACCTTCAGGTCAAACGTGCCCGCGTCGCCCGCGGGAACCACTGCCTTCTGTAACGTGACCGTCTGTCCCTCCTGGTCCACCGGCAGGTTCACGAGCTTGACCTGCTTGCAGGTGCACCGTGCCTTAGCCTCCGCGCTCACATCGGACTCATCCGTGCAGTCGTCGCCCGTCGTGCTGCGCCAGACCAGGCACGTGCTGACGTCCGCGAAGCCGTCACCGTTGCTGTCCTGGCAGACGATGGAGACCGGGCCCAGCGTGTAGGCGCTGGGGCTATCCAGAGCAAGATCCCCGCACACATCCGCGGTATAAGCCGTTTCTCCATTGTAGAAGGGCCCGCTTCCATCGATCAGATTCAAGTCGGTGTTGTCCGCCGACACCGGATTGAGAAAGTCCTGATAGCACTGAGCGTCCACGCTGTTGGCGCTTCCGCCGTCGGTCGCCATGAAGATGCCGATGTCGTACCGGTCGGCGGTGATGGGCTCGAACGTGCCCTTCAGGGAGACCTCCACGCTCTCCCCTTCAGCGCATGACGTCGGCCCCGATACCAGCTCCCACTCGCTGACCACCACGTAGTTCATGCTGCA
>CAZGSX010000194.1:0-3345 GCA_964528475.1 uncultured Anaerolineales bacterium
TGGCGCGAGAGGCCAGGGTCCAACAGTAAAGGAGAAAGGCAGATGAAGATGTACAGAGCATGGGGATTGGTCGCCGCTATCCTTATCGCTATCTCGGTGATGCCTGTGCAGGGGGCCTCCGCGCGGGCCACGTTCACCCAGTGTGAGGCCACGCTAACGGTGGTTGGGTTCGAGGAAGGTGCGATAACCAACCCCGGGCCCAATACGCACATCAGGGGGCGCGTCGTCCGGTTCAGGCAGGTCTCGGCCAACCCTCTGTGCAGCGGAGATATCACCGCGGTGGTGAACTACAATCTGGACGCCAATGGGGAAGGAGCTAAATGGGGCACGTTCACCTGGGAGGCCCCCCCTGACGGACCGTACACTGGAGGCTTCGAGGGGACGTTCTCGGGATGGGCGGAGCAGTACACGCTGGTCTCCTGGGTTCGACCCGTCGGGCGCGGGTATGGTGACCTTCAGGGACTCAAGTTACATGAATACATCGACCTCGACCTCACCCTCCAGGCCCCGGAGGGCTTCGCCAGCCTGACCATCCTGGATCCGCAGGGTGAGTAGACAACCAAAGGAGCGGCATCCTGGGCCCGGGGCTCCTCGTGCCCCGGGCCCCCGGCAGACAGGATGCCTACGTACTTACCGATTAAGAACAGCAGTGCTTCGGTCCAGGCTTGCGGGATTGCCGTCTGATGGTTTCCTTCTTCAAGGATGCATACGTCCGTATGCAGTCGAGGATACCCTCTTTCTCTCAGTGTGCCCGCCAGCTCTTCGAGGTCGGCGAGTCCCTCTTCTTGGGTGCCGACGGTCAGAAACAGGCTGGTCGGAAGGTCGTCGTGTTGCTGTGCATGCTCTTCCTCAAGTCTAAACCACACGCCATCGACGTCACCTAGCGACGGACTGCCAGCGAAATAGGCATCAAGGGTCTCCGGATGGGTGAACAGCACATATAGGCAGAACAAGCCTCCGTAGGAGTAGCCCGCGAGAGCCTCGAAGCCCGAGGTCCTGTAGTCCTGGTCCATGAAGGATACCAGCTCCTAGGCTATGGGTTGATAGATTCTCTCCGCTCCTCCGGATGCAACGCTGACGTCCCTTCCGAACCGCTTCCTAATTGCCTCCTCCCAACATTCATCCACTTGCTCGTTCTCCGTGGGCGTTAGGTCGCGTGTTCGGCGGGCGGCCCAGTCCCCCATGTCTCGCAGGTTGTGATGACCGATAGCCAGAATGATCGATTCCGCCAGGTGGTCGGCCGGGAACTCCAGAAACTGAGAGATGTTCGCCACCAGCGGAAACCCTCGATCAGCATCAACGGCCCAGATGACAGGGTAGGCGACGTCACCGGAAGCGTAGCTGGGTGGCGATTTGACATCGATCCTATGGTCCTCGTTGACGATCTGGGAGTGAAGCCCTCGGACTTCTGTGTTCCTTATGGTTACTTCTGGGTACTGGCTTCGTTTGGCAGATGGATTGGGCAATTGCAGGCTCCTTGACTCAAATCGGAGGTGAATAGGCGATTCGAGTCAACGCTTCGACTTCGTCCAGGGCCGCCCACGGACACAGGCGCAGGATTGGAGCAAGCGTCGTAACGTTCAACTCGGACTTGCGGGACGCGGGTTCCCCGGCCCTCCCAGGGGCATCGGTGTCACGTCATGGATCGGAATTACGAGGTCGTCATAGACTTGCTTCTCCGCGCAGACTCTTGCCTGGTGTTCGGCTAACAGACCAGCGTTGATGTGGTAGATCCACCCCAGATCAGCCGTCCCAACCTCGCTTGCTGCGGTAGCCTGATGCCCTCATCCAAAGCCAGTTCAAGCAGAGCGCTCCATAGCCCCCATTACTGGTTTACGAGCTGCTACACTATGTCCATCGCAATCTTGCGCCAGTCATAGGAAGAAGCAGCCAATCTTCCACACGTCGGCGCGATTGCGCTGGATCATGGCTGCTACTTGGGCTACCCCCTCCTCCGTGAGATCGGCGTTCTTAGTGGAGGAGGTCTGGCTGGCTTGGTGATGCGATAGGCAACAGGGCTCCGGTCGGTGTCGACCGTGTGGGCGTCCTCAAGCGGTTCGCGTATGGCGCCGAAGCCCAGCTTGGTCCAGAACGGGGCTGGGGGGCCGCCCACGTATTGAGGGGTGTCCGGCGCTCGGGTAATCGTGATCGGCGCTGTCGCTGTAGCCGATGCCCCTGGTAGGTCTGGTCTTGGATCAGAGCGTTTTCGTGGGGTTTGGCGACAACGTCCCCCTCAGATCTGTCAGGCTCCAGACCGGGAGGCGGGGCGTAGGCCGCCAGCTGTCCGCGGTTCCGCAGCTGCACGCGTTGCAGGATCTGTCTCACGTGCTGCTTGACCGTTGCCTCGCTGACGCGAAGCGCGGCACCGACTGCCTTGTAGGTCAGGCCGTTGGCGACCAGCTCCAGCACCCGCGCTGGCGGGCAGTGAGCTCGGGGCCGGGGGCGCAGCCCGCAAGCCGGGCGTCCCGCTCCTCCAAAGCCGCGGCGTGACGGGAAAACTCACGCAGGAGGCGGGCGGAAAGATGGCGGGACAGCGGCGCCTCGCCGCAGGCCAGTCCGTCCATGCAGTTGAAGAGCTCGTCGGGTTGGAGGTTCTTGAGCACGCAGCGGCTCGCCCCGCACTTCAGCCCCTTGCAGAGGTACGCGTCCTCGGCCGAGGTGGCCAGCACCGCAATCTTGATCTCCGGCTGCTATGCGTGGCTCAAACGCGTGGCGGTCAGCCCATCGGAGCCGGGTACAGGGATGTCGATGAGGGCGACGTCCGGGTAGAGCTGGTACGTCAATCCCAGGGCTTCAACCCAAACCGGCTGGTACCTTCAAGCTCGGGTGTAGCCAGAATCGCCCAGTGTGAAATCTCAGGTCTTCCCATTCACTCCGTAGCGGTCAGTAGGACGAATTGGAGTGCGATATTTCCAGCCCATTGACCTGCAGGAAGGCAGGCACGACGACCGCCGTGGGATTGCGAGCCCCATAGCTCATAGACGCGTTGGCGACGACCTCTTCCTGGGACAGCCACGCCAAGCGGTCCCCAAAGATGTCGAGCAGGCTTTGCGTCAGCCGCACGTTGTAGGGCACGGCGACGGAGCCGTCCGCCTTGAGCAGGAGCGCGCCGAAACGCGAGCTGGCCGTCACCACACCCTTGGATGGGTTGACGACGTTCATGTAATGGAGGAACGGGATGTAGAGGACGTCGCTCTCGCGCGGCATGGCGGATAAGTCCTCCAGCGTCCGTGCAGCCACGTCGCCGCGCTCCATCACGATGCTGGTGTGTGGAACGGTGTGCCCCGTGGGCTCTGCGCCAAACTCGTCGGCCTCGTCCTGGGGCCAGATGAAGCTCTGGAACAC
>CAZGSX010000195.1:0-3292 GCA_964528475.1 uncultured Anaerolineales bacterium
GGGACGAGACTGCCCACCGACAGTTGATGTGCTCGCTGGCCGCCTCCGGGCAGCGTACCGCAGCGCTGGCTCAGTACGAGACCTGCCGGCGCCTGCTGGACGAAGAGCTCGGTGTGGAACCGGCCCAGGAAACAACCAGGCTGTATGAAAGAATCCGCGACGGGGAGTTGGAAGCCCCCGCGCCGCCGCCTGTTGCTCCTGTCGAACCTCCTTCTTTCCTCTACAAGGAACAGGCTGTCGAGGCTGAGAGCCCGGTCTTTGTCGCGCGGGAGCCCGAGTTGGCGCAGCTGGACAGGCACCTCGCCTTGGCCCTGGCAGGAGAGGGACGGGTGGCGTTCGTCACCGGCGAGGCGGGCAGCGGCAAGACGGCCCTGGTCCAGGCCTTCACCCAACGCGCCCAGGACGGGTACGGTGAGCTGGTCGTCGCCAGCGGAGACTGCAGTGGGTATACGGGCGTCGGTGATCCCTACCTGCCGTTTCGCCAGATCCTGCAGCTGCTGACCGGGGACGTCGAGGCCCGGTGGACGGCGGGGGCAATCACCCGAGAGCACGCCCGGCGACTGTGGGGCACGGTCCCCCTTTCCTTGGAGGCGTTAGCGGAAGCCGGACCGGACCTCATAGATACCCTCGTGCCCCGAACAGACCTGCTGAAGCATGCAGCGCTGGCGAGTAGCGCGGCGGCAGAAAGCACCGCGGCCGCTGCGACCAGGGGCGCGCGGTGGCTGACCCGGCTGGAGGAACTTGTCGAACGCAAAGCCGCCACCCGCGACGGTCGTGCTCCGCAACAAAGCGCCCTCTTCGAGCAGGTGACCGGAGTCCTGCAAGCCGTGGCGCTCCAGCGCCCGCTGGTATTGGTCCTCGACGATCTGCAATGGGCAGATGCCGGGTCCATCCATCTGCTCTTCCATTTGGCCCGACAGTTGGCGGGCAACCGAATCCTGATCGTGGGCGCGTACCGGCCGGAGGACGTTGCACTGGGCAGACGCGGCGAGCGCCACCCGCTCGAGCCGGTGGTTCACGAACTGCGGCGCGACTTCGGCGACATCATAGTGGACCTGGATCGGGCCGCCGGCCGGGAGTTCATGGACGCTTTTCTCGACACCGAGCCCAACCGGCTGGGGAGGCGGTTTCGCAGCATGCTCTACCGGCAGACGCGCGGTCATCCGCTGTTTACGATTGAGCTGTTGCGCGGGTTGCGGGAACGAGGGGATCTGGAGCAGGACCGGGAGGGCCGCTGGGTCGCAAGGCCAGAGCTGGACTGGGAGACGCTGCCGGCGCGGGCCGAGGCGGTGATTGCCGAGCGCGTCGCCCGCCTGGACCAACCCTTGCGAGCCGCCCTGCAGGTAGCCAGCGTAGAGGGCGAGACGTTCACGGCTGAGGTGGTGGCTCGGGTGCGTGGACTGGATGAGCAGACCATGCTGAGATGCCTCAGCGCTGAACTAGGCAGAAGGCATCGTCTGGTGCGCGGTGAGAGCATCCAGCGTGTAGAGGGGCAGACCCTGTCGCGCTACCGCTTCCGGCATGTTCTGTTTCAGAAGTATCTCTACAGCACCCTCGACGAAGTAGAACGGGCGCACCTGCACCGGCGAGTTGGAGCCGCCCTGGAGGGGCTGTACGGGGCATACGATCGCACTACCGCTGTCGCGCCACAGCTGGCCCGGCACTTCGAGGAAGCGGGCATGACGCGCAAGGCGCTCCGCTACCTGCACCAGGCGGGTTTGAGGGCCCTGCAGCTGTCCGCCTATCAGGAAGCCGTCACCCACCTCAGCCGTGGACTGAGTCTGCTAGAGACACTGCCGGACTCGGTCGGCGTCGCTGAGCAAGAACTTGCGCTGCAGAGAACCCTCGGCAAGGCTTATGTTGGCGCGAGGGGCACGCAAGCTCCACAGGTGAGAGAAGCCCATGAGAGAGCGCGGGAGCTGTGCCTGGAGATAGGGAAGACGTCTCAGCTCGGTCAGGTCCTGGGTCAGCTCTCGGTCCATCACTATGTGCGGGCTGAGTACGAAAGGGCGCGTGACATGGCTGAGGAGGCCCTACGTTCGGCGCAGGAAGCGGGTGACCCCGTGCTCGCGGCCCTGGGCCACTGGTATTTGGGAATCATCCTCTTCCCTCTGGGAGACTATGCAGGAGCCCGAACCCACCTACAACAGACTCTCTGTTGGTACGACCCTCAACGCCATCACCGGCCTCTGGTGAACCTCCGTGGTTCGGACGTGGGGCCATCCGCGCTATCGTATGAGGCCTGCTGCCTGTGGTGTCTTGGCTATCCCGATCAGGGGTTGAAGCAGAGCCAGAAGGCTCTGGCCCTGGCGAAAGAGCTGAACCATCCGTACTCACTGGCCGATGTCCTCACCTATGCGGGCTGCGTCTTCAATTCCCTGCGCCGGGACGCACGCGCCCTAAAGAAGAACGCAGAGGAGCTGATCGCACTCTCCGACAAGACGGGTTTTCAGTCCTGGTCCGTCACCGGGACCTTTCACTTCGGAGAAGCGTTGGCGATGATGGGAGAGGTCCAGGAAGGCATCGCCAAGATGCGCAATGCCATAGCAGTATGGCAGTCGCTGGGCGTGCGATGTTACGCCACATCTGTACTCGGGCCGCTGGCCCGAGCACAGTCTGAAGCGGGCCTTGTGGAGGAAGCTGTGGCAACTGTTGAGGAGGCACTCGGCCTCGTAGAGGAGACCGACGAGCGCTTCTACGAGGCGGAGCTTCACCGGCTGAGAGGAGATATCCTGCTCGAGCAGGGCGATGAGGCCCAGGCGGAAGCCAGCTTCCACAAGGCCATTAAGGTGGCCCGCGGTCAGCGCGCCAAGTCCTGGGAGCTTCGGGCGGCGATGAGCCTGTGCCGCCTGCTTCGGCAGCAGGGCAGAGTGGAGGAAGCGCGCCGGCGCCTGACCGAGGTCTACAGCTGGTTCACAGAGGGATTTGACACGCCAGATCCGAAGCAGGCCAAATCCCTCCTCAAAGTCCTGTCGTCATAGCCCTGTCAGGGCCACACATCAGAGCTACCTGCCCAGGACAGGGACCGAGGGGTCTGAGCGAGTGGTGCGGCTCCTCTTGCTTGCAAGGGGCACGGACGACGGCGTTGGATTCGATCGACATTGGCCGGGCCAGCGCGCTGCTGCACACGTCACGAGGCTTGCCTGCCCTGCGCTGTAGACGCTCGCGACTCGAGTTTAGGGTGAGGCCAGCGACCTCGGAGAGCGGGCAAGAGTATGACGGAAGATGGGAAGGGCTTGATGTAACCTGCGCGGACGACTCCCGTCGGCCCCGCTAAGGCCATCCCTGTTGG
>CAZGSX010000196.1:0-3289 GCA_964528475.1 uncultured Anaerolineales bacterium
ATCAATGTGGATGTAATCCCCTTGTTGAAGCAGCTTTCCGAAGCCGAGGGCATCGCCGGGTTCGAGGGGCCGATCCGGGACCTGGTGCGGGAAACCTGGGAACCCCTTGTCGACGAGATGGAGGAGGGGAAGCTGGGAAGCCTGATTGCCCTCAAGAGAGGAACTGGGCCAGAGCCGCGGCCCAAACTGATGTTTGCGGCTCACATGGACGAGATCGGATTGATGGTTACCGACATTGAGAAGGGCTTTCTGCGTGTCGCTCGGGTGGGCGGGACCGACCGGCGCGTTCTGCTGGGGCTGGAGGTAGTGGTCCATGGCAGACGTCCGCTCCCGGGCGTGGTAGCGACCCGGCCTCCACACGTGTTGGCGAAGGAAGAGCGAAAGAAGACGGTCCCGCTCGACAAGATCTTCGTGGATGTGGGGTTGCCTGAGGAGGAGGTCAGGGACCTGGTCACCGTCGGGGACTTGATCTCGGTTCGGCGGGAGTTGTCCGAGTTGAGGAACCGACGGGTGGCAGCCAAGGCGCTGGACGATCGCGCCTGTGTCGCGGCCGTCACCCTGGCGCTGGAGCGGTTGGCCCCCGTTCATCACGCCTGGGATGTCTTCGCCGTCGCCACAGCTCAGGAGGAGACCGGACTGAAGGGGGCGATCGCCGCTGCTTATGGCGTGGCACCGGATCTGGCGATCGCGCTGGATGTCACCTTCGCCGAGCAGGCCGGCGTGGAGAAGACGGGTACCCTTCCTCTGGGAGAGGGACCATCCATCGCTCTGGGGCCCAATTTCCATCCCCAGCTGGTTGCGCGGCTCAAGGAGGTGGCGGAGGACCGGGAGATCCCCTATAAGATGGATCCCATTCCGGGTCGCAGCGGCACCGATGCCTGGGCCATTCAAGTGACTCGGGAAGGGGTGCCGACGGCTCTCATCTCGATCCCGTTGCGCTACATGCATCAGCCGGTGGAGACTCTGGCAGCCGAGGATGTGGAGCGCGCCGGACGTCTGCTGGCCGCGTTCGTGACAGACTCAGAAGCGGGTCTCCTGGATGAGATCGCCTGGGAAGTGGGTGAATAGCTATGATACTGAGAGAGCTTTCCGACGCGTACGGTGTCTCGGGTAACGAGGATGCCGTGCGCTCCATTCTGGTGGATGCGGTTCGCGATCACGTCGACGACCTCGGGATCGATGCGCTGGGCAATCTGCTGACGGTGAAGCGAGGCACTGGGGAGACCGGCATGCGGGTGATGGTTGCCGCTCATATGGACGAGGTCGGGCTGATGGTGGTGGATCACGATGACAGAGGGCTGCTGAAAGTCAGGGCGGTGGGCGGGATCGACGCCCGCCTCCTTCCTGGTACGCTGCTATCAGTGGGTCCAGACAGTATCCCTGGTGTGATCGGAATCAAGCCAATCCACCTCGTCGAGGCGGATGATATGGAGAAGGTGTCCAAGATTAGGGAGCTCACCGTCGACATCGGAGCCAAGGACAAGGACGACGCTCAGAAGGCAACCCCCCTGGGCACCTATGCGACGTTCGCAACGCGCTACCGCGAGCTTGGGCCCACGGTCACCGGCAAAGCATTTGATGATCGGGCTGGCTGCGCCGTGTTGGTGGAGCTCCTACGGGGCGAACGGCTCTCCTTTGATCTGCACGGCGTCTTTACCGTGCAGGAGGAGGTGGGGTTGCGGGGAGCCCGGGTAGCCGGCTTCTCTGTCGACCCTGACTGCGCTTTCGCGCTGGAGGGCACCATCGCCGATGACATCCCCAAGGACAAGGATGTCAGCCCGACCACGGAGCTAGGTAAGGGTCCTGCCATCACTGTGATGGACCGCTCGTTCATCGCCGACCGCCGGCTGGTGCGACTACTGACCAGCACGGCGGATGAATTGGACATCCCCTATCAGGTCAAGCAGCCTGGGCTTGGGGGGACCGATGCCGGAGCCATCCATCTGGCCCGCGAGGGCGTGCCCTCAGTCACGGTGGCGGTGCCCAGCCGCTACATCCACAGCCCTGTGGCCCTTCTGAGCCTGGAGGATTTCGACAACACCGTGCGGCTGATGCGCGAGTCGTTATCGCGCCTGACGCGGGAGACGTTGGCGTAACAATGGGTGTCCGGTACCTGGGAGGGAAGCCTCAAGGTAGCTGTGGCTTGGAGCGCCGGTAACACGGTGGTCTGCCACATCAGCGCCAGGGTGCCGGGCCCCTTGCATTGCAGAAAGAGAGGAATTGATGAGAGAGCTTATTCGTAAGCTGGTGGAGAGCTATGGTCCTTCGGGAGCCGAGGAGCAGGTGCGGGACGTCATTCGGGCCGAGGTAGAGCCTTTGGTTGACGACGTCCGAGTCGACGCTCTGGGGAGCCTGATTGCGCACGTGGGAGGCGACGACGACGGGCAGCGTCTCTTTCTCGATGCCCATATGGACGAGATCGGCGTCATGGTGACGTATATCGACGAGGAGGGATTCACCCGCTTCACGCCCATCGGCGGTGTGAGCCCACTGACTTGCATCGGGTCGCGCGTGGCGTTTGAGGACGGCAGAGTGGGGGTGATCGGCGTCGAGCAGAAGCGCGATGACACCGACAAGGTTCCCAAGATCGAACAGCTCTATCTCGATGTCGGGGCTGAGGATCGTGACAGCTGCCCGGTGCAGATTGGCGATCCTGCTGTCTTTGTGCGTCCGTTCGTGGCGCAGGGGTCACGGCTGGTGTCGAAGGCCATGGACGACCGCATCGGGTGTGCGGTCCTGATTGAGCTTCTGCGCCGATTGGAGACCACACAGTACGATCTCCACGTCGTCTTCGCGGTGCAGGAGGAGGTGGGCCTGCGCGGTGCCCGGACGTCTGCCTACGGGATCGAGCCCGATGTAGCCGTCGCTGTCGACGTGACCCGGACTGGAGACACGCCGGAGGCGAAGCCCATGGCCGTGAAGCTTGGCAAAGGGCCGGCGGTTAAGGTGCAGGATAGTGGTATGATTGCCCATCCCAGGGTCCGTCGCTGGCTGGTAGATTGTGCTGAGGACGCGGGCATTCCGTATCAGCTGGAAGTTCTAGAGCGCGGCACAACGGATGCGGCGGTGGTGCAGCTCTCCCGTGCTGGCGTCCCTGCGGGTTGTCTCTCCATCCCCTGCCGCTACGTCCACTCGCCGTCGGAGATGGTGGACGAAGAGGACGTAGAGAACGCGGTACGGCTGCTGCTTGAAGTGCTGCAGAAGCCTTTCTGATTGACGTATGATTGAGCCGGAACGGAGCGGAGGTGATGGAGCCAGGCGCTGCCAAGAATGCGGGTCTCATCGTCCT
>CAZGSX010000197.1:0-3264 GCA_964528475.1 uncultured Anaerolineales bacterium
GAGACGATCCAGTTCAACGCCGCCAGCGATCATTGGCTCGACGTCGCCGCTTTCCGGGCAAGGGTCGAGGCGGACCCCCCGGTGCCCCACCGATTGGATGAAGCCGTGGCTCTCTACCGCGGCAGCTTCCTGGAGGGCTTCTTCCTGAAGGACAGCCCTGCCTTTGAAGACTGGTCGCTTCTCACGCGTGAGCGGCTGCAGCGCCAGATCCTGGCAGCCCTCCGTCTGCTGGCTGGACACTATGGGCAGCGTGGTGACTACGACTGCGCCCGGGACTACGCCTGGCGTGAGGTGGAGCTCGAGCCATGGCGAGAGGAGGCTCACCAGCAACTGATGCGCTTGCTGGCGCTTGGCGGTCAGCGCGGCGCAGCCCTGGCTCAGTACGAGACATGCCGCCGCGTGCTGCGCGAGGAACTGAGTGTTGAGCCGATGCAGGAGACGACGAGGCTCTACGAGTCCATTCGGGACGGCTCGCTCAGCAAAGAGGCGGTGGAGGAAGCGCCCGCGAAGGCCCTGACCACGCCGTCAGGTGCGCTCTCCCGGGTTCGCGCCGCCCGCCCTCCCGCCTTCCTCCAGGAGGATGAGGGTATCGAGGCCGCGAGACCCGTCTTCGTCGCGCGACAGCGCGAGCTGGCGCGGCTGGACGACTTTCTCGAGCTCGCCGTGGCAGGCGACGGTCGGGTGGCATTCGTCATCGGCGAAGCGGGCAGCGGCAAGACAGCCCTGATTGACGAGTTCACAGCCCGTGCCCAGGAGACGCGCGGCGACGGTCCAGAGCAGCCAGAGCAAGCTCCGATCGTGGCGTCCGGATGCTGCAACGCCTACGCCGGAATTGGCGACCCCTACCTCCCATTCCGCCAGATCCTTCAGCTCCTGACCGGCGAGGTCGAGACACGATGGGCCGCCGGCGCGATGACCAGAGAACATGCCCGCCGCCTGTGGCAGTTGGCGCCCCTAACGGCGCAGGCCCTAGTGGAGGTTGGACCGAATCTGATTGACACCTTCGTCCCGGGCGCGGCCCTGCTCGAACGGGCGACGCTGGCCAGCACCACGGCGACGGAGGACGACGCCAGGACTGCTGCGCCCGGCGAGGCACATTGGCTGACCCGGCTGGGTCAGCTCGTCAACAGCCCAGCCCCGGGGCCGCCGGGTCCCGGTCCCCAGCAGAACGCCCTCTTCGAGCAAGTCGCAGGCGTGCTCCAGGTGCTGGCGCGCCGCAAACCCCTGGTCCTCGTCCTGGACGATCTGCAATGGGCGGACGTCGGATCCATCAGCCTCCTGTTCCACCTGGGCCGCCAGCTGCCCGGCAGCCGCATCCTGGTCCTTGGTGCCTATCGCCCCGAAGAGGTGGCCCTGGGAAGAGACGGGGAGCGTCATCCGCTTGAATCGGTGGTCAACGAGCTGCGCCGGAGCTTCGGCGACGTCAGCGTGGACCTGGATCGGGCCGCGGGTCGGGAATTCGTGGTCGCTTTCCTGGACAGCGAGCCCAACCGACTGGGATCCCGGTTCCGGGAGATGCTCTACCGGCAGACGCGCGGCCATCCCCTGTTCACCATCGAGCTGCTCCGGGGCCTGCAGGAGCGGGGCGACCTGGTGAAGGATGGCGCAGGTCGCTGGACCGTGGGGCAGGAGCTGGACTGGGGGACGCTGCCGGCGCGGATCGAGGCGGTGATCAGCGAGCGCATCGGGCGCGTGGCCCCACCGCTCCGCACTACTCTTCGCGCCGCCAGCGTCGAGGGCGAGGTGTTCACCGCCGAGGTCCTGGCCCGGGTGCAAGGCATCGACCAGGATGAGATGCTTGGGCGCCTGAGCGAGCAGCTGGACCGGCATCATCGGCTCATTCGGGGTGAGAGCGTCACGCGACTGGACGATCAGCAGCTCTCCCGCTACCGCTTCCGCCACGTCCTGTTTCAGGCGTATGTCTACGCGAAGCTGGAGGGGGCAGAACGTATGCGCCTCCACGAGCGGGTCGCGGCCGCGCTTGAGGGTTTGCACGGGGAGCGATCGGGGGAGATCGCTGTCCCGTTGGCGCGACAGTTCGAGGCGGCGGGGATCGTGAACAAGGCAGTGGAGTATCTGCTGCAGGCGGGAAACCGGGCCCTGCGGCTCTCCGCCAATGAGGAGGCGATCTCCCACTTCTCGAGGGGGCTGGCGCTGCTGGAGACCCTGCCGGAGAGCGTCGACCGCGACCGGCAGGAACTGAGTCTGCAGCTCGCCCTGGCAGCGCCGCACCAGGCCGCCCGTGGGTACGCCGCGCCGGAGACAGGCCGCGCCTACGAGCGGGCCTATGAGCTCTGTCAGAGGCTGGGCGAGACTCCAGAGCTCCTGCCAGCGCTCTGGTCGCTGGGAAGCTTCTACTATGCGCGAGGGGAACACCACAAGTCGCTCCAGCTCACAGAGCGGCTCCTAAGCTTGGCTCGGCGGATGGAGGACACCCTGCAGATCGCTATGGCCCGCTGGGGCCTCGGAGTGGATCTGCTAAACCTCGGCGCCCTTGACCCTGCCCGCGAGCACCTAGCCTACGTCATCGGCTTCTACGATCCCGAGCGGCACCATGCGATGGCGTTCGTTCACGGGCAGGACCCCGGCGTCTCTGCCCTGGCCTGGATGTCCTGGACCCTGTGGCTCCTCGGCTACCCGGATCAGGCCTTTGAGCAGGCTGGTGAGGCTCTGGCGCTGGCAGCGCAACTCGATCATCCCTTTACTCTGGGTTTTGCCTTGAACATCGCTGGTGCGTTCTTCCACCAGATGCGTGGTGAGGATCAGAGAGCCCGGGAAAGATGCGAGGCCGTGTCGGCGCTCGCCACCGAGCACGGGTTTCCCTTCTTCCAAGTGGTCGCCAGGGCTATCCAGGGCTGGACCGAGGCCCGGTCGGGGGAAGGCGAGGCCGGTGTCACCTCCATACGTCACAGCCTGAACGCGTGGACCGCCATGGGCACGGGGATGCAGCGTCCCCACCTCCTCGCCATGCTCGCCGAGGCGTGCGGCAGGGCCGGGCAAGTCGAGGAGGGTCTGAACCTCGTGGACGAGGCGCTGGCTTTCGCGGAACGATCCGGCGAGCGGTACTACGAAGCCGAGATCCTCCGACTGAGGGCGGAGCTACTAGAGATGCAGGGCGATCTCGCCGGGGCCGAGGCCAGCCTACGCGAAGCGATCCAGGTAGCCCGCGACCAGCAGGCCAGATCCTGGGAACTGCGGGCCACAACGAGCCTATGCCGCCTATGGCACGAACAGGGGAGGGATGAGGAGGCGCTGCCGCGCCTG
>CAZGSX010000198.1:0-3236 GCA_964528475.1 uncultured Anaerolineales bacterium
CCGACGGGCTGATTCGGCTGTCGGTGGGGCTGGAGAATGGGGAGGATGTGATCGCCGATTTGGATCGGGCGCTGGGATAGGCGTGGGGGCAGGGGGCGGGGGAGCTGGGGGGTTGGGGGGCTGTACTTGGTGACGGGAATTCGGTATGGCGCGTGCGGGA
The DNA here is from genome assembly GCA_964528475.1 of uncultured Anaerolineales bacterium. Taxonomy (GTDB): domain Bacteria; phylum Chloroflexota; class Anaerolineae; order B4-G1; family B4-G1; genus SKLM01. The sequence goes on from CAZGSX010000198.1 coordinate 161, forward strand.
TTGTCTGACAGCGTGGATGGCGACATCGGGCTGTCAGGCAGGGATGTGACGCTTCTCGGTGGAGGGATTCTGGACGTATGAAGGCGGACCGCGGGGTCGCGCCTGGGTGTGGCAGATTAGAGAGAGGGGGTACGGAGATGAAGACCGCAAGCTTTGTTGCCTTTCAGTCGCCGCAGTTCGCGGTGTTGTCGGATGATCAGCTCCACAAGCTCCACGGGGGCGCCCTGGAGGTGTTGCGGCGCACGGGCATTCGCTTCCATCACCAGGGTGCGCTTGAGATGTTGGAACAGGCCGGGGCCTTCATCTCGGACGGCAACCTCGTGAAGTTCCCGGCCGGGCTGGTGGAGGAAGCCCTCGCGTCCGTGCCGGGGCGGGTGGTCATGTGCGACCGGGAGGGAGAGCCAGCCATGCGCTTGGAGGGGCAGGAGGTCTATTTCGGGACGGGATCCGACTGCCTCAATCTGCTCGACCCGAGGACCGGGGAGCACCGCAAGTTCACCCAGGAGGACTTGATCGACGCTTACCGCCTGTGTGACGCCCTGCCGAATATCCATTTCGTGATGTCGATCGGGATTCCGGACGACGTGGATCCCGACTTGATCTACGACGTGCAGATGGCGCTGATGCTGGAGCATACGACCAAGCCGCTAGTCTTTGTCACCGACGACCTGGAGAGTTGTCAGCGGGCCATCGATATGGCCGCTGCCGCGGCGGGGGACTACGAGGCGCTGCGGGAGCAACAGCACATTTTGCTCTACTCGGAGCCCAGCTCGCCCCTGCAGCAGTCGGAGACGGCCGTTGACAAGCTGCTCCTGATGGCCGAGTACGAGCTGCCCGTGGTCCACTCACCGGGGCCGCTGATGGGAGGCACCGCGCCCATCACCATCGCCAGCGGCCTGGTCATGTCCCTGGCCGAGATCCTCAGTGGCCTGGTGGTGCACCAGATGACGAACCCTGGCGCCCCTTTCATCTTCGGGGCCGGCCTCCATCATATGGACATGAAATCCGCGCAGATCTGTTACGGTGGTCCGGAATTTCAGCTCACGAAAGCGGCCGTGGCGGAGCTGGGCCGGTGGTACGGAATGCCGACCTGGGGCTACGCGGGTTGCTCGGATGCCAAGGTGATGGACGAGCAGGCCGCCGCCGAGGCGATGCTCTCGGTGACGATGGCGAAGCTGACGGGTGCCAACCTGATCCACGATGTCGGCTATATGGAAAGCGGGCTGACGACGTCGCTGGAGATGATTGTGCTGACGGACGAACTGGTGGCCATGACGGAGGGCCTGATCAAGGGTATCGAGGTCAGCGATGAGACGTTGATGCTCGACGAGCTGCACCAGGTCGGGCCGGGCGGGCACTTCCTCAACACAGACGCGACCATGGCCCGCTTCCAGGACTTCTGGTACCCGGATTTGATGAGCCGTGAGATCCGAGAAACGTGGCTAGAGCGGGGCGGGACAACGTTGGGTGAGCGCCTGAACGAGAAGGTGAGAACGATTATCGCCGAGCACGAACCAGCGCCGCTGGCTCCGCGGAAGAAAGAGCAGCTGGAGGCCATCCTTCGCCAGGCCAGCGGGTGAGGACGTCAGGCGTGGGAGATGCTCCGTCTGCTCGCCCCGGGTGGGAGGCAAACGCGGTACGGAGCATCGGGCAAGGGACGGTATGCAGGGTGACGGAGCGATGCGACTGGATGCAACCATCGAAACGGGAGAGAGCATGGAGGATATGAACTGTTTCGCCACCCGGGTCACGCATCTGGCCCCTGAGGGGGCCTACGAGGTGCTGGCCAAGGCCCAGGCGCTAGAGGCCGAGGGCCGGGACATCATTCATCTGGAGATCGGCCAACCCGATGTGCCGACATTCAAGAACGTGGCCCGGGCGGGTGTGCGGGCGATTGAAGACGGACGCACGCGGTACAATCCACCGCCAGGGGTCGCCGCCCTGCGGGAGGCGATCGCCGAGGATGCAGGACGCCGCCGGGGCATAGGCGTGGCCCCGGCGGAGGTGGTCGTCGTACCCGGAGCGAAGCCGATGCTCTTCTTCCCCACGCTGGCGCTCGTGGAGCCGGGAGATGAGGTGATCTACCCGGACCCGGGCTTCCCCACGTACGCGGCGATGATCGGGGTGGCGGGCGGGGTCCCGGTGCCCGTCAAGCTACGGGAGGACATGGACTTCGCCTTTGACCTGGACGCCTTCGACAGGGCGGTGAGCGACCGGACGCGATTGATCGTGATCAACTCACCGGGAAATCCGACAGGCGGGGTGCTCTCGCAATCTGTATTGCAGCACATCGCGCAGGCCGCTCAGCGCCACGATGCGTGGGTGCTCTCCGACGAGATCTACGTGCGGCTGACGTTTGACGGCTGCGCCGCCCCGAGCATCGCTACCCTGGATGGCATGCGCGAGCGGACGGTCATCTGCGACGGATTCTCCAAGACCTATGCGATGACGGGTTGGAGGCTGGGCTACGGGGTGATGCCCCGGGAGCTGGCGGAACGGCTAGGGCTGCTGCTGACCCATTCTGTGGGCTGCACCGCGACCTTCACCCAGCACGCGGGTGTGGAGGCGCTGACCGGGCCGCAGGGGCAGGTCGATGAGGTGGTGGAGGCGTACCAGCGACGGCGGGATGTCCTGGTGGAGGGTCTGAACGCCATCCCGGGGGTGGCGTGCCGAACGCCTCAGGGCGCGTTCTACGCCTTCCCCAACATCACGGCCTTTGGCGCTTCATCGGACTGGATGGCGGATTACCTGCTGAAGGAAGCGGGTGTGGCCGTGCTGCCCGGGACGGCGTTCGGGAAGGGCGGGGAGGGGTACCTGCGACTCTGTTTCGCCAACTCGATGGAGAGAATCACGGCAGCGCTGGAGCGCATGGGGCTGGCGCTGGGCAAGCTGGAGCGGCGGTAGCGAGGGGCCAGGGTGGGCAGCGACAAGCGATAGCCCCGGCGTGGGAGGGCCGTGCGAGCGAGGAGCACCTGGGCACGACCCTCCCGGCCTGATGGCTTCAGATGAGCAGGTCTTGGTCGCGGGCGAAAAGCCCTGCGGTGCCCCCCGTGTGCCAGAACAAGATCGTCTCGTC
>CAZGSX010000199.1:0-3229 GCA_964528475.1 uncultured Anaerolineales bacterium
TTCTTGGAGACCTGTCAGGTCATACGGTGAAGGGGGAGAGGGTGAGTGATAGGGCGCTGACGTTCCAGCAGGTGATTTTGCGTTTGCAGGATTATTGGGAGGACTACGGGTGCGTGATCTGGCAGCCGTACAGCGAGAAGGTGGGCGCGGGGACGATGAACCCGGCGACTGTGCTGCGCGTGCTGGGCCCAGAACCGTGGAACGTGGCCTATGTCGAGCCCTCGTACCGCCCCGACGACGGTCGGTTCGGCGACAACCCGAATCGGATGCAGATGCATACGCAGTTCCAGGTGATCTTGAAGCCGGAGCCGGGCAATCCGCAGGATGTATACCTGAAGAGTCTGGATGCCCTGGGCATCCGCCGCGAGCGGCACGATATCCGCTTTGTGGAGGACAACTGGAAGCATCCGGCTCTGGGAGCGTTCGGGCTGGGTTGGGAGGTGTGGCTGGACGGGCTGGAGATCACGCAGTACACGTACTTCCAACAGGCGGGCGGTTTCCCCCTGGATCCCGTCTCGGTGGAGTTGACGTACGGGCTGGAGCGGATTGTGATGTATCTGCAGGACGTGCGCTCGGTGTGGGAGATCGATTGGGACGGGAAGCACACGTATGGCGAGGTCTATCTGCCCCAGGAGGTGGAGCACTGCGAGTACGCGTTCAACCAGGCGGACGTGGACCGGCTGACGACGATGTTCGATCTGTACGAGGCGGAGGGCCACCGCTGCCTGGAGGAGCGTCTGGTGATCCCCGCGCACGACTATATGCTGCGCTGCTCGCATACGTTTAACCTGCTGGACACGCGGGGGGCGATCGGGGTGACGGAGCGGGCGAGGTATTTCCGCAGGATGCGGGCGCTGTTCCTCGAGGTCGCCCAGGCGTATGTGGCGCAGCGGGAGGAGCTGGGACATCCTTGGCTTCGGGAGCAGGGGAGCGCGGGGGCGGAGGGGCAGGGGAGCGGAGGGGCAAGGGAGCTGGGGAGCGAGGGAGCGGGGGCGCGAGGGAGCGGGGGAGCGGAGGAGCAGGGGGGCGAACGGGCGGAGGGGCCGGCTTTGCTGTTGCTGGAGGTGGGGACTGAGGAGTTGCCGGCGGGCGATGTGGACGCTGCGCTGGAGCAGTTGAGGGAGCGTGTACCGGAGGCTCTCGAGGAGGCGCGACTTGACTATGATGGGGTCCGGGTGGTGGGGACGCCGCGGCGGCTGTCGCTGCTAGTGGACGGGCTGGCCCCGGCTCAGCGACCCATCGAGGAGCAGGTGAAGGGGCCACCGGCCCGGGTGGCGTTCGACGCCGGAGGCCGGCCCACGAACGCCGCGCGAGGGTTCGCAGGCAGCCAGGGCGTGAGCGTGAACGACCTGGAGGTCAAGGAGATGGACGGCGGGGAGTACGTGGTCGCTGTGCGGCGCGAGGAGGGCCGGCCGGCCGTGGAGCTCCTGCCCCAGCTGCTGACGGAGCTGATCGCCGGCCTTCGCTTCCGGCAGAGCATGCGCTGGAATGAGACCGGGGTCACCTTCGCCCGCCCGATCCGCTGGCTGGTGGCGCTCCTCGGGGAGCGCGTGATCCCCCTCACCTACGCGGGGGTGGCCAGCGGACGCGTCAGCCGGGGCCCGCGCTCGGAGGGGTCGGCGCCGTTCGAGGTCCCGCACGCTAATGACTATACGAATGCACTTCAGCAGCATGAGATCATGGTGGATCCGGCCGAGCGGCGGGCGTTCATCGCGCGGCGGGCCGAGGAGCTGGCCAAAGAGGTGGGTGGGCGGATCCCGGACGATCCCGAGTTGCTGGACGAGGTGACGAACCTGGTGGAGCAGCCCACCCCGTTTCGAGGGGAATTTGAGGAGACGTACCTATCGCTGCCGGCGGAGGTGCTGGTGGCGGTGATGAAGAAGCACCAGCGGACGTTCCCGGTGGTGAAAGAGGGGGAGACGCTGCGCGGCGATATACTGCCCTACTTCGTGGCGGTGCGGAACGGCGATCATGAGCACCTGGACACGGTGCGCCACGGGAACGAGGAGGTGATCCGGGCCCGGTTCGCGGACGCGGAGTTCTTCTATCGGGAGGACACGGCGCAGCCGCTGGTGGCGTTCCTGCCGCGTCTGGATACGCTCACGTTCCAGGAGAAGCTGGGCTCGATGTTGGACAAGACACACCGCCTGGAAGAGCTGGTGGCAGAGCTGGGGCCGATGGTGGGGCTGGAGCCAGGGGAGGTGGAGCTGGCCGATCGCGCGGCTCATCTCTGCAAGGCGGATCTGGCCACGAAAATGGTAGTAGAGCACACGAGCCTGCAGGGGGTGATCGGTCGAGAGTACGCGCTGCAGTCCGGAGAGCGGCCGGAGGTGGCGCGCGCCATCTACGAGCACTATCTCCCGCGGTCGGCGGACGATGAGCTGCCACAGTCCCCCATCGGGCTGACAGTGGGGCTCGCCGACCGGCTGGACAGTCTGATGGGGCTGTTCGCCATTGATCTGGTGCCGACGGGCTCAGCGGACCCGTACGGCCTGCGGCGGGACGCGCTGGGGATGGTGCAGATTCTGCTGGCCCACGAGATCCCGTTCTCCGTGCGACGAGGGCTGGAGATGGCGGGGCGGCTGCTGCCGGTGGATGTGTCGTCCGACGGTGCCGTGTCCGCCGCAGTGGCGTTCGTGGCGGAGCGGCTGCGAGGCTATCTGCGCGATGAGGGGTTCAGCTACGATGTGGTGGACGCGATGCTGGCGGAGAGGGGCCACGATCCCTACCGCGCCCGAAAGGGGGTCCGGGAGCTCTCCCGCTGGGTGGAGCGCGACGATTGGGATAGGATTCTGGATAACTACGCGCGCTGCGTGCGGATCACGCGGGATCTGGAGGAGCGGTTCGAGCTGGATCCAGAGCGGTTCGAGGAAGCGGCCGAGCACGAGCTGTACGAGGCCTATGTGCAGGCGCGGCTGGACGTGACGCCGGAGAGCTCGGTGGATGCGTTATTGACGACGTTCGAGCCGCTGGTGGACCTCATCGACGCCTATTTCGCCCGGGAGTCGGGGGTGCTGGTGATGGCGGAGGATGAGGCGGTGCGGGAGAATCGGCTGGCACAGCTGCAGCACATCGCCGCGCTGGCGGACGGGATTGTGGATCTGAGCAAGCTGGAGGGGTTCTAGACCAGGGCAGGAAGAGCGATGTTCAGACCAACGACCATCCGCACTCGACTTCTGATCTGTTTCGTCGTTGTGGCGGTGTTGCCAGTGATAGCCCTGAGCCTGGG
>CAZGSX010000200.1:0-3224 GCA_964528475.1 uncultured Anaerolineales bacterium
ATGCGGCGATGGTGCCCACGGTGGCAAAGCCTTCCAGCACCATCCAGCCGCCCAAGCCCGCGAGGATGGCGATGTTGGCATTGCTCAGGATGCCCATCAGGGGGGGGACCAGCATGGCGAACGTCTGGGCGCGGATGCCGACGTCCCGCACCTCATCGTTTGTCCGATCGAAGTCCGCCAGGGCCCTCTCCTCCTGGCCAAAGGCGATGATGACTCGCTGCCCGCTGAACATCTCCTCCAGCTTCCCGTTCAACTCCCCAATCCGTCTCTGAAAGTCCCGGAATCCACTGCGCGTCCTCTTCCCTACCCAGCCCACGAACCACATCATGAAGGGAAACACGAGCATAGAGCCCAGCGCCAGCCAGAAGTTGATGCTGAACATCATCACCAAAATGCCCACCAGGGTCAGCAGTCCAGATAGGGTCTGCGTCACCTGCTGGGAGAGCACGCGGTTGAGCACGTCCAGGTCATTGGTGAGGCGGCTCATCAGCTCGCCATGCGGATGGCGATCGAAGTAGCTCAGAGAGAGACTCTGGAGACGGATGAACAGCCGCTCCCGCAGGTCCCGGAGCACGCGCTGCGAGACACTGGCCATGATCCAGTACTGGCCAGCCTGTCCCAGCCAGGCACCCAGGTAGGCCGACAGCATAAGGAGTACCATGCGGCGCAAGCCGGAGGAGTTGCCTGCAGTGATGAAACGGTCAATCGCTATCCCCATCATGAAAGGTGCCACTAGACTGAGCAGGGTGCTCCCGACGACCATGATCAGCACCCCAGCCAACGGGAGCTTGTACGGTGCGAAGGCGTCTGCCAGCCGGCGAAAGGTGCCACCGACGTCCTTGGCGCGCTCAATGCGGGCACCATGCCGCCCGGGGCCTCGTGGCCCGGGGCCGGGTCTCTCGCGCGCTTGGTCCCGCTCGTGTCCGTTGTCGCGTTCAGCCACTGGTCAATCCTCCATCCCCCAGCTGCGACCGGTAGATCTCTTGATAGATCTCGCTGGTAGCCATCAACTCTTCGTGCGTCCCCTCGGCCGTGATTCTGCCCCGGTCGAGCACGATGATCTTGTCCGCAGTGAGCACCGAGCTGATCCGCTGTGCGATAACGAACGTCGTGGTCTCCGCCATCAGCTCCCCAAGCGCTTGCTCGATCAGAATCTCTGTCTGGACGTCCACGTTGGACGTGCTGGAGTCCAGAATCAGCACCTCGGGCCGCACGAAGAGCGCCCGCGCGATAGCGATGCGCTGCTTCTGCCCACCAGAGAGGTTCACGCCCCGCTGTCCGACGTGGGTATCGTAGCCCTCGGGAAAGGCAGTAATGAAATCGTGCGCCTGGGCCGCCCTCGCGGCAGCCATGACCTCGTCGTCGCCGGCCTCGGGCCGGCCGTAGCGAATGTTGTCGCGGATGGTGCCGCTGAACAGCACCGGCTCCTGCAGGGCAACCCCCACGTGCGTCCGCAATTGGTGAAGGGAGAGCTGGCGTACGTCCACCCCGTCCAACGTGACCCTTCCGGCGTCGACATCGTAGAAACGTGGGATGAGGTGCACCATAGTCGACTTCCCCGATCCAGTGGCACCCAGCAGCGCCACCGTTTGCCCTGGCTCGGCCACAAGATCAACGTTCTCCAGGACGCGCTCCCCGCATCGCCCGTCATAGCTGAAGCAGACGTCTTCGAAGGCAACCCTTCCCTCCACGCGAGACAGCGTCCTCCCATCTCCCGACTGTCTAACGTCCGGCTCGCGATCCAGCACCTCCCAGATGCGGCCCGCCGAGGCACTGGCGGCGGAAATGGGCATGACCATCATTCCCAGCATCATCACCGGAAAGAGCGCGTACGACATGTAGTTCACCGCCGCAACGAGCTGGCCGATGGTGAAACTCCCCTGGATAGCCGACATGCCCCCGAACCAGACAACGCCCACCACGCCCAAGTTGACCAAGAAGAACGCGGTCGGGAGGACGACGGAGAGGAAGCGCATGACCTCCAGATTCTGTTCTAGAAGGTCACGGTTGGCGCGCTCGAAGCGGTCGATCTCGTACCCCCCGCGCACGAAGGCCTTCACCACCCGGACGCCGGCCAGGTTCTCCTGGAGCACTTGATTGAGGCGATCGAGCTTCTCCTGGACACCCAGGAAGAGGGGGCGCGCCCGAGTGAGGAAGAACCACACGAAGACGCCAAGCACGGGCAGCAGCCCGACCATCACGAGCGCCAACTGAGGGCTGGTGGATATGAGCATGGCCATGCTCCCCAGTGCCCAGAGGGGCGCGCGGGCCATGATGCGCATCCCCATCTGCAACACCATCTCTACCATGCGCACGTCGCTGGTGGACCGAACGACGAGCTGGCCCGTCTGGAAGTCATTCAGGTTGCCGAAGGAGAAGGTCTGCACCTTCCGCACGATAGCGCTGCGCAGATCAGCCCCGACGCTGAGCCCGGTCTGCACGGACAATATGGTGTTGGCGACGGCTAGCATGGCGCTCAGCAGAGCGGCCCCTAGCATCAAGAGGGCAGTGCTGACGATACCGCCTAGGTCGCGCTGCGCGATGCCCTTGTCGATCACCCGCTGGGTGAGGCGAGGGATGAGAAGATCAGCTGCCACGACGCCGATAAGAAGGATCAAGGCCACGACGACGGACCGCCAATAGGGCCGCAGGAAGCGGCCCATGCGAATAAGTGGTTTCATTCAAGGTCTCCCACAGTAGTCAGTGCCCTCCGCGTGAATCCATCGACACCTGCCCAAAAAACCACAGCCATTCGGCGCAGGCTCACCGGCCCACCGCTGGGGGCAACGGAATTATGGTCATCTGCCCGACCTTCCGCTGCCGCCGCATGCTCCCAAGCTCCACTCCAGCAGAGCCCTGGTTCTCAGGAGCCGCCTCGACGTCCGTGACCAGACCTCAAGGCTTCTCCAGGTTCTCGTAGACGCGCTTCAGCAGCTGGCCCAGCGTGTCGCGTTCCTGCTCGCTCAGGCCCCGAAAGGTCTCGCGTTCCAGTTCTGCCCACACGCGTTCGACAGCCCCACGGATGTTGCGGCCTGCGTCCGTCAAGTAGACACGAGACACGCGCTGGTCCTCGGGATCCGGTCGTCGCTCCAGAAAGCCGGCGTGTTCCATCCGCTTCAGTCCATTGGTGACAGTAGCCGCGCTGACGCTGAGCCGTTCAGCAAGCTCTGAATGGGTCAGCCCCTCTTCCTTCCACAAGGCGCAGAGCACGAATTGTTGCCCAC
>CAZGSX010000201.1:0-3206 GCA_964528475.1 uncultured Anaerolineales bacterium
GGCCATGATGCGCAGGGCGTTGTACCAGAGGGCGTTGATCTCCACCGCCTTGCCGATGCGGGGTGTCACTACCCAATCGCCTACCTTGGCATCCATCCAGGTGAGCTGTACCCCGGGCTCGCCGGCATAGAGCAGTCCGTCAGCCGGGTCCAGGTGGATGTTGTAGCGCGTGCCGCGCTCGTGCCAGCCGATGATCTCTTGCAGGACGGGAAAGAGGTCGCGCAGCAGGTCATTGTCGTCGGTGGCATTGTGGTAGGCGCGGATCGCCTCGACGTACCAGAGCGTAGCGTCCCCGGTATTGTATTCGGGCTCCTCCCCTTCATCCGGGAAGCGGTTGGGCACCATCCCCTGGTCTACGAAGGTCGCGAACGTGCGCAAGACGCGCTCGGCAACGTCGTGACGGCCTGTAGCGAGGGTCAGACCGGGCAGGCTGATCATTGTGTCGCGGCCCCAATCGCCGAACCAGGGATAACCCGCGATGATCGTGCGCCCATCCTTGTCCTTGGGCAGGTTGCGACGCACGATGAACTGATCAGCGGCCAGGATCAGGTGCTGCTCCCAGGGTGGCGCGTCGGCGGAATCTTCGTCCGAGGGGTTTAGGACGCCGCTCCGCCGGAGGAGCTCCTCCTCGTAGGTTCGCCGTCTGTCGAGCGCGGCTGTAAGATCAAGATCCGGCGTGGCGTCTGTGCTGGCGACGATGAGCAGCGAATCGCCAGTCTGAAGCTTGGCACGGAAACGGCCGATGTGGAGATGGTCGTCCCAGGCATCGAGCCCGCGATAATCCTCCATCGCGAGGAAGTACCGCCGATACCATTTGTGGTCTGCCCTCGCGTCTGCACTGTTGCTCAACACGTAAAATGGCGCTGCACCATCGAATGCCGCAATACACAGACCGTGCTCCACCGCCTCAACACGCATCTGCCAGTCGTCGCCGTTAGTCCTGGCATGGTGGTCCCGATAATTGACCATGGCTTTCACCCTGAGGGTCAGCGGAGCGGTCGCCCGATGCAGGACGTAGCGGACATACGTGGTGTTGGCGCCTGGTTCCATCCACACACGCTTCTCCAGCAGGGCATAGGCGCAGGCGAAGGTCCACGCTGGGGTAGTGCCCTCCAGGCGAAAGCGCTCTAAGTGTCGGAACCCCGTGGGCTCCACACGGCCATCGGCCCAGCGGTTGGCGAACAGCGAGTAGTCGCGACCGTCGTACGTGGCGATTTCGTCCAGCTTAGTCAGCAGCAGCGTCCGCCCCAAGGGGGGATCTAGCGCGGCGATTAGCAGTCCGTGGTAGCGGCGCGTCAGCAGGCCGGCGACGGTCCCGCAGGCGTAGCCCCCAACGCCGTTGGTGATCAGCCACTCGCGGCGCTCGGCAAGGCGCAGATGACCGCAAACCTCCCGTCCGAAATCGAGCATCGTCAATGGCAGTGCCCCCGGCACGTCAGAGACCCAGCCCACAGCACGCCACACCCAAGATGGCGACCTCCAGGTCGAGGATGACGTGCACCGGGACCCGGTCCGTCAAGTCGATAGCCAACTGAGTCTTGGTTCCTCCGATATCTTCGGCAATCCACATCTGGTTCCTCCATCCTCTGTGGGTGATGAATATGGGTCCGAGATCATCGGTTGCTCCCTGTCCGCACCCCTGTTCGTATCGGCTCGATTACTCGGATGACCAAGCGGTGCGGAAGTCCGCGTAGAGCGTCAAGCCGCCGTCGACGAAGAGGGTCTGCCCGGTGATGTAGGCCGCCTCGTCCGAGCAGAGGAAGGCCACGACCGCGGCCATCTCCTCGGCGGTGCCCGCCCTCCTCATCGGGATGTGGGCCTCGACCTGCGCCTTCTTGTCTGGATCGTCGACCCAGGACTGATTGATGGGCGTGATGGTGGCCCCCGGACCGACGGCGTTCACTTGGATACCGTCGGCTGCATACTCAAGCGCCAGCGTTCGGGTCAGATTACCCATACCTCCCTTGCTTGCTGAGTATCCCACGTAGCGCGGCTTGGGGATGATTTCGTGTACGCTGGAGATATTGACGATGGTGCCCGGCTTCTCCTCCGCCAGAAAGTGCTTTATCACCTCCCGGGCCGCGATGTAGGCTCCACGCAAGTTCACGGATAGCACCCGGTCGAAGGCATCGATCTCAATATCGTGGGAGTCACCCACGACCTGAATGCCGGCGTTGTTGACCAAGATGTCCACACCGCCCAGCTTCTCCACGACCTCTTCCACCATCTCTATCACGTCATCCTCTTTGGAGACGTCAGCCTGGACAAGGATGTGGTTGACGCCGTGCGCTTTGACATCATGGACACATCTCTCCAATGCTCGGTGCACCATTTCGTCGGTCTGTGCCGCGTCCTCCGGTTGCCTGCGGTAGTTGATGGCTACGTGTGCACCCTCAGCAGCAAACCGCACAGCGATGGCCTGACCGATGCCAGACGTACCACCGGTGACGATGGCGTTCTTACCTTCAAGTCCGTTCATCTTTGTTCCTCCGACAGCCAAAGAGGCAAACTACTATGAGCAAGTACAATCTCGATGCCTATGATAGGCGCCATGGCCGACATCGGTGTGACACGCCTCGACCTGAGCCGTCCTATAGGTCGTTCTCGGTTGTGACCCAGGGAATGGGCTGACCGCATTCGGGGCAGCGGCTAAGGCGCCCTCGCTCCTCCAGGTACTCCTGCACCGCCGCCACGAGCGTGGCGTGACTCCACGTTAGGGGACTGACGGAGAGGGGCTCATTGGTATACGGATGGACCTGTTCCGCCATCACGCCGCTGCGCAGGTCGTGATCGGCGACCCAGTCGAAGATATCGAGCGCCGGTTGCAGATCCTCAAACGTCTCCGCCCTGGCGATGTACCACTGAGCCAGCCACAGCGTGGAGATGAACCAGGGGTTGCCGGGCACCTTGTCGAGATCCTGACTCACCTGATGATAGTAATCATCCTCGTAGCGCGCCACGCCGCCCACCTCGGTCTGCACCCATAGGCGATCGCGCACCGTCTCCATCGTGGAGACGATCTGCGGGTCGTCGGGGTCGAACATGCCGAAATACCAGAGGCCGACCGATGAAGCATCTACGGTCTTGTCGTGCTCCCAGGTGTTACCTTCTTTCCGGGTGATCGTCCGCGCGAAGCATCCCAGACTGGAGGACACCAGATGTTCCTTTACGCCAGCCTTGATCTCGTCGGCGACGCCGCGGTACTT
>CAZGSX010000202.1:0-3193 GCA_964528475.1 uncultured Anaerolineales bacterium
GGTGCGGAGAGCGCGGCGGTTCTCTATGACGTGGGCAACGACTACGTGAGGGGCCTCGCCGAGTATTACAGGGATTCCTTCGAGGAGATGGGCGGCGAAGTGCCCGTCTTCGAGGCGTACACCAAGGAGGACACCGACTTCTCCGCGCTGCTGACCAAGGTCGCGGAGGCGGATGTCGACGTCCTCTTCCTGCCCGACTACTACAACAAGGTCAACGTCATCGCCAAGCAGGCGAAGGAGAGGGGCGTCGCGGCCATTCTGCAGGGCGCCGACGGTTGGGACTCGCCTCTGCTGGACCTGGAGGCGGTGGACGGCGGTTATCACAGCAACCACTACTCGCCCGCCGATCCGCGGCCCATCGTGCAAGGCTTCGTGGACAACTACGAGGCCGAGTTTGGTCAGGCGCCTGATGCCCTGGCCGCGCTAGGCTACGATGCGGCCCGTCTGTTGCTCCAGGCCATCTCCGAGGCGGGCGTCGATGACCCCGCTGCAGTCAAGGATGCCATGATGGTCATCGAGTACGAGGGTGTCGCGGGTAGCATCGTTTTCAACGAGGTGGGCGATCCGCAGAAGACCGCTGCCATCAACCACATCACCGGTGGCGAGGTGGAGTTCGTGAAGTTCGTGGCGCCGTAGCGCGCTACAGCCCGTGAGAGGAGGGGGGTGGGGAAGCCCATTCCCTTCCTCTCCTGGCGCCTATCGGATTTCGGGAGTGCGCACGGCAGATCCTCTCGAGGACTCACGGGGAAACCTGACAGGTCTACAAAGGGCGTGTGTCGGTAGGCCACCCTTGAAGACAAGTCTTGACCAGGGGTGATGTTGTTTCGTAGACCTGTCAGGTTTTCAGGCGTTTGGTGGCCCGTGTCTCCTTAGCTTCCGAAGTCTCCTTGATTGGAGGAGAGCTGGTATCATGAAGGACAACCTTAAAAAGCTACTGCTGAAAGCCCTCAGTTGGGGCATTCTGGCGCTCATCGCCGGGATCGTCTTGCGTGTCGTTGGGGGCCTGGTGGCGAAGCAGCCGACCACCTTCGTCCAACAGATGCTGAATGGTCTGCAGCTCGGGTTCATGTATGCTATGATCGCTGTCGGCTACACCCTCGTCTACGGCGTTGTGAAGTTGATCAACTTCGCTTACGGGGACATCTTCATGGTGGGAGCCTTCGTGTCATTCTTTGGCATCACCGAGTACGGCTTCTCGTTTGTTCCCGCGCTGTTGCTAGCTACCGTCGCCTGCATCTTCCTGGCGGTCATCATCGACCGGGTGGCGTATAAGCCTTTGAGGGACGCCCCGCGCATTGCCGCCCTCATCACGGCCCTGGGCATGTCCATCTTCCTCGAGTACTTTACCGCGCTCAAGTTTGTGTTCAGCCCCGACTACATCGCCTTCGAGCGACCCTTTGAGCTGGTGACCTGGCAGGTGGGTGGTGTGACCTTCACCAACATCCAGTTGGTCGTAGCGGGTGTCTCCATCCTGTACTTCCTGGGTGTGCAGTACATCGTCGGGCGTACGAAGATCGGTAAGGCCATGCGTGCCAGCGCTTTTGACAAACCCACGGCGCGCCTGATGGGCATCGACGTCAACGCCGTCATTGGCGCCACCTTTGCCCTGACCGGTGCGCTGGCCGGAACGGCGGCCATGCTATATGCCACAGCCTATCCGCAGATCTTCACCTTTATGGGCCTCCAGCCTGGGCTTAAGGCCTTCATCGCCGCCGTCATCGGTGGCATCGGCAGCATCCCGGGGGCGTTCGTCGGCTCCCTGATCATGGGCTTCACCGAGGCCATGACCGTTGGCTTCGTGCCCTACGGGTCGACGTTGAAGGATGGCGTGGCATTCATCCTCCTTATCGCGATGCTGCTCATTCGGCCCACGGGCATCTTCGGCGACCCGTTTGAGGAGGTCAAGTAGAGGGGATGATAACGATGAAGATACGCTCGATACCCGCCTGGCTTCAAGCCTTGATCTTCTTTCTCACCGTCGGCGTCGTGACGCAGCTCGGCTTCTCGCGTGGCTGGCTGACGGACTACTGGCAGCAGATCCTTCTGGCAGGCACGATTTTGGCGATCTCCGCCCTGGGCCTCAACCTCAAGTACGGTTACGCCGGCCTGTTCGCCATTGGGCACGCCGCTTTCTACGGCATCGGCGCCTATTCCTCCGCTCTGGTGACCAAGGACTGGGTTTCTCAGTGGAGCGGGAACCCCGTCGGCGGCCTGGGTGGACTGCTAGGGATCGAGGCTGGATTTATCGCCGCTGTGGCAGTGATATCTATGCTGGACATTGGTCACCGGCGCCGTGCGCTTCGTGAGCGGCTTGAGGAGCTGGTCTCGCCTTTCGAGGCCTCGGTTCTCACCACTACTCTCACTATCCTTGTGGCCGGGGGGATCTTGGTGGTCGTGGGTGGCGGCGTAGGGTGGCTCGCCCGGCGCGCGGTCATGACGGTGGCCCCGCCTGTTCTTGGGTTCTTGCCCGAGGTCCTTTCCCAGAACCTGATTTTCGTTGTCGCTCTGCTTGCCGGTGCCCTGTTGGCGGCTCTGGTTGGGTTCGTGGTCGGCCTCCCTTTGCTCAACCTAACGTACGACTACCTCTGTATTGCTACCCTCGGCTTCGGGATTGTCACCTACGTCTTCTTCAACAATGCCGATATGCTGATTCCCACCATGAAGGGCGCGCGAGGAATGGTGGCCATCCCCAAGCTGACCACCTGGCCCTGGGTGCTGGGCGCATTCGCGGTGGCGCTGATCGTGATGCGTAACTTCATCTACTCCAGCACGGGGCGAGCTATCGAGGCGGTCCGCGATGATCTGACCGCTGCTGACACCATGGGTATCAACAGCTATCAGCACAAGGTGCTGGCCTACACCGTCGGCTGTGCTTACGCCGGGCTGGCCGGCGGGCTGTACGCGCATCTGTATGCCTTCCTCCACCCGTCGAATTTCGCCTGGCTCAAGTCCATCGATCCCTTTGTGATGGTGGTCTTTGGTGGGGTCGGCAGTATGACGGGCACGACGATGGGGGCCTACGCGTTTGTGACCCTGCTTGAGGGCCTGCGGGTCCTGCCGGCCGAGCTGATCGACTGGCGATACGTGATCTACCCGGTGATCCTGCTTTTCGTGATGCTCTTCCGGCCCCAGGGGATCATGGGTACTGCCGAGCTGGGCTTCCTGAGGCGTCCCCAGGCAGCACCAGAGGAAC
>CAZGSX010000203.1:0-3101 GCA_964528475.1 uncultured Anaerolineales bacterium
AATTGCTGGAGCCGGGTGTTGTGGAGTTTATTCCAAGGACTCTAACAAAAAGCGTTGAACCGGCAGACTTGATCGTGAAAATCGGCGTCATCTGTGGCCTTCAAGACCCTATTGCTCAAATGCTCCTGACAGGTGATTACAACATGCTCAATGACGGCGGCAAACTGGTTATCTCTTCATCCAATGAAAACATGCGAGATAGGGACCCTCTGGCAAGTTTTCTCATCCAGCACATCGGGACCCGTGAAGATCCGAAAAAGGGATGGGGGCTCAATTTCAGGACAAAAGAAACCCTGTTTGAATTGCTGAGCAATGCAGGATTCTCCGATATCCAAATCTATGATCAGACGATTCCCCCGACCTTTTCCGGACACTTTTTCCTGACCGAAACCGGACACATGCTGGGTTTAGTACTGGTCTTTGAACCTGAGGATCAACCCCCGATTTCCCCACCACAACACTTTGTTTTTGTCGTGTTCCATCCGCTCGGCCAACAGGTCTGATGCACGGTGCTCAAGATCATTTCCGCCGGTATCAAGAAGCGTCATTACCAGATTGTCATTTGAATCCTGTTCCAAGGTGAAGTTCCGCTTCTCAAAAAGAAAATTGCGCATCTTCTGCAACGTCGTCTTATTGCCGTCAAGGTGTTCATAATATTCTCCACCCAACTCTTTCAAGAAGTACTCGTAAGTCAATCTGGCAACCATCGCACAGTAGAACTCAAATTCTACTTTCTGGGGGTCATGACCGTAAATTTCATCCAAGAAGTAGCTGTAAACCAAATCCTTCAAGCCATTTTCCACCAACCAGCGATAGCGGTATTTCTGGAGCAGATCCGTTGACGTCAGACCCATATGCGTGCTGCCAAAACATCGAATGTCTTTCCCGGTTTCCAAATCTCTCAAGATGACAATCTGTAACGGAAGCTTGGTTTTGGGAAGCGTTACATCAACGGTCTTCACCTCATCTTGCTCATCATGCTTTTCCCATCCCTCTTCCGACTCCAGAGCGGGTGCAATCAGCTTCTTGATTTGCTTGTTTTTTTTCAGACAGAGGAAAACATCGCCGTTGGGACACCAATTCTCTTTGAAGTATTGCAGACTGGCTTCTTTGGTGTACTCCGAATCCATATAGATTTCTTCGATTGCTCGTGGATCAAACAGCGGAAAAATCTGTTCCTCACAATACTGTTCCAGAATGCCCGACGCCCTCACACCACCATGGTAGTAGTTCATTGATAGAATCGTGTTGGCCGCCAGATCCCAGGTCACATGAGGCCTGAATCCAGGCACCATATTTCCTGCTTTGTCAGGTCCTTTCCCAAATCCCTTTTCTTTGCTGTGGTCGCCAAAAAACTTCTTGAAATGAAAATCAAAAGCAATCTTTTTCCCTTCAATAAGATCCAACTCTTTGGCCCGAGTGATGAGATCGCATCGCAGGGAATGAATCTGGCTAAATTTGAACTCCAGCGTGTCATCATAATATCTTGAGCGAGATCCGAACATTCCCAGTCCACTGGCCAGGGCAACCGATCGATCCCGATTATCGCTCAGGTGGTTGATTCGCCGATATCCTGCCAAAATCCGAAATACATTCAACAACGCAAGATTACTGATTTCCCTTCCTCGCAATCGGGGCGGTCCGTGCGACTCCATGGCCTGTACAATCCCCAAATCATTCGCAAACTGCGCCAGAATAAACGGGCCGGGATCACATAACTGATAGGCATGGGTGCGCATCTTCTGACACAGCTGTTCAAAATGCCGGTTAATGCGACGGGATTGTAAAAGCGATGTTTCACTGTATAAATGATAGGCAGCCATTACGGGCTCAAAGGGCTTGTCTTCAGTAGCGCCTAAGTATTGATCCAGTGCTACAGGTAGACGCTTCCGGTCCGCCAGGCCCCATCGGGAAAACACCCGGTTCACAGCATACCTCGAACATCGCAGATTCAAGGCCTTGACAATATCCTGGGCAGAATAATTGGGAAGGCGAAGTTTCCGCAAAATAATGTTCAGCTCCGTTTCACTGCTCATGGTCTCTTTGCCGGGAAGATTCCCGGGTATCACCGCCCACGGACCCAATACTTGATAGTCCCTTATCAGACGATAATAGCTCGCCGGCGATATGCCGAACTGCACGCAGGCCTCCTTCACCCCAAGAGAGGGTTGGTAGAATAGCTCTCTTAACAGTTCCAGCCGTTTGTGATACGGATCATTATCATGAAAGAATGTCTCTCGCCGCCTTCGCCTATTTCGGCCTTTTATTACGCCCTGTTTCAGACGATTCAGCTCATTGAGCGTTCTCTGGATGCGGGACCAAAATTCATTGTCCCCGGGCCGATTCGACACAGACCGCCCATACGATGCCAGTATTTGCGAAACAGATTCTGGACTGGCTTTCTCTTGCGTTACAGGAACTGCCTCGGCCATCCTCAGGATGGCCTGTTGAGTCACGGACGGTCGTGCCTTGCTGACCATAATCACCAGACGCTCCAATTCTTGCGAAATCGGAAGTATTCTAACCTCAGGGAATAGACCTGGAAGACCATGTTTCACAAAGTGATCTTCCTTTTCATAGTACTGTGACCGGGAAAGGCCATGCTGCTCGGATGCTTCTTTAATCGGCACACCATCCAGCCAGACATCCCGGATAATCTCATAGTTGGCAATCCCCGGGTCATCGGCCAGAAGGTAGGGCGTTTGCCTTCCGAACTGTCCCATGCCCTGTGAGACCTTTGCCTCCAGCAGTTCGAAATAGGATCTGGTACTGAGCGATAGGATCATAGCCCATTTCATACCACCCTAATCGCAACATGTCAAGTAAAATCGTATCATCCTAATCGCAACAATATTGAGGCCAAAATCGGCTAATTTTTGCTTCTTCCCTATGTTTTTATCTTGATATCAACCTTCTTTATGGTATGATTTGATATGCTTTGTCAAACTTAGGAATTGATCAGTTGCTATTAGCCTGGAGCATTTTCAGGCTAATCGCAACAACATTTAATTTGTTACCCATTGAAATTGTTGGCATATTTTCTCTTTATCCTTCTCTGGTTCACAAAAAGTGTCCGATTTGTCCCGGGGGAATCGTCTGAT
>CAZGSX010000204.1:0-3094 GCA_964528475.1 uncultured Anaerolineales bacterium
ACCTTCGAGGTCGGCCCGTCCTCCGGCGCGTGCGGGGGGTTTTTCCCCGCCTATGAGTGCCTGGACGGTGCACCGGGCTACGGGCGCGACTTCTGGGCGGAGAACCGCCCCGCCCTCGTCTACGCCCACAAGATCGCCCTCGCGCCCTACGCAATCAGCTACGGGCCGGACGCGGTCGCGGTGACGGTGAAGCCCGCCACGTCGCCCGGGGGAACGGCGGTCGAGGTGACCGCCACGTTGGTCGACCAGCGGTTGGCGGGCGACTCGCCTTCGCCCATCGCGGCGGCCGAGTACTTCATCGACGCGCCTGGCGCGGACGGCAGTGGCGCATCAATGGTGGCGGCGGACGGGGCGTGGGGCGGGCTGAGCGAGGAGGTGCGGGCCGGGCTGGAGACGGGGGGCCTTGAGGCGGGGCGGTACCTGGTGCTCGTCCACGGGCGGAGTGAGGGTGGCGCCTGGGGCCCGTTCAGCGCCGCGTTTCTGTCCGTCGAGCCCGGGGAGCACGCGCTGGAGGTTTCCGTCGTCGGTGAGGGTGAGGTGGCCCTGGAGCCGCAGCGTGAGCGCTATGTCCACGGCCAGGTGGTGACCCTCACGGCCGTCCCCGAGACGGGCTGGACGTTTGCTGGGTGGGCGGGCGACGCGGAGACGAGCTGCAATCCGCTGGTGCTGGTGATGAACGCGGACAGGGCCGTGACGGCGACGTTCGAGCTCTCGCTGGAAAGACGGCTCTTCTTGCCGCTGGTGACGATGGAGAGTGGGCCGGGTGCTGGAACCCTATGTGCCAGTGATAGTGTTACTTGTACCGCAATCCGACAGCCGCTGAGGCGAGAGAGGTGCCGGTAACCTTGTAGCCAGGCGATGCAACCATCGCTCGCCACCAAGTAGGTCTTGGCGGGGCTGCTGCAGGGTGTTCGACCCGACGACCAATCGAGAACCAGTTAGGCAGACGACGCCGCGGCCGCGGCGTCGTCTGCTCGCATATCGAGGGTGTCAGAGGTCTATCGGGCCAATGCGCCGGGCCGGTGAACCTCTGGGGAGCTACTTCTTCTCTTCGCTGGGCAGGAACCGATTCACCGTCGTCCCGCATTCCGGGCACTTACCCTTGGCCATCCGGCGGCCGGTCTTCGTCTTCACCACCTCGCCGTCCTTGATGGTCCGTTTCTCGCGGCACTTCACGCAGTATCCTTCGAACTCCATCGCAACTCCTCCTTAGTATTCACCTATGAGGGATGGCCTCCGTCGACACAACACACGAAAATCGTCGACATCCCGTCCACGAGTGCCCGTAGGCCCCTCCTCGTGGTATGATTGGCGCATCCTTGGGATCCACTGACGGCGCTGCATCACTGTCGGTGCGGGTAGACCAGGACCAACCGGTCACGGCTTGCTAACGCGCACCTGCCGCCAGGTCACGTGACATAGTATACCCGACTCTACCTCATTCTGTCAAGACCAGGGTCAGGGGTATCCTGCGAGCGACGGACATAGCAGGCAATGCGCATGCCGGCGGATAGGTACCAGTCGAAGCCACCGTGCTGTGAGTGGCTGCCGCAGCGGTGCAGGGTCGTCGCGCATTCCTGCCCTCACTCTTCTCACCGAAGAAGGCGACCGTCTGTTGCTGGAAGAAGGCGGCTACTTCCAGCCACTCCGTCAGGCACACTCGCATACGGATTCAGCCCGTCGCAGGTGCCCTGAGGCGTCTGAGGTGTTCCGCACTTGAGTGTGGTGTTCGGCGAGCTTGTTGCCGCTGCGGTAGCTGGGGCCGATTTACGTCACGTTGCAGGCGGCATTCACTGGGCCCCTGACTTGACACCTTCGCCGAAAGGTGGTATCCTTCTGTTGCGGTCGGAGTCTGCTGACAGATGCTTCGACCCATCGGGGCGTGGCGCAGTCAGGCTAGCGCGCTACAATGGGGTTGTAGAGGCCCCGGGTTCAAATCCCGGCGCCCCGACTGAGAAAGGGGGCATAGCCCCCTTTCTTCGTTTTGACCACCTGGTAGTCTGGTGAACACTCGCTGACCACACAAGCGGCTTCAGACTTCGGTAATCGCGATCCATCTTGTCTCATCTTTTTCGGTTGATCTGCTTGCGTGCCGCTCTGATGTGCCTACGGTCGAACCCTTTCCCTTGTCAGCCTAGCCCTCGATCCTTCTCCTTTACGCTTAACCGGGGCCGTCCGTGGCACGCGCGCCACTGGGCTGAGCCGCCTCAGCGTCTACCTTGCCCGCGACTTCCTCCAAGAAGGCCTCCAGGGCAGGCCAACCGCGAAAGTAGCGTGCCTCCCCGCTGATCACGTGCTGGATCTTGCCGCGCCAGTCGCTCTCTCCGTCCCCGAGCGCTTCTTGCCACAACCGCAGCGTGAACAGGTGTGACCGCTGCGCGGGTTGCTCTCTGTCCACACTCACTACCTTCATAGCAGTCTCCGTCGACGCACCTGGGTTCTTGAGCACTCCGGTGACAACGATCGCCAGAGCCGTGTCCTCCACAGGGAGGCCGTATCATCCCATTCCATCCACGCCACCATCGGCGGGCTTACTTGTAGCAGTCCCTGGATCATTCTTCACTGTCTCCGCCGAAGGGGCATAGCAGCATCGTGAAGGCTGCATTGGCGATCAACGGGATCCGCGACGAGGCGAAGGACATCAGCCCGTGGCTAACTGGTATTCGAAGATGACCACGTGGTGTGCAGCAAGAGCCAGCATCACCAGGGACAACTTGAACAATTGAGCTCCGCCGCGGGCTGCCAAGGACACCACAGACGCAAACGTTAACATCATCTGCCCGCAGAACGTGTTCAATGCCTTATCGGGCAGCGTGGCGGGCATCAAACTCTCTGCGAAATCTGGCAAGAACAAGAAGCCTATGCCAGACGCCGTCACGTAAGCCGTGTTGACATACAGTGTGATCTCTAGCCTCTTGCTCGTCGATTCTTCTTGCACCCATTATGACGCACCATCATGGGAGCGCGTCCCCCGCCATCTGAAGCCATCATACCAGAAATGCCGTTTGCAAAGCGTTTGGCTTGGCGTTTAGCAGTGGAGATCCCACCACACCAAGAACCGGAACCACGGCGTTCAGGCGGTGCCTGGCCTGAC
>CAZGSX010000205.1:0-3093 GCA_964528475.1 uncultured Anaerolineales bacterium
CGCCTCCGCTGCCGGCTCCTCGCGCGCGCTTGCCGCTCCGCGCGCGCCTCCGGCCGCCGTGCCCGCCTCGGCTCTGCCTCGCTCCGCTGCTGGCGCCGTCGGTTCCGCGCCGGCTGCGCCGTCCTCCGCGCCTGGCGCCGCTTCGGCTCCTCCCCGCCGGCTCCGCGCCAGCTGTCTCTTTTTGGCTCGGGCGGCCTCGGGTGATCCGCCTCCTTTTGTCCCGGCCCGCGGCCTCGGCTTTGTTGTGGTGGCTTGTTTGGGATAACTGGCTTAACCCAAATATTATCCCAAATCGGTCCCAAAATTGGTGGTTGACATTAACTGAAGTAAATGATATAATGGAGCTAAGTGGGAGGAAATGCTACCCGATTACTGGGGCTGCTCCTAGTCCGTCAGCGAAGAAGGTGGAAGGAGGATCCGATGCACAATGTCTGGAGCACGGCGAAACGACTTAAAGCAGCGCACCCGGATGCCGTCCTGCTCATCCAGTTGGACCCGAGGAGCGACTACTATGACGCCTTCGAGGAGGATGCACTAACCGTCATGGACGTATGCGATACCGTTCTCTGGTCGGAACCGTACGGCCCGACCCGCACCGCAATTCCCGCTTTCCGCATCAGCGCCGCCATCGAGCAGCTGGTCGCCGCCGGTCACCGCGTGGCTGTCGCAGAGCCAGAGAAATAAAAACGGCCGGCTGAGCGCGCCCACGCTCAGCCGGCCCCGACTCACTAGCCCCACCCACCAAGGAGAGACCAATGAGCAAGAACACTATACCACTAACAGACGAATCCAACCAGCCGCAATCCCTCAAACCCGAAGACTTCTACTGTGACCTCATCCACCGCGGATGGGACCCCGCCGATGCTGCCTCCGTCGTCGACGCTGGCTTTGGCTTTGGCCCGCCCCCTCCTGAACACCCAAGGAGATTCACCGATGAACCGCTTTGACTGGCAGGCCACCATCATGCTAGCCTCCGTCCTGACCGCTATCTTTATCTTGATCCGGCTCGGCCTACTCTAAAGGAGATCCAACCATGACATGGACACACGCAAGGGTCAAAGGCCTCCAGGCCGCATCAGCCGAACACTTCCTGAAGGCGGAGCGCATGCGCACCGGTCCCTTCATCTCCGATAACATCATCATCATACCCTCCGACTACTACAACCCGGCCGCTGTCGCCTTCTGGAAATCCATCGGCGCCGCCTGGCGCCCCACCCACCCGACCGGTCAATGCTGGGTCCTGAACCCCGCCGTCACCACGTACAACGGCCGCCACTGGTCCGCCGATCAATGGCTCACGGCCATCCGCCGCCGCTACTTCAACGACTTCTGGCCTGGCATCGACGATCCGCCCGTTTACTACTGTGTCGCCTGTGGCCAAGAATTCGAGCCCTGGCATCCCGATCAGCAGTTCTGCAAAGACTGCACCAGCACCTAAGGAGGTGCCGCCATGACGAACGAGACGACCACCAAGAACACACTCGAGCCCATCGAAGAAGAAGAGCAGACCACCACCGTGGAGGTCCTCGACGCCAACGACGCCGCATCCCTCGGCCAGCTGTACGGCGATCAGCAAGAGATCACCGCTATGGCCAAGGCCATCAAGGCTGTCGCCCCCTGGGCCAATGACAGCCGCTTCCCGCTCTCCAATCACGACATCGGCCTCGTCATCCGCCGCTGTCGCTCCCTCGGGGTTGATCCACTCAATCCCAAGGAGATCCACGTCTGGAAGGACAAGCAAGGCCTCCACACCCAACTTGCTTACCCGCTCCTCCGCCAGTGGATCCAGGAGATCCACGGAGGCCACACCAATCCCACCTTCCACCTCCTCGACGAGGAGGAGCTGTACGAAGAAGGCCTCGCCCCAACCGACCACGCCGTCCGCGCCAGCTTCATCATGTTCTCTGACTTCGACCGCCTCCGCGACCTCGTCGACACCGGCTTTACCCTCTCCGAGGCGCGCGAGCTTCTCACCCGCACCGGCGTCGGCACCGCCACCGAATTCGATTGGGACCAGCAGTACTTCGCCCCCAACGCCCGGTCCAAGCTCTGGAAACTCAAGAAAAGGGCTCTCACCGACGCCTACCGCTCCTACTTCGGAACGCCCTCCAGGCAGGAAATCATCCTCCTCCGCCGTAGCCGCGGCGAATACCAGCTTGCCCCCTCCGACTTCGACCACATCGCCCAAGATCTCCTCCCCCACCAGCAGCGGCTAATCGCCCACCGCAAGGCGGCCGAACGCAATGGGGAGCTCATTTTCGACGAAACCGCTCAGGCTCTGCCGTCCAACCGCAACCGCGATCGGGACCAACTCTTCAAAGCATGACCGTTTCGGCCGGAGGGCCAGAGGCCCTCCGGCCCCAGCCCCACCCACCAAGGAGAGACCAATGAGCACCATAACCCTCGAAGTCTCCGGATACTGCCGCGGCCGGCAGTTCATCGACAAGAAGATCGAAAAGGTCCGCGTCGACGACGCCCCCTTCCGCCCCGCCAGCTCGCCCGACTTTCACGCCGCCCTTCAATGGCTGTCGCGCCAGGGGTACGAATTCGACCACCACGTAGGCCCCGGCCGGCGCATCGGCACCGGCACCGCCCGCTACTACTACCGCAAAGGAGAGTCATGACCTGGTCACCAGAACACACCCTGTACGTCATCGAATCCCGCTACGATGCCCACAACGACCCCTTCCCGCTGTCCTCCGCCGTCTCCTGGGTCGATATCTCCCTCGTGACCATCATCCGCGACCTACATGCCCGCATCACCGCCCTCGAGTCCACCCTCCCCCACTCCGACGACGACACCCTCGGCGACTTCATCGAGCCCTCCGCCACCCACCCCAACATCGGCGATCCCCGCCTCCTTGCCCCCGATGACTTCGGCTTCCGCACCATGGTCGAAGATGACTGCCCCAACGATATCACCACCATCCAAGGTGCCCTCCGCCAAGCGGCCTGGATCCTCACCCGCTTCCACTCCACCGACACCTGGTCCACCTGGATCAACTACTTTCTCGAGCTGATCGACCACGAGCTCAGCCCCACCATCCCCGAGCTCTACCGCGAGCTCATCACCGGCCTCATCCACGACTGCCT
>CAZGSX010000206.1:0-3058 GCA_964528475.1 uncultured Anaerolineales bacterium
TGTTAGCTAGAGCATATCATGAGCCAACCGTCTCGAAAAGTGTCCGGTAGTGAAACCCAGACCAAGGATTGGCGGCGTGTCTGATCCACGGTCTTGCGACAGGGGGCCCGCCTTCACCCTTCTCGGTGACTCCTTGGCGTATTGGGCTGAGCGTTCCCCTGTCCAAGTGCGGCCCTGGGTCCCGGAGTTGGATCTCCAGATAGTGCTTCATACCCGCCCGACGGAACGCCTGCTCCGCCTCTGGTGGCGACCCGGAACCGTCGATGGCTCGCTACCCTGGGCGAGACGTCAGTCTGTCATCCTGCGCATCGTGTCTCCCTTTCACCTCAAGGGCTTGACGAAGCATGGGATGCTGAACATAGTCCAGGTGGGTGTCCGCTAGCACTGCCCCAGTTGTTCTGCTTCCTGTCCAAACCATGCCATCGGGCGGTTGACCGTGGCCGCACTTGATGGTACACTGCGTTCCAGGTCGACTTCCATCTTCACGGGCAGGCGCCGGCCTGGTGGAAGGACTTTGCAGGAGCGTGCTTGCCTAGCACCTGTAGTCCGTCACCACTTGAGCTTCCTGCCCCGACCGTGACTTCCTGGGCGACGAAGTGATCGACCGCCATCTATGACACACGCATGCTCTCCGCAGGCAGGTGAGTCTAGCCCGTGATCAGCAGAAGCCTCCTCTGAGCGTGGCTCCTGTTACCCACCTATTGCTGCTGGGAGGAGCAGCCCCTCGCGCTAGCACCTCTGTCGGCACAGGGGGGGCAGCATCACCTGTTGTCGCAGATCTTGCCGTGACTAGCCTGGCGGGGCGTCTCTTGGTCGCGACCGGCAACGGGCCGGGCTCATCTTCTTGACCCGCCTTGCGCTTGTGGGCGTGGGATGGACGGCGCCGACGGCCGTTCAGGGGTTTGCCTCAGCCTAAGGGCGCGGTCCGGGTGCGACCAGCTGCGCTGCCCCCGACCCTCGTGTGGATCTGAGCAGATAGCGGAGTCTCAAGCATGAAACTCTCCCCCGGATTCAGACAGAGAAGCATAGCAAGAATGGATCAGGAGCTGTTCGATGTCGCGGTGATTGGCGGAGGCATTACGGGTGCCGGGATCGCTCGAGATGCTGCCCTCCGCGGGCTCTCCGTTGCTCTGGTGGAGAAGGAGGACTATGCCAGCGGAACCAGTGGCAAGACGTCCCGAATGGTCCACGGCGGGCTGCGATATCTGGAGCAGTTCCAATTCGGCATCGTCGCCGAGGCTTGCGCGGAACGGCGCCGACTGCGTGAAGCGGCTCCCCGCTTGGTCCGACCAACCCCTTTCACGTTTCCTGTCTACGACGGGCGAGTTTCCCTTGGCACCATCCGCCTCGGTATGTGGCTCTACGATGGTCTGTCGCTGTTTCGAAACTACAGGCGGCATCGGATGCTCGATCCGGGGGACGTCGCCGACCTGGAGCCAGCGCTGGGACAGCACGGTCTGGTCGGCGGTGCACGCTACTACGACTGCCGGACGGATGACGCCCGGCTCACGCTCTTGGTGATTAAAGCGGCGCAGCAGTCCGGTGCCCTGACCGTGAACCATGCTCAAGTGGTCGACCTGCTCAAGGGAAACGGTGGGATCCGGGGGATCAGGGTCGTGGACCGACTCCGCGATGAGGCGTTCGCAGTTCGCGCCAGAGTCACGGTAAACGCCACCGGCGCGTGGTGCGATACGATCCGGCACATGGATGACCCCGCGGCGAACAAGGTGATCTATCCGAGTCGCGGATCTCATTTGGTATTCCCACGGGAGAGACTGGGCGTCCGTGATGCCATCATCTTCACTGGTGCGGGTGGCGGTCGGGCCACGTTTGTGGTCCCCTGGCGGGACACCTGCATTGTTGGGACCACGGACCGCGAGCATTCTGGGGATCTCGACCAAGTATTCACCACGCCCCGTGAGGCCGAGGCGATCTTGGCTGCCACCAATCGTGCCTTTCCAGAGGCTGAGGTTGGGCCTAAGGACATCATCAGCACGTTTTCCGGCGTCCGCCCCCTCGTTACCACGGGGGACAGCACGGCCTATCAAATCTCCAGAGCGCATCGTATCTTCGAGAGCGACTCGGGGCTGGTTTCGATTGCCGGCGGCAAACTGACCACTTACCGAAGGATGGCTGAGGATCTGGTTGATCACGTGGTCCGCAGACTGGCCCGCGACTTTGGGACGAAGACAAAGCGGGGCTGCATGACGGACAAGATCCCTCTTGAGGACAACGCCTTTGACGCTCGGCGAAAGCAAGCAAGACTGACTGAGCAGTATCCTGGCCTTCCTGCTGACGCCCTTTCCCACCTCTGCTGGACGTACGGGCCGGACTGCGGTACCGTATTGGCGATCTGCCAACGGAACGCCCGGTGGTGCGACAGGATCGTCGACCATCTCCCGTATCTGCAAGCTGAGATTCCGTATGCGGTCGAGTGCGAGACAGCGGCGACACTGAATGACTTCATGATGAGGCGCACCAACATCCTGTATGAGGATGAGCAGCAGGGAGAGGGATGTGCGCCCGGCGTGGCAGCGACGATGGCCAACCTCTTGGAATGGGATTCCCGGGAGCTGGAGCGTCAGCTGGCGCGCTATGCTGAAGAGGTTGCGCTCACCAGGATGTTTCGCGGGCGCGCTTG
This sequence comes from uncultured Anaerolineales bacterium, assembly GCA_964528475.1. Lineage (GTDB taxonomy): Bacteria > Chloroflexota > Anaerolineae > B4-G1 > B4-G1 > SKLM01. The sequence continues at coordinate 2,642 of CAZGSX010000206.1, forward strand.
AGCTGAAGTCGCTCAGCAGATCCCCTCACGGCCCGTGTCGTGCCAACATGCAGAGCACCAATGGGCACATGGTCTGTTCTCAGGCCCGCGCTGGCTTGACATCCTGGGTCGAGGGCAGGGGATTGGAACCCACGACCATCTCGGCCAGCAGACACAGGATGCAGTCAGCCAAGGACCTGATGTCAAGATCGGTATCGGCGTCACGGCGGTCCTCCGGGTTCGTGCTCAGAATGGAGGCGAGTGACCGCCACCATGCTGTGGCACGGCACCTACCCCTGCACCCGTGGACGAACTGATGAGCGAAGGGATCCTCTACGATGAGTGAGGACGATCGAGTACCTGCGTGGACGGAATCGCCGCCCGAGCCAGGGACGTATCGCTCCCTTTTCAAGTGGGGCAGCCCCACCGAGTTCAAGC
>CAZGSX010000207.1:0-3039 GCA_964528475.1 uncultured Anaerolineales bacterium
GGATGGAGAATCGAATGTTTGACGTGATCATCGTCGGCGCTGGCCCAGCGGGGGTGTTCGCAGCTCTTGAACTGAGCGAGCGATCGGACCTGCGTATAGGTATCTTGGACAAGGGACAGAGCATCGAGGATCGTCACTGTCCATCCCGCGATCGCGGAGGTAAGTGTCGACAATGCCAACCCTGTGCGATTATGGCGGGCTGGGGCGGTGCCGGGGCGTATTCGGACGGAAAGCTAACGCTGTCTCCGGCCATCGGGGGGCGCTTGGCGGATATACTAGGGCAGGAGAAAGTCGGTAGGCTCATACGGGAGGTGGATCAGACCTACGTCCGCTTTGGCGCGTCCGGATCGGTCTACGGGAGGCGCACCGATCAGGTTGAGGCACTGGAGAAGCGGGCCGCCTTAGCGGGCCTGCGCTTCATATCCGTGCCCATTCGACACATAGGAACCGAACGCTGTGCTGAGGTGATGCGAGCTATGCGGGACGAATTGGTAAAGCGGGATGTGGAGGTTAAGATGCGGACCCCGGTGGTCCGGGTCCTCGTCGAGAGCGGACGTCGCTTGACTCCGAAGCGGCTCGCCCGCTCCATTGTCACACCGACACTCAGCAGTGCGACTCCGGGGGATCTCAACCTGGCATTGCCCTATCGACATGTGGTGACGATTCTGGAGATGCTACACGCTATGGACGAGTTGGCTCCCGGCATGGCCTCTCGCCATACCTCTTTGTACGGTCTGGAGGTCAAGTTCTACTCCTGTCGCCTGCGCTTGACCCCGCAGATGGAGACCGAAGTTGCCAATCTGTTCGCCTGCGGCGACGGGGCCGGGGTGACCCGCGGGTTGGTTCAGGCTTCCGCATCGGGCCTGGTGGCGGCCAGGGCGATTTTGCGGCGTCTTGCGAACTAGGTGCAACGTGGTGGTCCGGACGTCGTCCCCTGCTGGTGGGTCGCCTCTGCCGCGGTCTTCGCGGAGAGCGTCCGGCGGAGGAGATCCTGGAGCAGCTCCAATTCTTCTCGCCGGTTCCGCTGGCTGTCGGATCTGGGCCGCGCTTCAGTGCGACTGTGGATCGTTGGAAACTGCTAACGGGGACCTCAGGGAATCTGGTCCAGGATCGCGTCTACCCCGGGACGGTCGCTCGAATTCCGGCCCACGTGGCTCCACACGACGTCCCCGTCCCCGTCGATAACAAACACGGAGGGTGCAGCGTAGCCATTGCCTAGCAGGTCATAGACGCCAAACGCTTCAGCAACCTCGTGATCTGGATCGGCCAGCATCGGGTAGGGAGGGTTGACGACACTCTGGACGCCGCGCTCGACATCGGACAACGACGAGACAGCGAGCGCCACAACCTCCGCCCCGGCTTCCTGCACGGCCTGATATTCCTCTCGCAACTGCACCAGTTGCGTTCGATCAGGCCCTCATCCACACCTCTCGAAGAAGACGAGGACAACCGGTCCTTCCTTCAGCTGATCGCTCAGCGTGAGCTGGCCGCCACCGGCGCGATCCAGCGTGAAGTCCGACGCGACGTCGGGCGTATCCAACACTCGCTCGGCTGTTGAAGTGGGGCGCTCAGACTCTTCCGTGGACCGGGCAGTGGGCGTGGTCTCGGCACTCGCCAGATCCTCGAATACCATGATTTCAGCGTTGTCCTGACGTTCGCGCAACCAGTCCGAGATGCTGTGGCCTTCCTCCTCCAGCCGTTCCACTGCCGCCTGAACAGTAAGCAGCCGATCGATGGTGTCGACCAGAAAGGCACGCTCCAGTCCGACCGCTTCCAGCCTCTCGACGACGACCTCATCACTGACGCCCCAGTTTCGCTGCAGGCTCGCAATGAAGCCCTCGACCTCTGCTTCGGTCGGTCTCTCAACATCCTCTACCCCTTGCAGGATCAGCTCTGATCTGATCAGACGCTCCAAGGTCTCCTTCTCGTCCAGAGTGGACGCTCCCGACAAATGACCCAAGATCTCATTGAGCCGCATCGTGTCGCTCAGGTAGGATTGGGTGATACTGTAACCATTCACAGTGGCAGCCAGGGGCTCCTCTGGAACGCTCGGCTCCGGGGTCTCGGGGTCAGGTGCGTTTGGCGTCTGGGTAGGGAGCCTGTCGGCGCTTAGCGACGGCGTACTCGCCGTCGAAGGCGCCACGGCAGCGGGCTCAAAGAATGCGAGAACGAGTAGTAGGCCTGCGACGCCCACCAGCGCCAGGCCCAGGATGATCCAAATTGACGATCGTCCAGTCCGCCTCATAAGTGATCTGTTCATCTGTTACCTCCTTGCGGAGCCAAATGTAACACGACTGCACGGAGTTGTCAATCATCGATATTTTTCGCGCCACGCAGACCCATACTCGCGCTGGAGGTGTGCTGCTTTGATGGCTCCGGACGGCCGTGGGTAGCCCGGCACGACCAAGTTCCGAGCAGCTAAGCCGGGGTGCACGATTCAAACGCAATTCCAACTCAGGCCAACTTCACCCAACCTTGAGCCTAAGGGAGCCCAGCGGCGGGGACGTGACTGCTGTGGTACAATAGTTCGAAACGGACCGCTTCAGATAGGGGGGCTAGCCTGCCGATGGGTGTTCATCCTTAGTGTGGCGATAGAATCGGCTTCTTCTTGGGGCCGGCGCCCCCATTCGAACCGGCCTTGCGAACGAGACAGTTTGAGTCGGATGAGCTGAACATCCTGGGGATCATCCGGGCCAAGCGCCTCGGCGAACGTGCGGAGGTTCAACACAAGGCTGGGCAGCTCTTCTGGGGGATGAAGGACGAAGGGAGAGACATGGACTTAAACATTGGGGTGGTACATTGGGCCTTTCCCCCTGTCACCGGTGGAGTCGAGATGCACCTCTTGACCATCTGTCCTGAGATGGTCCGACAGGGAGCCGAGGTAACTGTCCTCTGCGGGAGCGTGGCTGGAGAGGCGCGCACGGAAGAGGTGCAGGGGGTGACAATTCAGAGGCGTGATGGGATGGTGCCAGACATAATCGCGGGGCGCCGGGAGGCCGGCGAGGATGTGTACGGGCCCTCCAAAGAGATGTTCGACAC
>CAZGSX010000208.1:0-3027 GCA_964528475.1 uncultured Anaerolineales bacterium
ATGGGCGAGCCCCTGGCCAACTACGACGCCTCGCTGAACGCCCTCCTCCGCCTGAACCACCCCGAGGGATTCCAGCTGGGACAGCGCCACATCACGCTCTCCACGGTGGGGCTGGTGCCCCAGATCCGTCGATTGGCGGAGGAGGAGCTGCAGATCACGCTGGCCGTCTCGCTGCACGCGGCCACGGATGAGCTGCGCGATGAGCTGGTGCCTGTCAACCGCCGCTACGGTCTGGACGCCCTCTTCGAGGCGTGCTCCAGCTATGGGGAGCGGACCGGGCGGCGCGTGAGCTTCGAATGGGCGCTCATTGAAGGGGTCAACGACGCACCGGAGCAGGCCCACGCCCTGGCGGATCGGCTGCACGGCTCGGGGACGGGCAGCATGCCGAACCGGCTGGCTCACGTGAACGTAATCCCGCTCAATCCATCGGCCGCGTATGGCGGGACCCGCCCGCCCAGCGACGCAGTGGAGAGGTTCGCCGCGATCCTGGAGCAACGAAGCATCTCCCACACCATCCGCGTGCGGCGCGGGGCGGCGATCGAGGCCGGCTGCGGGCAGCTGCGCCAGCGCTCAAGATACGACGAGGGCAGGAGCACTCACCACATGGGGAAAGGTCGCAGGAGGTCCTCGTGAGCGCGTCAGCCGACGTCCCTGCTGCCGATCTGCTGGTCAGCTGTGCTGGCCGTTCCAGACCTGACTCTTGGAGCAGGGACTTCAGTCATTGTGGCCATCGTGCGCTCAGCGACGCCTTCACGCTCTGCGTCACAGGAGACCCATTCAGGGCCTATCGTCCTCCGGTCCCTGTGACGATGCTTAGGATGCCGCCCAGAGACAGAGCTTATCAAGGAGGAAACCATGCCTGTCTATGAGTACGAATGTGAGAACTGCGGTCACGCGTTCCAACTGATCACCATGTCACCGGGCGAACGACCGGATGAGATCACCTGCCCCGAGTGCGACAGCTCCGACGTCCACCAACTCTTCTCCCCACCGACGGTCCACAGCGGCGAGGCAACGGACGTGTTGGAGGAGACCGCCGAACAGGTTCAAGACAAGGAGAAGGGCAGCCCTCGAGCCTTCGACCAGCGCGATCTGAACGAGGCGCTGTAGGATTGGGCCCCTACCAAAGGAGATACCGTTGAGCCACCAAGAAGGACCTTCAACCCGCTCCGTGCACCTGGCGACGAGGGCGGATCCCGCCACGGGCGCCGTCGCGGCGCCCATCGTCGAGAGCTCCGCCTTCGCCTACCCGGACCTGGAGACCTGGCGCGCGGTGGCGTTGAAGCAGGCCCAGGGCCACATCTACAGCCGCAACTCCAATCCCACCACGCGCCTTTTCGAGGAGAAGGTGGCCGCGCTGGAGGGGGCGGAGAGCGCCACCAGCTTCGCCACCGGGATGGCCGCGATCAGCAGCACGCTGTTCGCCCTGCTCAGCCCCGGCGACCGCGCCGTGTCGCTGCGGGACGCCTACGGGGCCACCTACCTCCACTTCACCCAGATCCTGCCGCGATTCGGTATCGACTGCCAGGTCTGCGAGACGGAGGATCACGAGGCGATTGAGCGGGTCGTCGCTGAGGGGTGCGACGTCCTCTACCTGGAGTCGCCGACCAATCCGGTCCTGAAGGTCGTCGACCTGGCGAGGCTGGCTGACGCCGCCCGCCGGGTGGGAGCGATCACGGTCGTCGACAACACGTTTGCCACGCCCATCAACCAGAACCCCCTGGAGCTGGGGGCCGACCTGGTCATCCACAGCGCCACGAAATACCTGGCTGGACATAGTCACGTGTTGGGCGGCGTGCTGTGCGGCGCGGAGGAGCTGGTGGAGCGGGTGTACCGCCATCGGGAGCTCACGGGGCCCTCTATGCAGGCCCACACGGCGGGGATGCTCCTCCACACCCTTAAGACGCTGGGGCTGCGGATGGAGCGGCACAACGAGAACGCGCTAGGCATCGCCCGCTTCCTCGAGGAGCATCCCCGGGTCGAGCGGGTGTACTACCCGGGGTTGGAGAGCCACCCAGGCCACGAGATCGCCCAGCGGCAGATGCAGGGCTTCGGAGGCGTGCTCAGCTTCGCGGTCGAGGGAGGGCTGGAGGCGATCGGGCGGCTCCTGCCGCGGCTGCGCTATGCTTACCTGGCCGCCAACCTGGGGCAGGTGGAGACGGTGGTGGGGCCGCCGGCGGTCACCAGCCACGTGGAGTGCACGGAGGAGGAGATCGAGGCAGCTGGGATTCCGCCGGGGCTGGTTCGGTATTCGGCGGGGATTGAGGATCTGGCCGATTTGAAGGGGGATCTGGAGCAGGCGCTGGCTGTGCTGTAGGGTGGACGCGGGGCATCGCCGGTGGCGGCGCGGGAATGGCTGCTTGTCGTTTGGAGAGAGCAGAGTTAGATGAGGCATGTCACTGGTGGTGACGGTGACGGACGTGGCGGCTGAAGATGACAACGGCGTCGGCGCGCGGCGACAAGGAGAGATGGGACAGGACACATGAAAGATCAGAAGACCTTCCGAACCCCCCGTGAGCAGAGATTCTACCACCGGCTGCGGGAGCGGGTAAAGGGATGGGCAAAGCAACGCGACATCCCGGAGAAACGCCTAGAGTACCTCCTGGTCGCGCCGGACCTCTTCGTCTTGCTCTCGCGCCTGACGCTGGACGAGCGTGTGCCGCTGGGAGCCAAGGCGAAGGTTGCGGCCGGCGTGGCCTATTTCGTCACTCCGCTGGACATGATCCCCGACTTTCTCGGTCCCCCGGGTTATCTCGATGATGTGGTGGTCGCGGCCTGGATTCTGCAGAGCGTGGTGGGCGAGCTCAACCGCATCGACCCCGCCATTTTGGAGGAGCACTGGGAGGGCGAGAAGGATATTCTGTACCAGATAGGGTTCATCATTGATCGGGCGGAGGAGGTCCTGGGTCGGGGGTTGCGCTTCGTGGTGCGACGCTTGCGCTCGGGTAAGGGGCCTGGGCAGGGGAAGTAGGTCGGGTTTGCTGCCGGACAGACGCTCACGTGCGCAATGTGGGAAAGGCGGTTAGC
>CAZGSX010000209.1:0-3022 GCA_964528475.1 uncultured Anaerolineales bacterium
TCTTCCGCTGTAGCCATGCATCACTTAACCTCCTGCTGACATAGACATCACGATGATTCGGTCGCCGTCATTTAGGCTCTCGCACGTGTGATGGGGGTGAACCATGCGCCTTCCATCGAGGTTGAGGATATTGGGGGGCTGCATCGTCTCACCGTCGGTCTGGATCACGTCTCCGACCATGTCGGGGTACCTGCGAGCTAGCGCTCGCACTACATCCCGGAAGGTTGCGTTCTCTTCCAGCCTCAAGGTAATCCGTTTCTCTCCCGCTATGAGCCTGGGGAGTCCAAAGAGCTCCACTTCAACGCGCATAGTGTTTCACTTTGTGCTTCCTTCTCTCAGATGAGCAAGGCGCTTCCCCGTACAGTGACTGCCCGAACGTAATATATTCTATCACGCCCGCCTGAGAAAAGCAAATAAGGAGGCCACGCTCGGCGACCCACTTGACAAAGTATGATGGATGTGTAAAAATTGTCTCGGCCTAACGCGCCGCTACTAGCATAAGACAACGCTCGTTATTCTGATGCGCCAAGAAAGTGCGTAGATGAGAGTCATCCATCATCGGTCCCTCAGCATTTGGGTTGGTTCGGCACCTCTGAGTGTTCGTTTCACTGATCCATTAGGTCGTCCCCACGTCGTTAGCCCTCGGGCAGTGGACGAGTGTGCTCTGATTGTGAACCGTCGTCTCCCATCTGTTGGCTCCCTTGCCAGTTCGGTGTCGTCTATCGCGTCTCGTCGGGCCCAAGGGTGGGCCGCTCACACTGCTGAGACTTCTGTCACGCCCCACCCCTCTGCTCTCTGCAAACCCGTACCGCTCCCGTATGGGCTGCCCGTTCGCCCATCTGCCAACAACGATACAAGGAGGTACCTGTGGCTGTACCGGAAGTAATCGATCTGACCAAGCCAGGAAGGGATCCCACTTTCCCTGACCGTCTCGGGGTGGACGGCCGGCTGCTCCACCGTTGCATTCAGTGTGGCACCTGCACCGCCTCCTGCCCGGCCTCAGACGCAATGGACATTTCCCCGCGCCAGATGTGGCGCATGACACAGCTAGGATTGGTCGATGAGGTGCTACACAGCAAAACGATGTGGCTGTGTAGCCTCTGCTATCAGTGTCAGGTGCGCTGTCCGCGCGGTATTCCCCTCACTGAGACCATTACCCAGCTCAAGCGAACGGCTATGGAGGAAGGCATAATCTCCTCTCATCAGAGCGAAGCCTTCTATCACGCCTTCGCCGACGTGATGGAGCGCTACGGTCGTAACCGCGAGATGGAGTTTATGGTGCGCTACTTCCTGCAGGGTAACCCGTTCGTAGCGTTTAAGTTCCTCAGGATGGGTGCGCTGATGATGATGCGTGGCAAGGTCGATCTCGAGTGGCCCGCCGACCGCGAGGGCCGTTCCCTCAACAGGCTCTTCGAGCGCGTGGCTGAATTGGAGGCTGAGGCATGAGGTACTTGTTCTATCCTGGATGTTCAATGGATACCTCGGCGCTGGAGTACAAGCGCTCGACGGTGGCCGTCTTGGAGACCCTCGGCGCGCAGGTGGACGAGCTTCCCGATTGGACCTGCTGTGGGGCCAGTGCGGCGTCAGTCGTCAGCGACTTGCTGGGCTATGTGCTGCCTGCTCGAAACTTAGCGCTGGCCGAGCAGATCGATGAGGACCTAACGATCGTTGCAGGGTGCAGTGCTTGCTTCACCAACTTCCGGCGCACCCACGAGGCCGTGCACCGGGATCGTGCCCTGTTGGAGGAGATCAATCGTGCTCTGGAGGTGGAGGACCTGACCTACCGTGGCAAGGCCCAAGTGCGCCACTTGATGGATGTCGTGGCCAATGATTTCTCGTCGCAGGAGATCGAGGCTCACGTCCAACGCCCTCTGACGGATCTCGTGGTGGCTCCGTATTACGGGTGCCAGACGGTACGCCCCTTTAGCCCCTACGATGATGATCAGGCTCCAACGTCGATGCTTCATGTCCTAGAGGCTCTGGGAGCCACGATCCATCGCCATAACCGCGAGGCCAGCTGCTGTGGCACCTCCCTGCTGATGACGAAGCAGGAGGTCGGGGTGGACATGGTTGCAGAGATATTGGACGCATGTGACGGGGCCGACTGCGTGGTGACCGTCTGCCCCATGTGCCAGCTGAACGTGGAAGGCTACCAAGATAAGGTCTCAAAGGTGCTGGGTCGACGTGTGAATATGCCTGTACTGTTCTTGCCCCAGCTGATGGGTTTGGCCTTCGGATTACCGGACGACGTATTGCTGTTTGACCGCCATATCGTCTCGGTCAAACCCGTGTTGTCGCGGTTGGAGCACGCTGCGCCGGTAGCAGCTGGCTAGTCGTCGTGCAGCAAGTAGACCTGGTGACTAAGATGTTCTGTCGTTACTGTTAGGAGGATTGACCGTGGAACAACCAAGGATTGGCGTGTATGTATGTGACTGTGGCATCAACATCGCCTCCAAAGTCGATGTATCGGATGTGGTGCGATTTGCCAGTCGGCTACCAAACGTGACCGTCGCTCGGGAGAACAAGTATACGTGTTCAGAGACCGGTCAGAATATCATCAAGGAAGATATCAAGGAACTCGATCTCAATCGCGTCGTGGTAGCTTCGTGCTCTCCGCGGATGCACGAGACGACGTTTCAGACGGCTGTCGCGGACGCAGGACTCAACCCCTACTACTTCGGGATGACCAATATCCGCGAGCACTGTTCTTGGATCGTGCCAGATCCGGCAGAGGCCACGGCCAAAGCCAAGCGTCTGGTGAGCTCAATGGTTTCCCGCGTCGGGTACCAGGAAGCGTTGGAGCCTCGGGTTGAACCAGTGACTAAGTCCGCGCTTGTAGTTGGTGGAGGCATCGCAGGGATGCAGGCAGCGCTGACCGTCGCCGACGCCGGCTACCCGGTCTACCTCGTCGAGCGCGAATCGACCATCGGTGGCCATATGGCCCAGCTCGACAAGACGTTCCCTACGCTAGACTGTAGCCTCTGAATTGTCGGACCCAAAATGATGGATGTCGGTCGACATC
>CAZGSX010000210.1:0-3012 GCA_964528475.1 uncultured Anaerolineales bacterium
ACAGAGGTGTTCGCGCAAACCTATCGGTTGACCTCTCCACCAGGAACGACCTATGACACCCGATCCCGTGCTTTCCGTGGTAAGCCGCGATGACGGATGGTCTCTTCAGCCAGGACAGGGAGAGTTGGGTTTCGATCAGATTGGAGGCGAAGGCATGTCTGAGATAGAGAGCCCACACGACACGTGCGTCAGCGAGCGGGGTCCGTCTCTGGTGGAGCGTGATCTTGCCTCGTGTGATGCCCCAGATTGGACAGACTCAGATGTTGAGGCACGGTCAATTCCTCCAGAAGCGCCGATTCGCACCCTTGAGCTCCCCTCTCGCATCCATATTGCCCTCCATCGAGCTCACGTGACGACGGTCGGCGAGCTGACAGGACTTGTCAAGACGGAAGAGCTAACACGGATCTCCTCTATCGGCAGGGAATCCGCGGCTATCATCAAGGAGACTCTGGAAAAGGTGCATATCCTGTCCCGAGAAGCCTTGGGACCAGGAACCCGGGCCGGCGCAGCGCAGAAGGCATGCGAGATTCCCGCTGTCCCGTGGGAGGTAATCGAGTGGCAAGCCAGTCTTGTCCAGAGGCAGATTTCGTCTGGGCTGCTACACTCACGAGCCAGGGCCGGCAAGCAATCTGTATCTCAGTTGCTTTCCAGCGTGAAAGGCCTTGACAGCCAGAAGGCATACGAGGCGATGGTCGGCCTAATCGGAGGTTCTTTGAACCTATGTGAGGAGCTCGAGTTCGTCCTGGATCGGATATATCGGGAGAACTACATTCTTGTCCTGTTGTCGAGGTATGGTTTCGAGGTGCGCACACTCGATGACCTTGGCTCGTGCATGGGAATCACACCGCAACGGGTAAGGCAACTCCGCTCCAAGCTCAAGCGAGACGTCGGCTCATTCGTCCAAATCGCGATAGAAGAGCCGTTGGGACAAGTGGCCGGCAGGCCGTCTTTCCTTCGCATGCAGACAGCTCTGCTCACCGCCGAGGCTATGGGCCTGGAGATCACCTACGAAAGCTGGAGCCGGCGGATCGTGTACTCCGGGCTGGTGGGCATTTGGACAGCGGCTAGGTATTCCACGTTGGACCCCATTGAGACTATGATTGCAGTCTGCAATCTGGTGGCTGATCGCGGTATCAGCGAGCTGACGATCCCCGCTAACCTGGAATACGCCGTCGAGCTTGCCACCTCTGGCTCGCCTAGGACGCCGGTTAGGATTGCGCGCATCCGCGAGACTCTTGCCCCCGAGACAGCCAGGCTGGTGAGACGCCATACTCGCTTCACTGGAGCTGTCCACGCGGGTTGGGTTGCTGAGGAGATCGAAGAGAGCCGTGGTCGAACTGCTGAAATCCTCCGAGCGCTGGACTATGAACCCGTCTCGGAGGACTGGTTCGCTCCGCGCTCACCCGCCTACCGGCTGGAGTCAACTGAGTATGGACCTTTTCATCATGCGGTACGAAAGATGACTCAGTACTGTGGTTCATTGTCCACCGACAGTATCTGCTCCGGACTCCGACGCCGGGTGTCCAGGACGAGATTCCCAATTCCCAGTCCGGAGGTGATGGAGAGAATCCTGTCGATGTACGAGTATCGGCTTGAGGATGGCCGCTGGCGGTACGAAGATGAGACGGATGAGCAGCTGACCAGGGGCGAGAAGATCATGAAGCAGTGCATTGACGAATGCGGTCCTGTTGTACTTCGCTCAGAGCTGAAGGCAGCGTTCGCCGAGAGCGATCTATCGGGTTCCTCGCTAAGCTACACTCTGCGCCAATCTCCCATCTTCGAGAAGATCGGCAGGGGCCTGTACAAGCTTCGGGGAAACCCTGTGTCGCTGGAAGCACCAGAACTGACTAGTCTGTTGAACACCGCTCAGGACACGGCAGAGTAGGTTCGGGCAGGGACATTTCTATCTGTCGATGTCCATTTCTTGTTGTCGCTTGACATCCGAACCCTATGAGGGATGGAGACTTGATACCCCAACCGGCAAGTCTCCTAGAACGTGGTCTCTGGAGGTAGGTCGAATGCTTTGAGGCATGGAGACCGGTGCTCCACATTCGCAGGCATTTGACACGCCAATCGCTCTGGAGGTAAGTCGAACCCGTTGACGGATGCGGGTGAGTCCGATTGGAGCAGCCTGTTCGCAGTTCGTTCCGATTGCTTCTGTGCGTCTCTCCCGGAGAGCAGATTCCAGCCGGCGAGAGGTGCGGCTGAGGTCTCTGTCAGTGCCCGGATGACCCAAGCCCAGATGGGATGGTCTCCAGGCGGTAGCTTGCCCGACCGGCTCTTGCTGGGCGGCGAGACTGCCTTGGGACAACGTGTCAACTGACAACGTGCAAACTCGGTGTGCGGGCCGGGGTGAGGGCAAATTGGATCTTCCTCCGATGACCAATGCCTTCCCGCCCCAATAGTCCTGCTCCTACTCTGCGCCAGAGCCTGAGGCCCAGGGCCCGGTGACCCTGGCTGTCCTGTCCCGCCTCCGTAGTCGATGGTGCTGGTTTGCGGGTGCGTCGGATCTGATTGATCCGAGAGCTGCCTTTCATGCGCTCCCATCGCTTGTATCATCTCACCTGGATTCCTCTGCTGTCTGATCTCTCGTAGAGCCTTCACCAGCGATGGCGGCATCGCCATCCTTCTTGCCTTTCTCCCTTGCTTGAAGTGAGTTCCACTTCGTCCACGTCGGTCCCGCTGGGACTCGATGTCCACGCATGGCTTCTGATACTTCGCCCCTCTTGCTCTTGAAGGCTCGCCAGTTGGCACAACTGCATCAGTGCCACGGGCCGAGTTGTTGGTGACCAGCATTACTCCACGGTTCCTCGTGATGGGGTCTCGCGTGCCCTTATCCTGCATGGCGCAAGACGAGGACAGAGATCCCAGTCAACCATGAAACGGTGTGGACCTTGTCTGATGGAAGACAACGCCCTTATGCCGCCGGATCCTGGTGACCTTGAAGCCTCTCATGCCTCCATCCCTCGGTCTGAGGCCAGGCGAGCCGCCACTTTGCTCATGCCCAAGTGC
>CAZGSX010000211.1:0-3006 GCA_964528475.1 uncultured Anaerolineales bacterium
ACCAGCGATGCGCCCAGCCAGAAGGCCAAGGCGGCAAACAGCAACACCATCCCCAGCTTCACCCCGGCTGCATTGCGCTGGAGGAAGCCTGTCAACTCCTTGGACGTGGTGCCGTAGTAGGCGAGGATGAAGACCACCACTAACGGCAGGACAAAGAGTAGATTGTACAGCACGAGATAGAGCACGGCTCGAACCCGGAGCTCGGGCACACTGGTCACGAAAATGATGGTAGGAAGGTAGACCTGCCCGGTACAGGCCAGCTCCAGGAATGCGACGACCACCCCCGTGACGAAGGCCCCCACCACGTACCTCTCCGAGCTACGGCCGCGGCGGATGACCGCGTTAATCCTCTTCCGGAGGGGGTGGGGCAAGCTGAGGTTCATGTCACCGATTTCGCCTCGCCGTGCCTTCAAGAAGTCCACGAAGCTTGCAACCGCCAATCCGCCACATGCGACGGCGGTCACGCCGTACACCCAGCGCCCCAACCTGGTGAGGAGATCGCCCAGCATGCCGATGACCTTGTACAGACCAAGACCAACGCCAAGATAGGCCAAGAAAATCCCCACAGTGAAGGCTGCACCGACGGCAAGGACCTCCCTCCCCCTGCGCCCGCTCAGTGTCAGATACGAAACGAAGAAGACCAGGGTCGCAAACGCACAGGGGTTAAGGCCATCAACCAGGCCGGCAAAGACGACGGTAAGAGGACCGAAGGACCTAAAACGGTCAACGATGCCCTGCCTAGCTTCGGTGGGATCGAAGTCGTCCCAGAAGCGATCAGCGCCGGTAGGAGCATATTTCTCCGCCAGCTCCAAAACCGCGTGCGAGGTGATTTCCTCGCCGACAAGATAGTCCTCCCCGACAAAGATAGCTGGCGTCGCCAGACGTTTCCGCTCTGGCACTCCCGCCCGTTTCCCCAACCATTCGGCCAGCGCGGCGTCCTCCTGGACGTCGAACTCCCTCACCACCAGCTGCGGGTACCTGCTCTTTGCGTACTGGATGTCGTATTCTGCCCGGCTGCACAGCTGACAGCCAACCTGATGGAAGTAGGCTACCCAAATAGGGGCTGGGCCCTCGCACGCCGCCTCGGCCTCAGGGCCGCACGGCTCGACCTCCTCGGGGAATTCAAACTCTGTCCCGAGATCGGTCCTCGGTTCCTTCGCGACCTCCTCTAGCCCGCGGATATCGGGCCACGAGGTACCGCCGGCGACCAGACAAGTCTCCAGCAGACATGGCAGTTCATCTCGGATCTCGTCCTCACCAATAAGGACTATGCCATCTATCAGCAACGTGGGCAATCCACGCCGCTCCGGCGCGACCTCAAACGCCTCCTCGGCCTCGACAAGCAGTTCATAATTCTCGGGCGCGGAGATCTCTACCATCTTGATCTCTATTCGCTCGCCATACTCGGCCTGGAGTGGCTGCAGTAGGTCCTCGATGATGGTCAGGCAGTGTTCACATTCGTTGGCATAGAAATACACCATGCGGACCGTTGCCCCCTGCTCACCAGCCACAGGCAACTCCAAAGAATGCCAGGAAACCACAAGAACAACGAGCAACAAGGCGACGCGCGGTGCCGTGGCCCTCAATCCGTCAGCTAACCGTCGTATCATCGGATGTGCTCCTACCTCCCTCCACTATAGCTCCCGTTTACGCCCGGGGCGGCAGAGCGGGCGACAATCGCCCGCTGGACCAGACGCGCAAGACGGGGCTGCATTCGTTTCCCTCACAAGCGAGAGCGCCTCGTCTGGAAGCAACGCGCTCGGGGATCTAGTCCCGTAGCATGCCGCGAATGATGACGTCCACGGCCTCTTCCTCGTCGAGCCCCCTGGCCATCAGAGTCTGCAACTCCTTCTTCCCGACGCTTCCGATGGCGGCCTCGTGAGTCACACGCGCACGGTCATCCCGCACGACAACGATAGGAATGTTGCGCGCCTCGGCTTCCCCTCGCACGATCTCGGTGCAGTCCATATGTCCTCTAGCCTGAGGCGCGTTCCCCTCCGCCGTCGTGGTGACCTCGCTCCTCGCTCGATCGCGCACAGCAACTCTGGTCTTCGTCACGCCACGGGCCCCCGCGCCGTTGAGGCGAACGATCTCATTCACACTGATGTCATCGTCACCAGAGCCATAGGCCTTGGCCACCAACTCGCAGGCGCCCCCCTCGGAGACGTCAACCTCGAAATCGATAGCCATCCGGCCGACTCGCCCCTCGGTCAGGCTGAATTCCGTCTCCAGGCGACCACCCTCCTCGACCTGAGCATGGGTTGTCGGTAGCACCTCGATACCACCTGCGGAACCGTGATAGTGGGCCTCCCTATAGCGCATGGTCGCCTCCCGGGCCACGTGAATGTGCGCATCCATCACGTGTTTGAGCTTGACGGCATTGGGAAAGGTGCAGTGGGCCAGGAATCCAACCTCCGCGCCCTCTCCAATCTCGAAGTATGAGTCAATCTCCTGCAAGCCCTCGCTTGCCGTCATGCCAAAGCAGAGATGGATAGGATGCTCAACCTTTGTGCCCGGCTCCACGACGATCCGCGCCCGGACGCCATGCTCGCGTTCCTCGGCGTCAATGGTCACGCCTTCAATCTCGTTTACGGCCAGCACCTCATTGGCACTGATCACGGCACTGGCAACACGAGGAGCACGAAGAACTTCCGGTCTGCCGCCAGCTTTCCCGTAAGCGTCAAGGATTGCCTCAAACTCCCGCGCCCAAGCGGGATCTTCTTCATCGATGACCAACCCTGACACATCGGTTGGAACCCGCTCACTCACGGCGTCCTCCCTCGGCTATTACCTGCTCGTACGTCCCTCCCGCCTCCTCGCCCCAAGGTTGGCTGCCCAGCAGATTTTCATGGGGCCGACAGCGGGCTGTGAAGTATTCACGCACCTCATCCGGCGTCCCGCTCTTGACAACCGTCCCCGCGCACATCAGCGAAGCCCGCTCTGCAACACTGACCATCTCGTCTCGATGGGTGATCAGCAAGACTGAGGTACCGCTATCCGCCATCC
>CAZGSX010000212.1:0-3004 GCA_964528475.1 uncultured Anaerolineales bacterium
CTCATCCTGCCGCTCTCGGTGCCGGCTCTCGCCTCCTTCGCCATCTTCCAGTTCCTCTGGGTGTGGAACGACCTGCTTGTCGCTCTGGTCTTCATCGGCAGTAAGCCGGAGGTGGCTGTGCTGACCCAGCGGCTGCAGGAGATGGTGGGTTCGCGGGGTCAGGATTGGCATCTGCTGACCGCCGGGGCGTTCGTGACGATGCTGCTCCCCGTCATCGTGTTCTTCTCGCTGCAGCGCTATTTCGTTCGCGGCCTCCTTGCGGGGTCGGTCAAGGGGTAGGCTCGCGCGAACTGCTCACTGCGTCGTGCTGTACGCTGAGCTCACAACGGTGGTGCAGGATCCAGGCACGGGTCCTGCACCGCCGCAATAGGAAGGCGGCTGCACGAGGGGCGGAGCAAGCCCAGTCACGTTTGTTGAGAATACCTTTGCGCAACGGAGGACGCGTATGCCCATTGAAGCCTTCATCCTGGACCTGGATGGCGTCTTGACCGATACGGCGGAGTTTCATTTTCGAGCCTGGAAGCGCCTGGCGGACGAGGAGGGCGTCCCCTTTGACCGCGCTCACAACGAGCAGCTGCGAGGGGTCTCGCGCCGTCGGTCGCTGGAACTGCTGCTGGGCCCGCGTGTGGGTGACTACGATGAAGAGCAGATGCGGGAGATGATGGATCGTAAGAACGCCACCTATCAGGCGCTCCTCGAGACCGTGACTGCGGATGCTCTTCTGCCCGGAGCGCGGGAGCTGATTGATGAACTCATCGGGCGGGGGCTCCCGATCGCTGTCGGCTCTGCAAGCAAGAACACTAGGCTCGTGCTGGAGAAGCTCCACATCACGCACCTCTTCGACGGGATCGCTGACGGACACAGCGTCACCCGGGCCAAACCGTCTCCAGACATATTCGTGCACGCGGCGGGTCAGCTGCGCGTTCCGGTGGCGGACTGCGCCGTGGTCGAGGACGCCGAATCGGGTGTCCAGGCCGCCTTGACCGCGGGAATGACGGCTGTGGGTGTCGGGCCTCCGGAGCGGGTGGGGGCGGCCCATTTCCGTTACGATACAACAGCGGCCATCGACCTCGACGAGATCCTCAACAACTAACGCTGGAACGCGCCTGACAGTCGGCCAGGTGTGCCGGAGGAGGTGCCGTCTCCTCGGCTCCTTCCTGTTGTCCGCCGGCCGGTGTCAAGCTAGCTCATCTTCGAACACCGTGAGGAGCCATGTAGTGGAGCTGAAGAACAACCTCTGTACCGAAACCGGGTGGGAGATCGCCGAAGCCACGTTCGATCCTGATCTCGTCGCCACCACGGGCAGCACGTTCATGATCGGCAATGGCTATCTGGGGTATCGTGGTACCCTGGCGGAGTGGGAGGCGGATCAGTATACGGCCTGTATCGTCAGCGACACGTATGACAAGGCCGATGAGTATCGGGAACTCTGCAACGTCCCCAATGGTCTCTTCACGCAGCTTTTCGTGAACGGCGACATGCTCTCCGTCATCGAGGGAGAGACCCTCGACTACCGCCGGCGTCTGGACCTGCGCTCGGGCCTCTTCTCTCGCTCGCAGACTTGGCAGGGCACGTCAGGCCAGGCTGTCCAAGTGGAGGCCGAGAGACTCGCGAGCTACGACAACCTGCATATCGTCGCCATGAGGTACCGCTTTTGGGTGGGGCGGGGCGACAAGATAGTGCTCTTCACCGGAATCGACGGGCAGGTGTGGAATCTGAACGGTGAACACTTCAGGACCTGTGAGCCAACCCTTCACGACGGCCTACTGCTGTTCGAGGCCGTCACGGGCGAGCGGGAGACGCAGATTGATGTGGCGGAGGGGATGAAGGTCCTCGGACGAGAGCCCCAGATGCAAGAGGTCATTCAGAGTCCCTGCAGAATCCTCCGTCGGCTCTACTTCGGGCGCGATGTCGCCCAGCCCGTCACTGTCGAAAAGGTGGTGGCCATCTACACCAGCAACGACGTCCCCGATCCGCGGGAGCGAGCTCTGACCGAGGCGCGCGCTGCCCTGGACGCCGGATATGGCAGGTTGAAGGAGGCGCACACCAGGGCCTGGAGGCGCATCTGGGCGGCGAGCGACATCGAGATAGAAGGAGATCTGGAGGACCAGGTTACCACCCGCTTCAACCTCTATCAGAACATCATCGCTACGCCGACCCACGCAAGGCTTCCCATTGGAGCTCGGGGCCTATCGTGTCAGGTCTATCAGGGCGCCGCTTTTTGGGATCAAGAGATCTTCAATATGCCGATGTTTCTGTATACCAGACCGGAGATTGCCCGCAATCTCCTCCGATACCGGCACGAAACGCTGGATGGGGCCCGCGGAAAGGCCGGCCGGCTGGGCTATGAGGGCGCCTTCTACGCCTGGACCAGCGGCAAGACCGGGGAGGAACTCTTTCCGGATTACTTCTTCACAGACGTGCTGACGGGTCGGAAGATTCGCAATCACTTCAACGACTGGCAGATCCACATCTCTCCCGACATCGTCTACGCGATCTGGCAGTACTACGTGGTCACGGCTGATTGGGACTTCATCGTCGACTACGGGGCCGAGATCGCCTTTGAGGTGGCGCGTTTTCTTATCTCGCGGAGCCACCTCCGCGTGGACCGGAAGCGGTATGAGGTCATCCGCGTACTGGGCCCGGACGAGTACCACGAAAATGTGGACAACAACGCCTTCACCAACTACCAGGTGGCTTTCGCCCTCGAGAAGGCCTTGACGATATACGAGGCTATGTCTGAGTCTGCGCCCCGCGAGCTTGACGCCCTCTTGGGCAAGTTGAGTGTGACGGAGGCCGATGTGGAGCTTTGGCAGGATGTGGTCGATCGCCTGTATGTTCCCCAGCCGGACCCAGACACGCTGGTCATAGAGCAGTTCGAGGGATACTTCGACCTGGAGGAGGTGCGGCCGGACGAGGTACGCGAACGGCTCCTGCACCCCGAGGAATACTGGGGCTGGCCCAACGGCGTGGCGGTCGGCACCCAGGTGCTGAAGCAGGCGGA
>CAZGSX010000213.1:0-2993 GCA_964528475.1 uncultured Anaerolineales bacterium
AGATCCGATCCCCCTCGCGCGGCGAACGGTGATGTCACAGATGCGGGACGGCGTGGTGGTGCTTGACTCCGAGGACCGGATCGTGAGCCTCAACCCGGCCGCTGAGAGGATCTTGGGGATGCCCATACGGCGCGCGCAAGGGCACTCGCTCCGCGACCTGCTGCCCGCCTCCGCAGAACTGGATGGGGATCCTGAGATTCCGGTGACCAAGCAGGCCGAGATCAGCCTCGGCAGAGGGCCGGAAAGCCGCGCGTACGAGCTGGCGATCTCTCCGCTCAAGGACTGGCACGAGCTGGAGGTCGGGCGCTTGCTCCTCCTCCGTGATGTGACCGACCGGCGCCGGGCGCAGGAACAGGTCCTGCAACAGCAGTGGGCAGCGGCGACCCTGCAGGAACGGGAGCTGCTGGCGCAGGAGCTGCACGACGGCCTGGCGCAGAACCTGGGCTTCCTCAATCTACAAGCCCAGGCTGCCCAAGTCTATCTGCGAGAGGGACACGCTGAAGCGGCGCAGGGGACCCTTGACCGCCTGGCGCAGGCGGCCCTGGAGGTGCAGAGTGACACGCGCGAGCTCATCGGCAACCTTCTTGCCCTCAGCCGGCCGTCGGAGAGCCTGTGTAGCGCCATACGGCAGGCCGTGGCCCAGTTCGAGGATCAGAGTGGCTTGACCGTCACACTGGAGATCGCCAGTGGTCTGGATGCCATTTGCAGCTCAGAGGCCCTATCCCCGGGCGCAGGCGTCCAGCTCCTGCGCATCGTGCAGGAGGCGCTGGCCAACGTCCGCAAGCACGCTGGATCCCCCACCCAGATCATCGTCGCGCTGACGGCCCATGACGGACAGCTGCAGCTCACAATCGCGGACACCGGCGCGGGCTTTGATACGCCCCAGGCTGGCGGCGATGGCCGGCACTTCGGCTTGCAGATCATGCACCAGCGCGCCGCCCGGTTTGGCGGGCAGATGAGCGTGCAGTCGGCGCCCGGCGAGGGCACCCGCGTTGAAGTGCTCGTGCCGCTGGCGGGCGGCTCAACCGGCGATGGGAAGGCCTGAGGCTTCACACTCCCCGTTTCCGGAGCGTCCCCAGGCCCACGGGCGGGTAGGGGGGACGAGTGCCACCACAGAGCGCCTCCACTGCCCCAGGTCGTTGACGAAGCGGCGGCCACAACTAGAGGACGTATGACAAGGCTTCTTGCTGTCTTCTTCGATGTGCTCCGTACGTGGGACGTTGGATCGGTGCTAAGCCCGTGAAGAGAAGGTTAGCCCCTTGACCGCGGCGCAAAGATTCCCGGGTTACGCCTATCTTGGTCTAGCACCCTGCAGATAGACGCGACCCGCCACCGGATCAGGAGGCCCGATAAGCTCTGTCACCGTCACGAAGTGAATGCCGCGGCTCGAGAGGGACTCGACAACCGTCGGTATGGCGGTCACCGTGGTCTCGTGGATGTCGTGGGCCAGGATGATCATCCCAGCCGACGCTTCACCAATCCTTTCCGCCACGATGTCAGCGTCGCGGTCCTTCCAGTCCAGTGGGTCAAGGCTCCAAAGAATGACGGGCATGTCCACGACAGCCACCACGTGCTCGTCGTAGGCACCGTAGGGCGGGCGGAAGTGTGCTGGTGAGACACCTGAGATCTGGGCCACCAGGCTGTTCGTACGGGAGACTTGCGCCATGATTTCCTCGTCGGCCAGCTCCTGCATGTTCCGATGGCTCCAGGAATGGTTGCCCACCTCGTGATCCTCCCGCACCATACGGGCAACCGTCTCCGGCTGCACACGAGCCGACTGGCCCAGCACGAAGAAGGTCGCGCGGACGCTAAGTTCCCTCAGCAGGTCCAGCAAGCGATCCGTGTAGACAGACGGCCCATCGTCAAAGGTGAGGGCCACGCAGGGCACTTGTGAGCAGTCCACGCCATCGATTGTCTCCTCACCATCCGGCGCCACCGATGCGGACATTGCAGTCGGTGACGGAGCGGTGGAGGGTGAGGGCAACGCGGTCGCGGTCGGTGCGGGAGCCTGCAGGCCGAGGAGTTGCAGCATCTGAGGAGCCAGAATATCGGCGACACCCTCCACAGGAAGCTCTATCGTCACCACGCCCGCCGAGCCGGGCCCCACTTGGTACTTGTCGAACGTGATGCGAACGGTCCCATCCTGGAGGAACAGCACGCCATCGAAGTTGTCAGGCTCCGGCATCGTCCCCTGCTCGATCAGGACAATTGGCGTGCCAACCACTCCTCCCGGGCTGTCTGCGAAGCGAAATCAAGTCCCTTCATCTGGCTGCGCGCACGTGCTTCCAGTTCCGCGCGAGAGAGCGTGGACAACCGTTCCAGATAGAAGTCGCCCACGAAGAGACCCTCAAGACCTAGTTCGACCCCCGCCTTGCGATCATACACGTACCCGGTTATCTCGGTACTGCCCGTGCCACCGGTGCCGCGGTACTGCTCGATGGCGAGGGAGATAACGTGGGCATCCGCCAGGGTCACGTCGAAGTGCTGGACGTAGTGAGTGACAAAAGATGCTGCCTCTTCCCCTGTCTCGCGCACGTACTCCTGGTAGGCCTCCTCCTGCTGAGCGGCGATGGTGTGGAACTCATCGATGAAGGCCTGAGCAACGGCCTCCAAATGCTCATTGATGGCGCGTTGCTCCGTGACGGGATAGGCCACGTGAAGCAACGAGCGTCCCTCATTGTGCTTCTCCTCGATCGTATAGACGAAGACATCCTCATACTTGGAGGGACGGGAGCTTACGTCCGGGGTGGTAGTGAGAGCTGGCGTCGGGCTCGGAGCGGATGTTTTCGTGCTGGTCGGTTGTGGCGACGACGTTGCCTGCCCCCTAGGCGTTGGTGAGACCGGCTCGCCCCGGCAGCCTACGATGAGGAAGAGCGAAGCAAGAATCAGTGACATCCGTTTTCTGCGCACGTCGCTGATTCTACCACGTCTGCTCTTGGCTTCAACACCGAGCGTTACCACGGCTGATAGCGGTCATCCAGGAGGGGGGTTGC
>CAZGSX010000214.1:0-2984 GCA_964528475.1 uncultured Anaerolineales bacterium
CGGTTCACCGGAACACGGAGTACATCGAAACAGATGGCTTCAGAGGCAGCTTCAGTTCGCGCCTAAACGGCCCGGACGGCGAGTTTACGATTAAGCACGGGGCAACGATTGTGGCGACGGGAGGGGAAGAATATCGGGGCCCGGAGTACGGCTACGGGAGCGATCCGCGTATCATCACGCAACAAGAACTCGAGGAGCGGCTTGAGGAACGTGATCGTCTTCCCGACTCTGTGGTAATGATCCAATGCGTGGGTCCGGCGGAGCGATACTGCTCCCGAATCTGCTGCACCACCGCTCTTAAGAACGCCCTGATGCTGAAGAGGCGCAATCCTCAAGCTCAGGTGACGGTGCTATATCGGGATATTCGGACGTACGGCTTCAAGGAACGCATCTACGGGGAAGCCCGTCGGGCCGAGGTGATGTTCGTGCGCTACGACTCCGACAACAAGCCAGACGTGCGCGTTGAGGGGTCGAGCTTGCGGGTTGGCGTGTGGGACCCCGCTCTGGGGCGAGAGATTACGCTTGAGCCTGACTTGGTTGTGCTGAGTATGCCGGTGGTGCCCTCCGAGGGGGCGAAGGAGCTGGCGATACGCCTCAAAGCGCCCGTCGATCTGGACGGATTCTTCATGGAGGCGCACGTCAAGCTGCGACCGGTGGACTTCGCCACCGATGGTTTCTTCTTGGCCGGAATGGCACACTATCCCAAGCTGCTCGGGGAGTCGATTGCCCAAGCCCAGGCGGCTGCTGCACGAGCGGCGACCATCCTAAGTCGAGATACACTGGAGGTGGGAGGCATCGTCGCCCGGGTGGACGAGGCCCAATGCGTCGGTTGCCTGACCTGTGTGCGCATTTGCCCCTATGACGTACCCCAGATTCAGACCGACCTCACCGGGGTGGGTAGCATTGCGGGTGCCGCGTATATTGAACCGGCTCAGTGCCACGGCTGTGGGATCTGTGCTGGAGAGTGTCCGGCCAAGGCCATCCAGCTGCTCCACTATCGGGATGCACAGATGGAGGCGAAGATCGCGGGTCTTATGGAGCCGGTCCCCATCCCGGTCTCATAGTCTCAGCGTCGGCGGGTTCGACAGGCTCATGATTGGCTTCGAAGATCAGGCAAACCTGGACGATGAGGTGCAAGGATGAACAAATCATCTGAATCATCTATGAACAGATCATCTTCCGACCCGAAGATTCTGGCTTTTTGCTGCCGTCACTGTGCGTATGCCGCTGCTGATCTGGCGGGGGCGATGCGGCTTCGTTATCCGCCAAGCGTCCGCATCGTCGAGGTCCCGTGCTCTGGTCGCGTGGAACCCCTGGAGATGCTGCACGCCTTCGAGCGTGGCGTTGATGGTCTGTTGGTAGCCGGTTGACTGGAAGGAGAATGTCATTACCTGGAAGGTAATGTTAGTGCCGCACGAAGAGTGGCGTTCGTCTCCGATCTACTGCAGGAAATTGGTCTAGGGAGCGAGCGGATACGCATGATCAATGTGTCCGCGGCGATGGCTGTCCAGTTTGCCGAGGCGATTGAGAACATGACGCGAGAAGTGCGAGAATTAGGCCCTAACCCGCTGCGCGACACGCGGGATTCAGATATCGAAGAACAGAATGGAGGATGCAATGATCGTAGGTGAACGGAAACCGCTCAGTGAGATTCTGGAACTGCTGGGCGATGCTGGAAAGGTGTTGGTGGCGGGCTGCGGCACGTGCGTGACGGTCTGCTTCGCGGGTGGCGAGAAGGAAGTCGGCATCTTGGCCTCAGAGTTGCGGATGAAGAGCAAGCTAGATGGCCATCCGATGGAAGTGGACGAGGTGACCGTGCAGCGGCAGTGCGAATGGGAGTATATCGATCCGTTGCAGGAGCGGCTGGACGACTATGACGTTGTCCTCAGCTTGGCCTGTGGCATCGGCGTACAGGCGATGAACGAGCGCTTTCCGGAGAGCATCACGTTGCCCGGGCTCAATACGACGGGTCTCAGCCTGCCGGAGGAGCAAGGTGTCTGGGAAGAGCGATGCCAGGCCTGCGGGGACTGCATCCTGGGACTGACCTTTGGTATTTGCCCCATTACCCGCTGCTCTAAGCAATTGCTCAATGGGCCCTGTGGTGGTTCGCAGGATGGCGTGTGCGAGGTGGATCCCGACATCCCCTGCGCGTGGCAGCTTATTTGGGATCGAGCGGTCGCGTTGGGCCAGCTAGAGCGGCTGCTGAAGATCCAGCCCCCCAAAGACTGGTCAAAGAGCCGTGATGGCGGGCCGCGTAAGATCGTGCGCGAGGATCTGCAGCTGGAGACAGAGTGAGGTAGAGTGATGGCAGAAGAAAGAACGAACGGATACAAGTCAGGCAGCAATCTGGAGAAAGTCTTGAAGGCAGGCCACTTCGCAGTGACAGGAGAGTTGGGGCCGCCTCAAAGCGCTGATCGGGAGGAGGTTCTTCACAAGGCACGCCTGCTGAAGGGCGCGGCGGATGCATTCAACATCACCGACAATCAGACCGCCGTCGCCCGCTTGTCCAGCATCGGCTCGGCAGTGCTGATGATGACGGAAGGGCTGGAGCCAACGGTGCAGATGACATGCCGCGACAGAAACCGGCTGGCGATTCAGTCCGATCTGCTTGCCGCTTATGCCCTGGGGGCACGGAATTTACTGTGTCTGACCGGCGATCATCAGAGCTTCGGCAATCACCCGACGGCCAAGAATGTGCACGACCTGGATTCGATCCAGCTGGTCCGTTTGGTCAAGAATATGCGAGACGAGGGTTTATTCGATTGCGGGGACGAGATCAAAGGGCAGGCGCCTCGCTTCTTCATCGGGGCGGCGATCAACCCCTTCGCCGATCCTTTCGAGTTCCGCGCCTATCGTCTGGCCAAGAAGGTCGAGGCCGGTGTCGACTTCGTTCAGACTCAGTTGATCTACGACATGCCCCGTTTCCGGAGGTTCATGGAGCAGGTGGTGGACATGGGTCTCCACGAGAAGGTCCACATCCTGGC
>CAZGSX010000215.1:0-2980 GCA_964528475.1 uncultured Anaerolineales bacterium
TTCTCACATCGCCGGGCGCTTTGAGCGTCACGATCGACGTCCAGCTCGTCTCCACGTCGGCCGGTGGATCGAAGCGCAAAGTGACCCTGGTCTCCGAAGGGGTGATCACCACCCGCTCCAGGCGTACGGCAACCCCGGCCGCCTCCACGGTCTGGTTCACCGCGGCCACCCGTCCGGGGATGAAGGGCACGCTGAAGTCAAAGGTGAAGGTCCCAACCGTATCTCCCTGGGGCATCGGCTCCAGTTCTACCACCCTCGGCTCTCCTGGCTCGGCTGGCGAACCGGTGGGGCTAGCAGAGGGGCCCTGCGTGTCGGTAGGCAGCACGAGCTCCCTCACCTCCACCACCAGTCGCAGATCCAATTCTGCAGGCGCACCCTCCACAGCGGCGGCGTCGAAACAAAGCACGTCGGCCTCTTCGCCGGGAGGAAGCTCAACTCCGAAAATGTCGGACTGGCCGGCCGCTCCAAATCCGATTGTCCCGGGAAAGACGGTGCCGTCCGCGTCGGTCAGCGTCAGGGGGTCTGTGTGATACCGCTGGCCGTCCGGGTCCTTGACGCTGTACCCGACGGCGATGCGATTGGCGTCGGCGTAGGCCCGCTCCAAGGTCACGGTGACGCCGTTCACCGTCTGGCTCAGGTCGAGCTCCTGCACCAGATCGGCCTGCTCCACGTGCTGCAGGCCGGGCTCCTGCTGGAACAGCCGCCCCACGGCGGGGGCCGCAGCGTAGACCACAGCGCTGAAGGTCAGGAGCAGCGCCAGGATCAGGGAAGCCCAGCCCAGGCGGGTGGTGGGCACGAGCACCTGCGGGAGCAAACGCCCGAGGCGCGGGTGCCACCGTGACGCGTGTGTCGCTGTCGCTTCTTGGCCTTCCGCGTCGGCCGTCCCCGACCGTATTCGGGCGGCGAGACGGGCTTCCAACCGCTGCCGGAAGGCATCGTCGGCCCGAGGCACAGCGTCGGCCAGGTGGGCGCAGAAGCCGTAGACTGAATCCTCCTGGCGCCGCTCACCGCCTCCGTTGTCTACGATCTGCTCGAGCTCGTCCAAGAGTCTGCGGTCTCTTTCCGTCAACTCATTACGGTTGCTCATCGTGTATCTCCTTCTTTGGACCGAACTCATCCACGTACTTGCGGTGCAAGTCCCTCAATCCCCGGCACAGGTGCGAGGCCACCGTCCGCTCGTCTAGGTCGAGCAGGGCGGCGATCTCCTTGTTGCGCAGGCCGCCGAAGAACCGGAGCGTGATCACCTCTTGCCTCCGGGGCGACAGTGTGCCGATCAGCCGCCGCAGACAGGCGAACTTCTCTTTCTGCGCCAGGACATCGGCTGGAAGCAGCGCGCCGGACGCCAGGTCCGGCAGATCCTCCAGCGGGATCGTTTCCTCTGAGCCCCGGCCCCGGCGGTAGAAATCGCTCACCCGATTGCGGGCGATGCGGAAGAGCCATGCGGCGAACGAGCCCTCGCCGCGCCATTCAAAGCCATTCAGGTTATCGACCACGGTCAGAAACGTGTCGGCGACGATGTCCTCGGTGTCCTTCACCCGGCCTACACGGTAGCTGACGTAGGCGTAGACCCGAGGGAAGTAGTGGTCGTACAGCGCCTGAAAGGCATTCGGGTCGCCCTGCGCCTGCTTCAGCAGCTCTTGCTCTCGCTCCGGATATGATTGACTCACCACTATCCAAGCCTCTTGGGATGCTGACCCATTGTCCCTCACCGGATATGAAGGCGTCCGTTTTCCACCCTTATCATCGGCCCTCACTTATTCAAACGCAGGACAGGGGAAAATACTGCATCCGTTCGGCAGCAGATGCGGAGGTCAGTGAGTCGGCGGATACAGGTGGCTTTCTTAGGGGGAGTTGTGCAAATCCCAGCTCAGCTCCCAGGGCCCTTCTCGCAGCACCACCACGGCGTCGATCTCGACGTGGAAGCGACCCGACTCGACGACGCCTGTCGCAGGATCGGCCACGTCCAGGCCGATGGTAGCCCCGTGCAGGCTGCCGTCGGGGATCGGGCCTGCAGTCCCGAACGTGGGCCCCACCCAGGCCGTGGCTTGCGGTTCACGCACCGCCACTTGGCTGCCGTCAGGCCGCGTCACCGTAGCGAAACGGAAACCGGCCAGCCACCGGTCGCGCCGCGAGGGACTATAGGCCTCAGAACTGAGCATGAGCGTCGTGGTTCCGTTGACCTCCGCCAACTGAGCTTCTGAGAACTGAAGGTCGTACGCGCCTATCTCTACGGGGATATCGATCTCCCACGGCTCGCTGGCTGGCCAGGGCGCGTCGGTAGCACCGAGGCTCAGGAGCTTGCCCTCCGGCACGGTGACGTCGAAGGCTGCGCTGGCGGGCTGCATCACGGCCACCGCGGGCACGTGTAGGATGAGTCGCCGCGCCAGGGGCTGCACGGCCTCAAATGCGAAGGCCGTCAAATCGGGCTCGGGCTCGTTGTACGGCTGCCAGTACACGCTTCTCGGGAGCTCGTAGCGGTGCCCCCGGTTGTCCTCCAGCCTCAGCTCTCCCACGTGCACGCCCGGTCCGCTCCAGCGGAGGCCGCCGGCGAGCGTAAGGCTTGGCGGCGCATCCTCCAGCCCCACCTGGACCCCCGTCAGTCGGTCGGTGAGCACCACCTCCTGCACCCCCAACGTCAGGCCATTGCGGGTCTGCTGGGCCTCCTCGGGATGGAGCGTCAGCGGGCCTCTCCTTCCTTCTGTCTCGTCCCCGTCGCCGGGTACCTCCCAGGTGGTCGTCCAGGTGTCACGGAGATGGATTCGCGCACCCGTAATTCGGAGTTTGATCGTTCCGTTGGGGATCGGCTCTCCTGCCTCCGCCACCACGCCGGCGCGCAGTCTGTTCGACCGGGGATCGTACCCGCCAGTGCTGCCTGCCCTGAAACCAGCCGCCTCTCCGTCCAGCCGGACCCCGCTCAGCCCGATCTCCTCGCCCACCGCGGGGTCGAGTGCGAACTCCAGCACGGTCCGGTGGGAAACGT
>CAZGSX010000216.1:0-2966 GCA_964528475.1 uncultured Anaerolineales bacterium
TTGCTCGTGCGCTTAGACATCGTGTCTCTCCTCCTCCCTATCAGGGACAGAACCACGGTCCACATCCTGTCCCTCCACTCCGCCCCGTGGGGTCTCCTCGCGGGTCTTGTCTTCAAGAAAGGTGAACAACTCCGCCAGGGTTCGAAATCCGTGCCGCTCGCCGCTAAACGGGTTCTCAACAGAGACGCGCCACTGCCAGCGCCCCCTACATCGGGCACGCCAGAGACGCAATAAGTAGGCCTGGTAGCCGTCCGACTCGTGATCTGTCGACATTCTCTTGTCTACCTCGTTATGCATTATACTCACCCAGCGTGCGTGGATGGTGCGGGAAACGTGCGTGGGCGCCGATCGTTGACGAGTTTGCCCACCCTGTGGTACAATCTCGAACAGGAGGAAGAGATAGTGACTCATCTGGCACTGGCGCTGCTGGGTCCTTTCCAGGCCACGGTCGGCGGCCGGCCGGCCGAAGGTCTGAATTCCGACCGGCTGCGCGCACTGTTGGCCTACCTGGCCGTCAGCAGCGAGCAGAGTCACCTGCGCCACCAACTGGCGTCGCTGCTCTGGCCGGAGCGGCCCGACCGCGAGGCGCTCAGCGCCCTGCGCTATGCCCTCTCCAACCTACGTACCGCCCTGGGCGATCGCGGGGCACCCTCCCCCTTTCTGTTGGTAACCCGCACCACGGTGCAGTTCAACCCAGCCAGCGACCACTGGCTGGACGTGGCCCGGTTTGAGAGCCTTAAAGGCCGGTCCGACGTGGCGGCCCTGGAGCGGGCCGTATCGCTGTACCGCGGCCCCTTCTTGGATGGCCTTTCGGTGGGCGATAGTCCCGCCTTTGACGAGTGGATGCTGCTCCAGGGCGAGGCGTACCGGCGGGAGGTGCTGCTGGCGCTGGGCCATCTCGCCTCCCTGCAGATGGCCCATGGAGCACACGGAGAGGCGGCAGCGTCGGCGCGGCGGCAGCTCGAGCTGGAGCCGTACCGGGAGCAGGCACACCGACAGTTGATGGCGGCACTGGCACTGGGTGGCGAACGGTCTGCCGCTCTGACCCACTTTGAGGCCTGTCGCCGCCTGCTGGCCGAGGAGCTGGGCTGCGAGCCGGAAGATGAGACGCAAGTGCTCTACGCTCAGATCCGCGACGGGTCCTTCCCGCGGCAAGGGCCTCATCTCCCCATTGCCAGCTCTCCCTCTGTCCCTATCGACGATCAGCTCCCACGTCGCTTCGTTGCCCGGGAAGAGGAACTGGACCGCTTGAGCGCGTTGCTCGATCGGGCTTTGGTGGGAGAGGGGGGGCTCGCTCTCATCACCGGTGAGGCGGGCAGCGGCAAGACGGCGCTGTTAGGCGAGTTCGGCTGGAGGGCCGGCGCAACCTACGGCGATCTGATCGCCCTGCGCGGCCGGTGTAACGCCCTTGCGGGCGCCGGCGACCCCTACCTACCCTTCCGTGAGATCCTCCAGACGCTGGTCGGCGACGTAGAGGGCAAGCGGGCAGGGGGTACGCTTTCCAGGGAACAGACGACGCGGATCCGGGAGGCGCTCCCGACGGTCGCCGCCGCCCTGGTGGAGCACGGCCCCGACCTGGTCGAGACCTTCGTGTCGAGCGAGGCCCTGCTGCGCTGCGCCGAACCGCTCCCCGCCCTCGGATCTGCAACTGGCCGGACCGCCGGCGGGCGCTCGTCGTCGGAACCAGGGTGGCGGGCGCGCCTGGGTGAGATACTGAGGCGGGCCGAGGAGGGGGTAGCAGCAGTCCCACAGCCCGACTTGTTCTCCCAGGTGACCCGAGTGCTGCACGCCGTGTCTCAGAGCAGGCCCCTACTCCTGGCGCTTGATGACTTACAATGGTGCGACAGTGGCACCGCAGCGCTGCTCTTTCATCTGGGCCGGCGTCTGGCCGGCAGCCGCATCCTGCTAGCCTGTACCTTCCGGCCCGAGGCACTCCGCGCAGGCGCGAGCCACGGAGCAGAGTGGCCGTCCACGGCGACCGTCCTCCACGAACTCCGCCGCGAGTGGGGGGATGTCCTGATCGACCTGGATGAGGCCGATGGGCGACGATTCGTGGAAGCCTATGTCGACAGCGAGCCCAACCGCCTGAGTGCCGCCTTTCGACAGGCGCTCTACGAGCACACGAGGGGCCATGCCCTGTTCACCGTCGAGCTGCTAAGCGGTTTCAATCGCGAGGGCACCTTGCGGCAGGACGAGGCCGGGCTCTGGGTCGAAGGGACGGGCCTCGATTGGGAGCAATGGCCGCCGCAGGTGGAGGCGGTGATTGCGGCCCACCTGGCCGCCCTGCCAGAGAGGGACCGGGCCCTGCTGCAAGCGGCCAGCGTGCAGGGCGAGCAATTCGCCGCCGAGGTGGCGGCCCGGGTGCTGGGCTGGGATGAGGAGACCACCATCCAGCGCCTGAGCGGCCCATTACGAACCCGGCACCGGCTGGTCGAGGCAGTCAGCCTGGACCGGCTGGCCTCGCGCGGGCAGGATGCTTCGGCAGGCTCAGGACAGCGACTGTCGCGCTATCGCTTCCGCCACTGGCTGGTGCAGCGGAATGCCTACCGCAGCCTCGACCTGGTGGCGCGGGCGCGGCTGCACGAGGAGACCGGGCGAGCCCTAGAGGCAATCTATGAGGCAGCGGCCGTGGAGGCGCCGTCGCTGGCGCCAGACCTAGCGCGGCACTATGAAGAGGCAGGCATGCCCCTGGAGGCAGCCCGGCATCGCCTGAGGGCAGGACGGTGGGCGGTGCGCGTGGCGGCTTACGACGACGCGATAACGCACTTGGAACGCGGACTGGCGCTGTTGGAGCGCGTGGCGGCCTCAAACGAGCGGCTGCACCTGGAGCTGGGCTTGTGGGTGGCCATGGCCACGCCGATGATGATGCAGCGGGGCGTGGAGGCGCCGGCCTACGCCCTGGCGTTGGAGCGCCTCTCCGACCTGGTCCAACATCCGCACTTGCAGAACGACCCTCAGCGCCTCGC
>CAZGSX010000217.1:0-2944 GCA_964528475.1 uncultured Anaerolineales bacterium
CGATGAAAGGCGAGTTCGACCTCCTCTCTTGGCACGCCGGCCCCGTCGTCCGTCACCCGAACGAAGCGCTTTCCCCCATTGCGGGTCTCCACGCCGATAGCGCTAGCGCCAGCGTCGATGGCGTTCTCGATCAGCTCCTTGACCACGGATGCAGGCCGCTCCACCACCTCACCGGCGGCAATCTGCGAGGCGACATCATCCGGCAGAACTCGAATGGGCATAGCATGACCTCCACCAGTGATTGTATCACACAACCTTGCCCCGACAAGAGATTTCAGCTTGAAGGAGTAACTGGCCGGGATATCCGGAGATCAGCGGGTGGCACTCCGGGCTATGAGGCTCGATGATCACCCCGGCAACGCGCCCCAGCCCGCCCGGTGTCACAGACCGGGGTGACGGGCACGCGGCATGCTGGGATTTGCCAAATGCCAGTGCTTATACTATGATGGGATCAACAACCACTAAAGACCTGGCGGCAGGATCTATCTACACTACGAGGATGCCATGCTAGACAACTTCTTTCAACCTGATTCAGTTGCGGTCATCGGGGCTTCGCGCGATCCCGAGAAGCTGGGCTACGCAGTGCTGGACAACCTGCAGAAGGGAGGATTTGAGGGAAAACTGTATCCCATCAACCCCAAGGCAGACGACATCCTGGGGCTGGAGGCGTATGGATCGGTGCTGGACGTCCCGGGCCCGGTGGACCTGGCCGTGATCGTCGTTCCGTCGCACATCGTGGCCCCCGTTCTCAGAGAATGCGGAGAGAAGGGCACTTCGGCGGTGGTGATCATCACCGCAGGCTTCCGAGAGGCAGGCCGCGAAGGGCTGGAGCAAGAACGGGAGCTGATCGACATCGCCGAGGAGTACGACCTCCGCCTCATCGGACCCAACTGTCTGGGAGTGATCGACACGCAGACGCCACTCAACGCCACGTTTGCCGCGGGCATGCCCCCTGGCGGCCCCATCGCATTCATGTCGCAATCGGGCGCGCTGGGTACGGCGGTACTGGACCTGGCTATGGCAGGACGCATCGGCTTCTCCAAGTTTGCCAGCCTGGGCAATAAGGCCGACGTCAGCGAGACCGACCTTCTCAAGGCGTGGGCGGACGATCCTCACTCAGAAGTGATTCTGATCTACGTCGAGGGCTTGCCCGATGGGCAGAGGTTCATGGACGTGGCCCGAGAGGTCACACGCCAGAAGCCAGTGGTGGCCATCAAGTCCGGTGTAACGAAGTCGGGATCGCGGGCGGTCTCCTCCCACACCGGGAGCCTGGCCGGTTCGGAGGCAGCGTACAAAGCGGCCTTCAAGCAGATCGGCATCACGCGAGCGAACTCGATGGAGCAGCTGTTCGATTACTCATTGGGCTTCGCCCACCAGCCTCTCCCACGGGGCAACCGCGTTGGCATCGTCACAAACGCAGGTGGACCGGGCATCCTGGCCACAGACGCAGTCGAGCATGCTGGTCTCGAGATCCCGCGGCTGAGCCGCGAGACAGTTCAGGCCCTCAACGACTATCTGCCCGGCGCAGCTAGCGCAGCGAATCCCGTGGACGTGTTGGGGGATGCCCTCGCTGACCGGTACGAGCGTGCCATTGAACTAGTCCTCGACGACTCGAAGATAGACGGCCTAATCGTGATCGTGACGCCCCAGGCCATGACAGAGATTGAGAAGACAGCTCATGCCGTCGGGCGCCTGTCACAGGAGTCGGAGAAGCCGATCCTAGCCTGTTTCATGGGCGAGGCACGGATAGACGCCGGGGTCCGCATCCTCCGCGAGTATGGCGTGCCGAACTACCCATTCCCCGAGCGCGTCGCGTTGACTCTGGCGGCAATGGACGCTTATCGCCTGGAGAGGGAGCGTTCGATCCCCGAGCCTGAGCCGTGCGAGGTCTGCAAGCCGCCGGTGGAGGAGCTCTTTGCCCGCGTACGGGAGGAGGGCCGTGCGTCCATCGGCGACGCTGAGGCAAGAGAGGTGCTGGAAGCCTACGGATTCCCGGTACCTGAGTCCTATCTAGCGGAGACGGCGGATGAAGCCGTGGAGAAAGCAGAGGAGATAGGGTATCCGGTAGTGCTAAAGGTAGCCTCACCGGATATCCTGCACAAGACAGATGTCGGGGGCGTGAAGCTTGGCCTGGAATCGCCTACCGACGTTCGGGATGCCTTTGACCTGATCATCTATCGATCCGGACGTTACATGCCAGATGCGCGTGTGTGGGGCTGCCTGGTCCAGGAGATGGTGGCAGGCGGCCGGGAGATCCTGGTAGGTATGAATCGAGATCCGCAGTTCGGTCCTCTCGTGGCCTTCGGTCTAGGAGGGATCTACGTGGAGGCGTTGAAGGATGTCGCTTTTCGCATCGCCCCCTTCAGCCGGGAGGAGGCCGAGGAGATGATCCACGAGATCCGCTCCTACCCGCTCTTGGCCGGTGTGCGCGGTGAGGCCCCATCGGACCACGAGGCGATGATCGATGCCCTGATGCGCGTAAGCCAGCTGGTGACAGATTTCCCCGAGATTGTGGAGCTCGATATCAATCCATTGACAGTCTTTGAGGAAGGCCGCGGTGCCGTGGCAATCGACATGCGCCTGGTACTTTCCTCATAGCCATCCTCGGCCAAGAGGGCCATTGTCTATCATAAGATGAGGTAAAGGAGCAAGTCATGAAGACTTTGTACGTTACATCAATCGAGCCCTTCTCCGGAAAGACGGCGGTCTGCCTGGCGCTAGGGCGTGAGTTCAAGCGACAGGGTTATGAGGTGGGCTACTTCAAACCGCTCTCCACTCAACCGTGGGAACCGGTTCCCGGCCGGGCGCTGGATGAGGATGCAGACTTCGTCAGGCGCACCCTGGAGCTCCCGGAATCCACGGAGGCGTTGATAGGGGTGCTCCTCACGCCATCACTGGCCCGAGAGATGCGCTGTGGCTGCACCGAGCGCGATCTGATGAAGGA
>CAZGSX010000218.1:0-2912 GCA_964528475.1 uncultured Anaerolineales bacterium
GGAGCTCGCCAATCAGGCTGCGCTCTACAGGCTGCTGGGGAAGCTGCGCGATGTGTACCTGTCGCTGGTGTCCGTGAAGCACGTTGGACTTGATCTGCCGAGAGAGACCTGGCGGGGGCCGTGGCACAGACCCTGGTCGGTCGAGGATGGGAGGGGCGAGGGCGGTAGTCTTCCCTCGTCCCGGTGTTGTCTAGGGGCCAGGGCGCGATAGGAACCGTCGCGAGCCGAGGACGGGCGATACGCCGGCGTAGGTTCAGGCGGTTCTGCGTGCGTCGTGCGACCGTGCGTGTCAACTCAAATGAAGGAACGGGCCTCCTTAGGTAACATTCTCGCTGAATGAATACGAAAGCTGGCTGACTAGCGGCGACAATGATACAATGGGCGAGAGCTGGAGCAGCAAACGTACAGAGTAACGAAAAGACCGATCCCCGTAATACCAGATAAAGGAGTCCGCTATCATGCCCAAGACCGTTCTTCCGGCACGTGAGGAAGTGCCTGTTAAGCATACCTGGAACCTGGAGAGTATCTTCTCCTCTCTCGACCAGTGGGAAGCGGCGTATCAGGAAGTGAAGGCTAGGCTGCCCGAGCTTGCTGCCTTCGAAGGCGAGTTGGAGCAAGGGCCGGAGACCTTGTTGGAGTGTTTGGACACATGGCAGGAGGTGATGCGGCTGGCGGAGAAGGCGTTCGTCTATGCCATGCTGGCCAGCTCCGTCGACGTCTCCAACCAGGAGGCATCAGCCCGATCAGGACAGGCACGCAGCCTGATAACCCAGGCGGCCTCGACCGCAGCGTTCATCGAGCCGGAGCTCATGTCGATCGGATTCGAGACCCTGTATAGGTGGCTGGACGAGGAGCTCGAGCTGGCGATCTACCGACATTACGTGGAGGACCTGGAGCGGCAGAAGGCGCACGTCCGCTCGAGCGACGTCGAGGAGGTCCTGGCGATGGCCATGGACCCGCTAAGTGGTGCCTCCTCCACCTACAGCGCGTTAACCAATGCCGACTTACCTTTCGAGCCTGCCCGTGCTGAGGATGGGACGGAGCGAGAGGTGGGTCAGAGCAGCATCGGCGACCTGATCACCGACCCGGACCGGGAGGTGCGTCGCACGGCATGGCAGAACTACGCCGACGGGTACCTCGCGTTCCAGAACACGGTAGCAGATCTGCAGACCGCCGGATTCAAGCGGGACGTGTTCAACGCCCGTGCCCGCCGCTATCCGTCCTCTCTGGAAGCATCCTTGTTCCCGAACAACATCCCCACCGAGGTCTTCCACAACTTGATCGACGTGTTCAAGGAGAACCTCCCCACCTGGCATCGCTACTGGCGCGTTCGGCGCGAAGCCCTGGGCTACGATGAGCTGCACGTCTACGATATTAAGGCCCCGCTGAGGGAGAAGAAGGTTGAGGTGTCTTATCAGCAGGCGGTGGAGTGGATCTGCGCGGGGATGGCGCCCCTGGGCGATGACTACGTCGAGACACTTCGTGCGGGCGCGACGGAGAATCGCTGGGTGGATCGGGCGCGGAACAGAGGCAAGCGCCAGGGTGCCTTCTCCAGCGGTGCCTACGACACGCAGCCGTTCATTATGATGAGCTACGCCGATGACGTCTTCAGCCTGAGCACCCTGGCCCACGAGCTCGGTCACTCGATGCACTCGCTGCTGACGCGGAAGACCCAGCCCTACGTCTACGGCCGGTACTCCCTCTTCGTGGCCGAGGTGGCGTCCAACTTCCATCAGGCGATGGTACGCGATTACCTGTTCCGCACGGAGGAGGACGAGGAGCTGCAGTTGGCCCTGATCGAGGAGACCATGTCGAACTTCCACCGCTACTTCTTCATCATGCCGACGCTGGCGCGGTTCGAGTTGGAGATGCATCAGCGGGTGGAGCAGGGCGCACCGGTCAACGCCAGGACGATGATCGACCTGACGGCGGATCTGTTCAACGAGGGGTACGGTGAGGAGATCGTTGCTGACCACGATCGCAGCGGCATCACCTGGGCGCAGTTCGCCCACATGTACATGAACTTCTACGTCTATCAGTACGCGACCGGGATCTCCGGGGCCCACGCCCTGGCCGATCGGGTGCTCGCGGGCGAGCCAGGGGCGGCGGAGGCGTACGTCGAGTTCCTGAGCTCAGGCGGCTCGGTCTATCCCCTGCAGGCGCTCCAAGCGGCCGGGGTCGATCTGACCACGCCGGAACCGGTGGAGAAGGCCTTCGGCTCCCTTGCAGAGGTGGTGGATCGGTTGGAGGCGTTGGTGCTGTGATCATGCTGGACCCGCAACCATGTGCCCCTATCTGTGCCGAATAGGCCAGGAGGTGGCTGGGTCGTCGGTGCGCGGGCCTAACGCCTAGCCGGATACAATATTCAGCGTAGATCGAACACCATGAGCGTGGAGAAGGACCGTCGTCACGACGGTCCTTCTGTCGCACTTCGAATGGGACCTTCCTCGGATGACAAGGGACCTGTTTCATGCTAGGTTGTTGGTGAAGGCGGACCTCCGCTCGAGAGCGTCAGGGTGGTCGGTGGAACGCCCTGGAGGAATGCTGGAGGCCGATGCATCACTTCAGCATCAGGAGGGAGGGAACGGTAATTGTCACGACCACGCCCACTGTCAAGGGGCACGTGGTTGAGGGGTACCTGGGCGTCGTGACTGGCGAGGCGATTGCGGGCGTGCACATCGCCCGCGATATCCTGGGAGCGGTCATGGACATCGTTGGCGGGCGGTCCGTCGAATACGAAGAAGAGGTGCCCGACGCGCGGTAGGCAGCTTTGGAGGAGGCGGCGGCCGAGGCCAGCCGCAGACGGCGAAACGCGGTGATCGGTGTCGACATCAACAACGAAGTGATCCGCGAAGGAATGATGATGGTGTCGGCGAGCGGCACTGCTGTGAGAATTGCGTAGACCCGCCGCA
>CAZGSX010000219.1:0-2884 GCA_964528475.1 uncultured Anaerolineales bacterium
AGCCCCGTCAGGGTCTTTCCACGGGGGGATGAATAGACTGCCCCTAAAAGGTTGGCGACAACGGAGGCGTGGCTCGCCCTCCTCGCAAGTGGACATACCCTTTACCCTGTCTGCGACGGACCACGCTTGAACCACTGCCAGATGGTCACCGCGATCCCCACGATGCTGAGCAGTATGCCCAATGGGACGTCCCAAGGGAGGTAGCGAAAGCGGTACTCATGCTCACCGGCAGGCGCTTCCAGGCTGAGCCAACGACCGTCCGAGAGTGACACCCGTTCGCCATCCCGCCAGGCGTACCAGCCGGCCCAGCGGTTCTCCCGGACGACGAGCTCACCAGCTTGAGGCGTGGCGCACTTGACGACCACCTTGCCCCCTCTTCCGGAAGCCGGACAGGGGATGGCGCCCCCATCCGTCTGCACAGAGGCATAGTCCCGATCGTCGATAATGCCATAGATACCCACATCGTGGACGACTTCGATCTCATAGGCATCCGGCGGTGCCCCAGCGCGGCTAGCCTCGAGATAGGGCTCGGGAGGGGTCCTTTCCTTCCAATCCCAGGTCAGAATACCCGGGCTCAGCTTGAGTCCCATGCGAATGGCGGGCTCAACGAAGTAGTGCTCGCCGAAAGGGGGCTGCACCCACTGCAAGCTGGGCGTCCGCAGCGCATCGAGGATCGCAGACACGCTGTCGTTCAGATGAGTGACGCGGAGCCAATGATGTGAGAACTGATAGCCAGCCCGCAAGCTGAAGACGAGAGGAATGACGAGTAGCCACCTTAGACTGACCATCCCTTGATTTCCCTCTTGAGAAGCGTCAAGACTCAAACCCAGTCGAGGCCAGTCAGCTGAGAAGAGAGCGTCCAGACCATAGGCGGCCAGGCCCAGGACAGGCGGGACGGCGAGGCCCCCGATCAAGCTTGGGAATCGAATTCCCACCACCCCGGGTAGTACGGGGATCAGCCAGCGCAACGTGACACCGCTGGCGGTCAGGAGAGCCAACGCCGCACTCGCAGCCAGAAAGAGGAGCGCCTGGCGATCCCGGGGTTGGACGAAGTGCAAGCAGAGGACGGCCAGAAGGATGGGTAGATAGCCAATGTACATGCTGTACGAGGCGGCCTGTGGTAGTTTACCGAGCGCTTCACTCATCAGGAAGTCATGATCGTCAATGACGAAGTTGAGTACGAAGTACCTGAGGGGCTGCGTGAAGCCGAAGTCCCATTCCATCGGCTTGGTGAAATTGGGCCAGAAGTGAGCGAGCGGCACCAGAAGGGGAGCCACCAGGAGAAAGGCCAGCCCGACAGCCATCAGGTATTCACGCCAGGTAGCACGAACCCCAAGATCACCGTCCAGTATCAAGAACAGACATGCGGGCGAAAGGAAGATCAAGCCAATCTGGAGATATCCCTGCCCGGCGAGAACGGCGAGAGCCAAGACGACAGACAACCCAACAGCTCTGCGACGACCGCCGAAACGCCCGACTTCCAGTGCAGACGGGAACACAAGGCTGCACATGGCAGTGGACAGGACAATGCCAAACAGCCCTAGTTCCATGCGCGCCGCGAGGTGGCCACCGACGACCGCGGCCAGACCGCTCCACAGGCGTGCCAACCAGCCAAGCCTCAGGACCCGTGCCAGCCACCACTGTGCCAGGCCGGCCGTCCAGAGAGCAACGATCAAGGCGATCTTCGCGCCGTTGACGACACCCAGTGCGAGCGTGGTCAGCGCTACCAGAGGGTGCAGTTTGCTGCCGTAGACGTCGGCAAACGCCGGCATGCCTCCTCGCGCGGATCCATTCCACAGGGCACACCAACCGCACTCCTTGACGGAGGTCCAGAGATGGTGCGTCTGAATGGCCGAGCCGTACTCCCTCCCGCTCGGGACCATGTCGACGTCGAAATTGAGATAGGCCCGACCGACCCACAGCGCCCAGACCGCGATGAGGGTCAGCTCAACGATGGCGGCCCGTCGCGCCGGATTCGCGATCCAGGTGGTGATGGCGCGCGAGAGGGCACGGAGACCGCGGGAAAGGATGTCAGCGAGCGTGAAACTCTGGGGCCTGTCGGCAGAAACGTCGCTCTGTGATGCGACACGCTCATGCCTGGCATCGGCACTGGTGACCGGCTGGAAGTCTGTGGGCATGGCTCCCCCCTTGAGTGCGTCAGGTCCGTCCTGTGTTCTTGCTCGTCTGCGGCCTCGCGTTACGATAGTGCACGGAGCTGACGTCGAAAGTCGAGACGCGAAAGGAGCTGACGCCGTTCCCTCTCAGAGGGACATGGGGTCCGCGATAGCTGCCTCTCCTTGCCGGCGGTGAGCAGGCCCTGGGGCGCGTCCGACCGATGGGAGCGGAAGGATGCGCCTCGCTCTCTCTCGGTCGCCCGGTGATAGCGCTGAGTCGACCAAAAGCGACGGTGAGAATCTCTTGTGCTCGGTCATCACCATGTCCTCACCCGGGCCCTCGACAAACCCCCGCCGACCGTCGGATACGCTCCCCAGAGTGCGCATTGGACGACCGCAGCAAGGCTAGCCATGCTGCCTCCGAGCCGGCGTCTGGAAGCATCTTCGGGTCGATCCCGGAGACAGAAATCGCCGTCATCCCAACCGGCGTCCTCTTTCAGGGCGGCGGCGTCCTCAATGGCCTGCGGAGTTTCAGTATAGCCCAGATCGCCCAGCCTGTACAGCGCGTGGCACAACCCCCTGTAGATCGAGAGCTGTGAGTTGGTCACTCTCAACACGGAACACCGAGGCGATATGGACACGCCCTACCCTAGAGTAAATGGCCCGGCGGCTTGCTGACTGGTTGCGGCTGCTCCATTGGCCTCTACAGCCACACTGGCGGGAGGGGCCAGGCCAACGACCTGCCTAGGTGATTTGATAAATGGCGACTC
>CAZGSX010000220.1:0-2878 GCA_964528475.1 uncultured Anaerolineales bacterium
CTTGAGGACCAGGCGGTCATGCCAAGCGCAAGATCTGCCTACGCTGGGATGACGGGTGCGGTGAAGCAGGCGGCAGGCCGACGACGGCTTCCACTTGGCGCGGCTGGCGCCGCTGTCATCGGCGGAAACCACGCATGCAGCCGTACTGAGGCGCAAGTATTTCGACGCATCGGCCGCGTGGTCGAAGCCTGCTCGGCATCCTTCTTCCCTAGCCGTCAAGATTGGGCGCTGGTGGCATTCCTTGATGAGTGAGCGCTCGTCTTCTCCCGTCCGCCGGGAGCGTATCTGACGCTTGGACAACCACCGATTAGACTTGATCGTCAATCCATCTGTCTCGGGTGCTGGGCTGAAGCAGGCGCACAAGTGCATGGTTCATTTCACTGGGCTGTCCAGGACTACACAGTTGCCGATGCGTTGAACGCGTCATTCCGAGTGGAGGTCCAGCGGAGTCTCGTCGGCCCTGTCAGCGGGACGGCATTGCTTCGCCTGATCGGCTGAGCCTCACGGTCTTAACTGATCTGCTGCACACGCTGAGCAATGCTGAATCGCAGCCGTCTCGTGTTGATTCGGCCGACCCTTGTGGCGGTCTCGTCGCCATCGGCGGCCCGGGAGAACAGTGAGAGGAAGACCATTCCAAGCCGACGCATTCAGACTAGCGGCGTTTGTTCAAGCCACCATTGGCTGCTTTACGGTCGTCGTCGTAGTCCGGCGCACGCCGGTGAGCTTCGCTAATGAGCGGCGGGAGACCAGCAGCCACTTGAGCGGAGGTTTGCGCTAGTACGAGAAGTATGCACGAGTGGGTCGAACGGAGGTTCCAGATGCCATCGAGGACGGAGAAGGAGAAGATGCTGGCGGGAGAAGTCTACAACTGTCTTGCACCTGACCTGGCAGCTGAACGCGAGAAGACAAAGGAACTACTCCGGCTTCACAATCTGACCGAAGCCGTGCCTGAGCGTCAAACCATCCTCGGGCGATTGCTGGGGCAGATTGGTCGGCATTCTATCATTGAGCCACCATTCTACTGCGCCTACGGTCAGAGCATCTACGTCGGCGATCACGTCTATCTGAATGTCTTGTGTACCATTTTGGACTGTAACGAGGTGCACATTGGCGACCACGTCATGATGGGGCCCGGTGTCCAGATCTATACTGCCGCGCATCTCCTTCAGGCGGAAGCCCGGAACCAGGGATGGGAAGAAGCCAAGCCGATCGTGATTGAGGACAACGTCTGGCTAGGGGATAGTGCGATCCTCTTGCCAGGGGTGAGGATAGGCCCCAATGCCGTGGTGGGTGCAGGTGCGGTCGTCCCCCGGAGTGTTCCAGCGAATACGGTCGTGGCGGGGAATCCGGCCAGGGTGATCAGAGAGATCGAGGAATAGCAGCTCGTTGGGCGGTCTAGTTGGGGCAAATCGATGAGTTG
Source organism: uncultured Anaerolineales bacterium (assembly GCA_964528475.1). Taxonomy (GTDB): domain Bacteria; phylum Chloroflexota; class Anaerolineae; order B4-G1; family B4-G1; genus SKLM01. Next base: position 1,421 of record CAZGSX010000220.1, read on the forward strand.
ATTTTCGGCTTTCCGGCCCGCGTCGAATGACCACATCGCCGGCCACTTGCCTGGAGACCCGGCTGTCGAGTACAATTGCCAGGCACAGGATAAAAGCACCGCCCTTAAGGAGGGACACCCGATGACCCCTGAAAAAGACACACAATCCGAAACTGTATCAACCACCAAGGCAGCCGAGATGCTGGGCGTGGCCACCACAACCGTCGTGAGGATGATCCACCGCGGAGACCTGCGGGCCTTTAAGTTGACGCCCGCCAAGCACAGCTCATTCCGCGTGTATGTATCCAGCATCGAGGAAGTCAAGCAACAACGCGAATACTGAGACTGACGGGCCCGGCGAAAGAAGCAAGCGTGACTGGGGCAAGTGACCCGGTCCACGGACGACCCCCGGATACAGGCAGGGGAGCCCCCCAACGGGTGGCATCTTTCCTCTGGCAACCCATCTGACGGATCCTCTGTTGCTAGAGGACTCCAAGCACAGTTGGCATGCCGTTTGCTGCCGTCTGGAACTCGTCCTGAGCGAGTCAAGTGCCCGCTGTGTCATTGCGAACAGACCCAGCACGCGCTGTGTCAAGTCGAGCGGGCCCACTACCCTCGAGTCAATCCGAACGAGCTTGGCGCCCATTGTGTCATCCCGAGCGGGTTCAGCTAGTCGAACAGTCTCCGCCCTCAATAGTCACCGAAGTCCACAGCGCAGGAGAACTCCTGACAAGCCGTCGTTACTGAGGGTGTACTCCCCCCTGCCCGGACCTAACGAGGCTGCCAGGAGGCATCACGTGTCCTCTCCCAACGCGAACCGTCGGCCTCCTGACCCTGTGCCTTCTCATCGTCCGCTCCGCGATCGTCTCGCAGCCTGGCCCTTCCCGGCTACGTAGCGGTACGCTCGCCGACCCCGACGATCTGTGCGCGAGGACGATCGACCGCAGGGGTCTCTTCCGGCCGTATACCCAGACTGACGCCTTGAAGGCCGTCGCCATCTTCATCATCGTAGATGTCGCACCTAAGACGCTACACTTCAATGATGCCAGAGGCCAGGCTCTCGTCCCCCTTAACTGGGACCCCTTCAGCGTGGACCGCCTCGCAGGTCTGTCGGGCCACTTGTGGCCCCGATATCGGCTGATCGCACGTCTTGTTTTCTCTCCTTCTGCACTCTCTCATCGAGCATTTCCATCGCGCCGCGGTGTATTCTCTCTTCTTCATGCATCTACCCTGCTATATCTGCGTCCGCCGCTGTCTGACGGGTTGCGAGACTAAGATCACAGCCAATTCGACATGCTCCTTCCAACACGTGGCCCGGGTTGGCGGATTGGTCGATTCCGCCTCTCTGTGCTATACTCCCCGCAACGTCCACTGACCGCTTGAACAGGTGCATCGGTGGTGGCTCCGCTTAGAGAACCACCTACTGATCTGGCCTTCTTTGGCGAAGCGATTCGCCCAGAGGTCCGACCGCTTCCTGAA
>CAZGSX010000221.1:0-2813 GCA_964528475.1 uncultured Anaerolineales bacterium
TGACCGAGTTTGTCAAGGGGCACGTTGGGAGGCTAGGGCAGTAGAGGCAGCGCAAGAGGCCCGGCTGGGATGAGACGGGCTTCCTGGAGCGAGTCCGCGTGTCGGGGGAGGCACCCGACTGCCCGTACCCACGTCATTGTAGAAGATGTCCGTGATGACCACATTACCGGTTCTTGGAGGGCTTGGCGGTGGCGTCTCGGTGGGAAGCGGGAAATTCCTCGCTACCGGCAGCAGGAAGACGAACGACAGGGCGCACCTAGCGGTCGCGCATAAGGCGCGCCGCGACTTGGCCCCGACATGTTCAGAAACTCAACCAGCACGCGTGGCGTCGGCGCGCTGGCCGGTTCGCAGCGAGGCGCGGGTGGCTTCGGAAGCACCGGGAAATATATGCCCCGAACTGGCTGCCTGCCCCCCTAAGCACACGGATCCCCACCTAAGGAGCCTCCAAAACAGTGGGAGAGTGTACCAGTGGGCAGGCAGTCAATGGGGCTCTACCGCTCCTCGATCCTGTGCGCCTGGCGAGTGGTTAACCTATCACCGGTCACCAGGACCCTTGATCCAGCAGGCTTTGTGCTGCGGCTGGTCTATCGCACCTACTGCGAGGACCTGGCGCTGGAGAACGCCCGCAGGACTGGCCTCGATCCCCTCTTGATCTTCAGCCTAATCCGCCAGGAGAGCCTCTTCGAGAGCCTGGCCACCTCCAGCGCCAGCGCCCAAGGGGTGATGCAGGTGATCCCGCCCACGGGGGCCGAGATCGCTGGCGAGATCGGTTGGCCGCCGGATTACGCCACGTCGGACCTCTACCGTCCCTTTGTCAGCCTGCGCCTTGGCACGTATTGCCTGACCAAGCAGCGCGACCGCTTCGACGGGAGGACCGACGCGGCCCTGGCGGCCTATAACGGCGGTCCATTCAACGCCGAGCGTTGGCTGGAGTGCGCCGGAGAGGATCGGGATCTCTTTCTGGAGCAGATCACCATCAGCGAGACGCGCCTCTACGTCAAGCGCGTCCAGGAGTACCTGGCCGTCCACGAAGCGCTCTACGGTGACTAATGGGACGGCAAATCCAGGCCGTCCTTAGCTTGGCTGTGGCGATCCCGAGAGGGCGGGGCTAGAACGGGCCTGAACAGACACTAAGACACGAAGAACACGCGGGCTCTTAAGCCCCTTTCGCCCACTCCCTGCGCGGGAATTGACGTCGGCGCGCGGGTGTACCTGGCAGGCATCACCGTCTCTGTGATCGGGGTTTGCCGCTCCTCCTCAGCAATGAACCTAGTGAATCGTGTCAGAGTGGCTTCTGACACATGCAACATTTGCGGTAGTCTCTCAGATATGCTTTGCCCCTGGCGGTGCAAGAATTGCATACGAAGAGATTCACGCCTTCATACGGCACTACAGAGCAGTTGGACGTGCCGTACATTGATGCTTGGACTGGTTTCTGACAAATGCCACAAACACCAGTCTGATTCTTGAGCATTACTGCGGCAATGTACTTGCCACCCTTGTCACGACACTCCTGCGAGCAATAGGGTTCACCAAACCCACCTCGAACTATCATGCGTGCCTCCTTCAAAATGAGAGACAACAATCGAACCGCGCGCCCTAGCCATTGGGCGCGCCAATTGGCGCAGCGTCAAGTTGGTTCCCCAGTGACGGTTCTCCGCCCCACAACAATCATCCAGCGCGCTTCGTCACTTGGCGGCCAGGATGGCAGCTTCGCTTTCCTTTAGGTCGGCAAGTAGTGCCAACGCGTTTGCGGACCGCACACCCTTCTGGATGGTCATCAATGCTGCCGAAGCGACAATGCGTACTTCCTCATTCCTGTCCGATAGAAGGACTTGCAGAGGTTGTTCCGAAGGGGTCCCGATACGCACCAAGGCAATAGCTGCCAAGCAACGCACTGGATAGCTTGTGCGCCCATCCCTAAGAAGAGCACAGAGCGGCTGTACTGCAGGCTTTCCGATCTTCGCCAGGTCAGTAATGACCGGGTCAAGGTTGTGGATGGGTTCGTCCTGACTGATTCTGAGTTGCCTGACCAACCCCTTGACCCCACCAGAGCGTCCGAACAATCGATTCAAGAATGGCATACGCCACCTCCTTCACGTTGGTTAGCAAAAGGCCACATTGCCCTTAGGCCACGTTTTTCCCAGGAAGGCTTGGCTTGCTCCGAATCCTGGATCAGATGCTGCGGACTTGACGGGCGATCCGGGTCACGGTCCAGCTTGCGAGGCATCCATTATCAGCCAATAGCCCACATCTGTCAAACCGAGAAATCAGCCTTCGTTTTCTCCTCAATCAGAAGATGGACTCGTCATCTTCCATCACCCTGGTCCTGCTCGGTCAACCAGATCTGGCTCACAAGCTGCGCTTCGCCCCCTACGAGGCACTCTACCAACGCATCGCCGTCCGCTACCAGCTGCCTGCCTTTGATCTGGAGGAGACTGCCGGATACATCAGGCATCACCTACGCGTGGCTGGCTCCCAGGGTTCCATATTCAGCGACAGCTTCATCAGCGGCGTCTACGATCACACCAAAGGCGTCGCCCGCCGCATCAACAATCTTTGTCGCAGTGCTCTCCTGCTCGGCGCCTCCGAGGGCAAGCAGATCCTCGATGAAACCGATCTCAAGCGGGTCATCCTCGACCTGGAAGGCCCAAACAGCTGACGCTTGCTCTCCCACCAAGGCCCGCAAGGCCCTCTCGTGTCCCCGGGCCTTCCATTCAGTTCAGCCAACTGGCTTCCAGACAGTCTGGCCGATGACACTCAGATTCGGCGATGAAGGTGAGCGTGACGCCGTGCTGCTTCTCGATGGCGTC
>CAZGSX010000222.1:0-2812 GCA_964528475.1 uncultured Anaerolineales bacterium
CCATCCACCCCTCGGATCCCTCCGTCTCCTGCACCCGTAACTTGACATGGACGCCGGCCTGTGATACAAATCGTATGGTCAGGGAAAGACTCTGTTCCCCTATCTGCAAGTCATGAATGATCCATCTGATACGCACCGACAACACGGGCCTAGGGCTTTGCTGAGCCGGCGTCTTCTGGCAGCCGGCTTGTTTCTGCTTCTCCTCGCCACCCTGGCGGGCGGTTGCCAGAATGCGCCCGAGGACTCAACCTCGCCTCCCGATGCCGGCGCCGGTAAGACCATCGAGAACAAGGGGTCCGACACCCTGGTCAACCTGGCGCTGGCCTGGGCGGAGCGCTACATGGCGCTCCATCCGGACGTCCGCCTCTCTGTCACCGGCGGAGGTTCCGGCACCGGGATCGCGGCCCTCATCAATGGCACCGTCGACATTGCCAACGCTTCGCGAGCGATGAAGGCGGAGGAGGTGGAGGCCGCCGAGGCCAATGGCGTCTCCCCCGTCGAGTTTGTCGTCGCCAGGGACGCCATCGCCGTCGTGGTTCACCCCTCCAATCCTGTGGACGAGCTCACTTTTCAGCAGATCTCCGCCATGTACACCGGGGAGATCACCAACTGGCAGGAGGTGGGCGGCGAGGATCGGCCCATCGTCCTTGTCTCCCGGGAGTCTAACTCCGGAACCTACGTCTACTTTCTGGAGAATGTCGTCCGCATGGGCCGTGAGGACAGCGACCTGCTCTACTCCGCGGAGACGCTTCTCATGCCCTCCTCGGAGGGGATCACATCGGAGGTCAGCCAGAACCCCAACGCCATCGGCTATGATGGGCTTGGCTACGTGACGCCCGAGCAGAAGGTGGTGGCCATAGCGCAGGATCCCAGCGGGCCCTTCGTGCTCCCGTCGGTGGAGACGGTCAACGACGGCACATATCCTGTCTCCCGTCCTCTCTACATGTACACCGCGGGAGAGCCCACCGGTCAGATCGCCGTCTATCTGGAGTGGATACGGAATGAGGGGCAGGGTGTGGTGGCTGATGTCGGTTTTGTGCCCCTTCAGTGAAGGGCCGCCCCAGCCCTGTTGCCCACTGGAGCTCGATGTTGGATCGCCAGACGTAGTGCGGGGAGACTGATGTGATCGAGGACAAGATACTCACAGAGAGCCAGGTCCGCCGGGCGGAGTTCGTCATCGAGGCGGTTGTTCGGGTGCTTGGCTTCTCGGCCATTGGCTTCGTCACCTTGATCTTTGTCTTCTTGATGCGGGAGGGCCTGCCCGCCTTCTTTGAGGCCGGCCTGGGTAACCTCTTCGGGACCCGTTGGCATCCCACGTTTGGCTTGTTCGGCACACTGCCGCTCATCCTCGGTTCGCTCCTGGTCACCATCACGGCCATCGCCTTGGCTTTGCCCCTGGGTGTGGCGACCGCCGTCTTCGTGCGCGAGGTGGCGCCCGGCTGGGCGCGCGAGATCCTCAAGCCGCTGATCGAGGTGCTCGCCGGCATCCCCTCCGTCGTGCTGGGATTCTTCGGCATGACCATCGTGGCGCCCCTTGTCAGAGAGCGTCTGGGCACGCCCACTGGGCTCACCGCCCTGACGGGGGCGCTGGTCCTCGCCTACATGTCCCTGCCGACGATCATCAGCGTGGCCGAGGATGCCCTGGACGCCGTGCCCAAGGGGTATCGCGATGGAGCCCGGGCCATGGGGGCTACGGAATGGCAGACAATCTGGCGCGTGGTGGTGCCAGCCGCCCGATCGGGCATTGTCACAGCGGTCATGCTGGGATTTGGGCGTGCCATTGGCGAGACCATGGCCGTGATGCTCGTCACGGGGAACGCGGCCCGCATGCCCACCACCTGGGACTCCCTGTTCCGGCCCGCGCGCACCATGACGGCCACCGTGGCGGCCGAGATGGGGGAGGTGGCGCAGGGTAGCGTTCACTACCACGTGCTCTTCGGCATCGGGGTGATTCTGTTTGTCATGACCTTCCTCATCAACCTCACCGCGGCCGTATCCATATTCCAGAAGCGGCGCAAAGGAGGGTTGCGATGATGGACCGACGCCTGGTGCAGCGCGCGGGGTTTCTGCTTCTCGGCGTCGTCGCCCTCGTCGTGGTCGTTCCCATCCTTGTGGTCATCGGCGCCATCGCTGTCAGGGGCATGCCTGCCATCAACTGGGAGTTTCTCTCGGCGATGCCCCGTGACGGCATGAGGGCCGGTGGCATTTTCCCCGCCATCGTCGGTACCCTCTGGTTGACGCTGGGCACCGCGCTGGTGGCCATCCCCATCGGCGTGGGAGGCGCCATCTACCTGGCCGAGTACGCTCAGGACACCGTCCTCACCCGGGCGATCCGACTGGCGATCATCAACCTGGCGGGCGTCCCTTCGGTGGTGTACGGCCTCTTTGGGCTCGGTCTGTTCGTCCTGTTCCTGCAGTTTGGCACCTCCATCGTGGCCGGGTCGCTGACCCTGGCGATCATGACGCTCCCGATCATCATCAGCACTGCCGAGGAGGCGCTGCGCGCGGTCCCCACCGAGTTTCGGACGGTCAGTGCCAGCCTGGGCGGCACCCGTTGGCAGGGCATTAGCCACATCGTCTTGCCCCAGGCCATGCCTGGCATCATCACCGGGGTCATCCTCGGCTTGCTGCGGGCTGCTGGGGAGACAGCGCCGATTCTCTTCACCGTGGCCGCCTTCTTCCTGCCCCGTCTCCCCCAGTCTCCTATGGATCAGACCATGGCGCTTCCCTATCATCTCTACGTCATCAGCACCCAGGTCCCCGGCATGCCGGAGAAGAACCAGTACGGCACCGCCCTCGTCCTCCTGGCGCT
>CAZGSX010000223.1:0-2795 GCA_964528475.1 uncultured Anaerolineales bacterium
CACCTCTGTCGCGCCATCGCGTGGCGTTCGAGTTCTGGCCCGATTCGCCCGAGGGGCAGGCCTTGACCAACCTGCGGAATCTACTCTACCGATTGCGACATAGCTTGCCCGATCCCGATCGCTTTCTCCGTGCCGACCACGCCACGATCGAGTGGCGTGCTACGGCTCCGTTCGAGCTTGACGTGGCGGAGTTCGAGAGTCTGTTGAGCGGGGCTAAGGAGGCATCCGACACAGACGAGGCGCAGGGGGCCCTGGAGCGGGCGGTCGACGTCTACCGGGGCGACCTCCTGCCGGGCCTGTATGAGGACTGGATTGTCGCCGAGCGTCAGCGCCTACGCCAGGGCTTCGAACGTGCGCTGGAGCAACTCATACAAGTGCTGGAGGACCAGCGGCGGTATCGAGCAGCCATTGGCTATGCGCGGCGGCTGGTGCGCCATGATCGGATTCGCGAGGCTGCCTGCCGTCGGCTGATGCGGCTGCAGGCGCTTATCGGCGATCGCGCTGGAGCTTTGCGTACCTATCACAGATGCTCGGCTTCCCTGGAGCAGGAGCTGGGCGTGGAGCCAAGCCCCGCGACGCGCGAATTGTATGAACGACTGCTGTCGGTCGAAAGGTCAGGAGTACCGCCTGGAGCGCGTTCCGCACGCACTGGCACTGCCTCGCCACTGGTGGGGCGCGAGGATGAGTGGGCCCGGTTGCGGCAGGCGTGGCGGAGCGCAGCTCACGGGCGGCCTCAGCTCGTGCTCGTCTCGGGTGAGGCGGGTATCGGCAAGACGAGGCTAGCGGAGGAGTTGGCTCAATGGGTAAGCCGTCAGGGGATCGCTACGGCCACCGCTCGCTGCTATCCCGGCGAGGGCGAGCTAGCCTACGCGCCAATAGCTGCCTGGCTGCGCTCTCGTCCGCTTCCCACGCTGGCACCGATCTGGCGAAGTGAGATCTCCCGCCTCCTGCCCGAGCTCGTAGCGGATGATCCCGAGCTGGCCCGACCGGGCCCCATCGGGGAACCGTGGGAGCGACGCCGCTTCTTTGAGGCACTGGCTCGTGGGATACTTGAAGGGGACAGGCCCCTTCTCCTCTCTGTCGACGGGCTCCAGTGGTGCGACCGCGGGACGCTGGAGTGGTTCCACTACCTGCTCCGCTTCGAGGCAGAGGCGCCGCTGCTCGTCATTGGCACCTATCGGCCTGATCTGGTGGGAGAAGAGCATCCCCTGTCATCACTGATCCACGCCCTGCGACAGGATGGGCAACTGAGGGAGATAGAGCTGGGACCGCTCAGCCGGAGCGAGACGGCAACCCTGGCACAGAACGTGGCCGATCGCGAGGTCAACTCGGCTGTGCTGGATTGTCTCTACCGAGAGACGGAGGGCAATCCGCTTTTCATCGTCGAGGCGGCGCAGATGGGCCTTCCAGACGAGGTTCGAGAGCTACCCTCGGGGGGCAGGGTCTGCGTGCCACGTCCGCTTCCGAAGCAGATAAGAGAGGCCATTGTGGCCCGCATCGCGCAGCTATCGCCTCTGGCCCGTTCTCTGGCTGAGCTCGCCGCGACTATCGGCCGCGCGTTCATCTTCGATGTGCTGCGAGCGGCGAGCGACGCCACCGACGACAGATTGGTTCAGGGTTTGGATGAACTCTGGCAGCGGCGCATTATCCGTGAGCAGGGGGAAGACGCCTACGATTTCAGCCACGATAAGCTGCGAGAGATTCTCTACGCTGATCTGAGCGAGGCACGGCGACGGTTGCTCCACCGCCGGGTGGCCAGAGCGCTGGAACAGGTCTACCAGGATGATGGGAGGGGGATGGCAGGCCGAATCGCGGCACACTACGAGCGTGCTGATGAATTGGGTGAGGCAATTGACTACTACCGGCGGGCTGCCGCGACGGCTAGCCAAACAGGGGCCGAGGAAGAGGCCGCGCGATATCGTCGCCGGGCGTCCGCCCTGGAGGAAGAGGTGGTACCGTCGGAAGCCTGACGTTAGATGAAGACTGCCTCAAACCCAGCTGGTGTTCCGCGTATCGGCTCCGCTGATCCCCTTCTTGTCTGTCGGATTCCTCGAATGCCTTCCTCCTCCACGGTCAGATGGGATCGTCCATTTCGTCAAACGCCTGTCAAACGCTCTCGAAACGCGCGATCCCTACAATACCCACAGTTGTTAGGTCGTATTGTAGTGGCGTGCCGGCTTGGTTCATGTTGCGCCGGCGTCGCCGAAAGGAGAGCACGATGGCGACCAGAGTGGGAATGAAGACGGTGAATGGCGTCGATATGGGTCAGTTGACGGAGACCATAGATGCCATCAAGGAAAACCCGGAGCTAGCGCATTTTGAGTTCCGGGCGCACTCGGAGTGGATTGATGGCGCTCGCTCGCGGACCGAGATCCATGAGTTTTACGGAGCGGGAGAGGAAAGGGCGCCAGGCGACGGGGCCTTTGTACTGAAGGGCGATGAGCCATCGGTCCTACTGGGGGACAACACGGCGCCGAACGCGGTCCAGACCGTGCTGCACGGTTTGGCTGGATGTCTGGCAGTCGGCGTGGCGTATCACGCGGCGGCGAGGGGCATAGAGATTGAGAGCCTCGAGTTTGACCTCGAAGGGGATCTCGACCTACGTGGCTTCTTGGGTATCTCTGACGACGCGCGTCCCGGTTTTGAGGACATCCGGGTCAACTACCGGATCAAGACAGACGCACCACGAGAGAAGATCGAGGAGCTGTGCAAACACGTTCAGGAGACATCCCCCGTGCTCGACATCATCGCCAATCCGGTGCCAGTCAGCGTCACTCTCGAGTGACAGGACTCCG
>CAZGSX010000224.1:0-2784 GCA_964528475.1 uncultured Anaerolineales bacterium
CAAAGGACGGGCAGTCTCGCACGCAGGCGCCGCAGCCGCGGCAGAGATCGGCCTCGATGCTCACCCTGCCTCTGAAGGCGGACGGTACCTCCGCCGGTCCGAAAGGGTAGGCCACGGTGCTAACCCTTTCGCAGAGCGTTTCCCACAGACGGGGGAGGAGATAGAACAGCGATCTGAGCGACGGCATCAGCCTACTCCTATCAAGCCGGTGGCCGCCAGCTGCACCAGTTCCAGGGGCGCCAGAATGCGCCATCCCCAACTGGCCAGTTGATCGTGGCACAGCCGCGCGTAGAGGGCACTGGTCACAGAGACGGTTAGGGGCATAGCGAGGGCCTTGGTCGCGAATGCCGCCGCGTAGACCAGTCCCAGCGACGCTGATCCCTGCATGAAACTCAGGTTCCCACCGGCGAGAAGCACATTGAACAGCGGGAAGACGAACAGGATGATCAGCACGGATAACAGCTCTATCCAAGCCAACCCCCCTTCTCTCGTCATCAGCGGTCGGCGCAGGCGATGCATAGATCGATACCCGAGATCACGGCGGGGACGTCGGCGATGTTGATGTCGCGGAGTTGCTCCCGCACCAGGCTGAGCGCCGGCAGCGTAGGGGTGCGGATCTTGATCCGCGCGGGTTTGTCCGACCCATCGCTGCGGATGTAGTAGACGACCTCTCCCCGAGGGGCCTCGGCTCGGGTCACGACCTCACCCTCCGGCACTCGCCGGGGCGCGCGGGTCGAGACCTCCCCCGATGGCAAGTCGTCCAGAATCTGGTGGCACATAGAGAGGCTCTCGAGCACCTCCAAGACGCGCACCCAGGTCGCAGCCCATACGTCGCCGCCGCGCGCCGTAATGACGTTGAAAAAAAGGCGATCGTACGCCGCATAGGGGGTATCCCGCCGGACGTCTCGATCTAACCCCGCAGCCCGGGCCACGGGACCCACCGCGCAGTGGCGTCGAACCTGTTCCAGGGATGCTCCTCCCACTCTCTGCGTTCGAACCTTCAGCGTCCCCTCATGCTTCACCACGTTCACCAGGTCCTCCACCTGCTCCTGCAGCTCATCCAGACGGTGCTGGGCTGCATCGATTTGCTCTGGTCCCGGGTCGATGCGCACGCCCCCGATAACGTTCGCGGCGTGAGCGATGCGTCCACCGGAGAAATTCTCCATAATGTCGAGGGCGATCTCTCGATCCCGCCATGAATACATGAAGATGGTGGCATACCCGATGTTCTCCGCCAGCACTCCGAGCCAGAGCAGATGACTGTGGATCCGCTCGAGCTCACACATCAGTGTACGCAGGGCGAGTCCTCTGGGCGGGACATCCAGCTCTAGGAGGGCCTCCACACCTTGACAGTAAGTGGTGGTGTGGACGTGCGAGCAGATGCCGCAGACCCGCTCCAGCAGGTAGAGATTCTGCACGTAGCTGCGCTCCTGGACCAGGCGCTCGATGCCCCGATGCACGTAGCCCATCCGCATCGCGGCATCCACAATGTGCTCTCCCTCCGCATTGAGGCGGAGCGATAGCGGTTCCTTGAGTAAGGGGTGTTGGGGGCCGACAGGGACCGTCACTCGCGTCACGCTTCATCCTCCTCGGGTAGTTGTTTCTCAAGTAGGAGATATTTTCAAATGCTGTGGATCGAGACCTCACTTGCGGCGAACACCGATGGGGTGTGCGTGAATGGATCAGCTGGTCCAGGCTCTGACTGGAACAGCTCAGCCTCGCCATCCGGGAATTCAACACCGGCACTGACCAGAGCTACGAGATGAGGAGCGTTGACTCTTCGCCAGCGCTTCTCAGCTGCCAGGAGCAGCTTGAAGGCCATCGCTAGGCCGGCCTTGCGCGACCCGGCGCCTTTGGTCTTTTTCGTCCGAGCTTTCACCGTCGAGAACGTCGATTCAATGGGGTTGGTGGTCCGTAGGTGGACCCAGTGCTCAGCAGGGAAGTCCAAGAACGTTAACAGCTGATCCTGATCCTTGGTTAGCGTCTCTACCGCCTTGGGGTAGCGTGCCGCGTACTCGTCCGAGAAGATGGCGATCTCCTCCAGAGCGCTTTCACGATCTGGAGCATACATGATCTCGTGCAGCATCTCTTTCGCTCGAGCCTGCAGCCGCTTAGGCAGTTTGTCCAGTACGTTGGCCGGCTTGTGTTTCCAGCAGCGCTGCTCCTTGGTCTCCGGATACACTTCTCGCAAGGCACCCCAGAACCCCAGGTTGCCATCCCCCACCGCCAGAACAGGGGCAGTCAGCCCACGCCGCTCGAGATCTCGCAGTATGCTAGCCCAGGACTCAATAGACTCCCGATATCCGTCTTCCAAAGCAACCACTTCCTTTCGACCGTCCGGAAGGACGCCGATGATCACCAGACACGCCAGGCGGTCTTCTTCCAAGCGGACGTTGAAGTAGACGGCATCGGCCCAGAGATAGACGTACCTCTTGCCTTCCAGCGAGCGTTTGCGCCATACCTGATACTCCTCCTGCCACACCGTGAGCAGGCGCGTGATCGTGGGGGCCGAGAACCCGGCTGCCTCTGGCCCCAGGAGTGCTTCCAGGGCCTCCGAGAAATCACCGGTCGATGGCCCTCGGAGGTATAGCACTGGTAGCGCCTCTTCCAGACGAGGTGAACGGCGCATATACGGGGGCAGAATCTTGCTGGTGAAGCGATGATCAGGACGCCGATCATCCACACGGGGCGCCCTAAGTTTCACGGGACCGGCCCCCAGGTTAACGGTTCGTTCGTGGTGCGACTTACCATTGCGTACCACCATCGCGTGGCCTTGCTCATCTC
>CAZGSX010000225.1:0-2750 GCA_964528475.1 uncultured Anaerolineales bacterium
GCATGTCCGGATGGAGGCTGCAGAGGCAGCGTCGGTGCAACCCGCTTGGCGTCTGTCTCAGCGCGTCACCGCCCACGTGTCGTTCACCGAGGTGGAGTTGGCAACGGAGGTCCTCCGGCGACCGGCGCCTCAGACTCAGAGGATCGCAGGAGCCGCCGTGTACATCGCATGCTCTGGTTTCACTCAGCGACTGCAGCCGACAGTGCCAAACACCTGCCTCCAGGATGCCACTGGCAATTTGGACTCGGCGTCGCTGTGGAGGGGGACACTCCTAGCGAGTTACTTCCGTACGGCCAGAGGAAGGAACACCTGGGAGATTTCGTGAAACGTCTTGCTGGCGTAGTAGATCTCGCCCTTCCCACCGTGGATTTCTGTCCACGCAGCGTGAGCGACGCCATCCCGGCCTATGCCCAGCGCCACATCCTGAAGTGGGAGGGTGCTCCCGTAGAGTGCCGTGGCGGTGGGCCAATGTTCGGCATTGGCCGTCCAAGTATGGCGAATGCTGAAGGGGAACGTTCCGTCAACCCAGCCCACATGTCGGTGTCTGAACGGGTCGACTGTCAGCGAAGGCTGGTAGGCCCCCGTGCCGCTGTCGGAAAGCGTGAGTGGAGAGATCGAGTCCTCAATCCTCCCGTAGCGGACTTGATCGGCCGTGCCGATCATCTCCTGCCACACCAGCTCTGCCACGCCTCCTGCGGCCAAGGACAGATCTGGGCCCGTGGAGAACTGTCCTGGGGACTCAGACACGTTCCGTGGCAGGCTCCACTCGCTATCTGCGTTCTCGATGATGTAGATGTCATCGTCGCCGTCACCCCTGTAGCTTATGTGAATCTCCCCATCGTCACCAACAGCGATGGAAGGACCCTCTCCATAAGCGCTGGGGACGGGAAGATAGACCGGCCACGCGGAACCGTCGACCGACGTGGCGTAGTAGAGCCGTTTTCCGGACGTCGTCTGTTCCACCGCCACGACATGGATGCTGCCGTTCCAGGCCACCGCGATGTCAGGCGAGTCGGAGACTTGCTCCGGGGTCTTGGAGACGGGTTTGGGTACGGACCACGCAGAACCATCCCAGGCCGCATAGAACAGATCCAGGTCATTGACGTACACCAGGTGCATCCTGTTATTGGGACCCGCTGCCAGCGCTGGCTGCTCGCTGGTCCCAGCGCCCGGTATCGCTGACGGCTCCGACCAGTGACCCGGCGCCCCATGGCTGTGATGGAGTCCGTCCCCTTCCTCCCACACGATATGTGCTATGCCGCTGCCAGCAACCGCCAGCGCAGGCGCCTCTGAGTCGACATCCAACGACTTGGATACGTTGTCTGGATCAGGCCAGATTGAGCTGTTCGCGGCCGCTTCTTTGGTCGATTGCGAAAGCGTGTCCCCCTGCAACATCGGGGTGGCGGCGATTGTTGTCGTCGCGAAGACGGCCATAGCCGCCCCCAGCGCAACAAGCCTTGTGCGTAGGGGATGTGCTTGGGCCAAGATCATCGTGATCTCCCTTCCTTGACGCTGCCTTGTCGAACGTCGAGACCTCGTCATAGACAAAGAGATCGGACATCGGTTCGGCGCCGAACCGATGTCCGATCTCGAGCTCCCTGCTTCAGGGCAAGCGATATCTACTGGAGTGCAGATCCATCTCCCTGCTACTGAATCTCGATCGAGTCGGCGTGGACAAGGCCGTCTCCCTGCAATGTGCCCTTCACCTTCACCGTGGCCTCTACCTGCGGTTCGCCAGCAATATCCGTCCGGGGCGTGACCACCACCGTAGTGGATACCGTGCCCGTGTCGATGACCCAGCGACCGATGAAACCTTCAGACCCTGGGGATGGCAGCTCGGCGATGGCACCCTCGAAGTCGATCTCCGTTTCGATGACGGGGTCATCTTCGACCTTGATCCGTATGGCCAGCAGTGTCCCGTCGGGTTGCTGCAGGGCCTTCACCTCCAGCCACGATCCAATCTCAAGAGCCCCCCTGTTGGTGTTGATTGAGGTGCTTACCGTGACAGTCACGGAGATCTCGCCCGTGTCGGTCGCAGGATCGGTATCGATGACCCACTCGCCGGGGAGGGTCTCTGTGTACACGAGTTTGCCCTCCAACTCCATCATCTTCTGCTCGGGGCCCTTGACCTTGATCTCGGTGGCGACGATCGATCCATCTACTTCGTTGCCCTTTACCTCGGCGGTGAGACTGATCGCTGGCGTGGCGCCCTTCAGCTCAGTATCATTCGTGACAGTTACTGACATGCCATCGACCACCCAAGTCCCCAGGAAGTCATCCGAATCGGGCAGGCCCTCGATGGGTCCCTCGAATTCTACCTCTGACTCCGCTTCTCCCAGCGTCTGGAGGGTGATGTTCATCGCCCACAGGCCATCATCGCCCTGCTCGAAAGCGACAACGTTGGCCACCATCCCCTCGGTGGGGGTCCGATGGGGCGGATGGATCATCGTCTTGGCGTCGACCGTCACGGAGATACCGCTCACCTGCCAAGTGCCTGTCGTCTGGCCCGTCGGCAGAACCTCGATCTCGCCGCGAAAGTGCTGGGGACGGCCCCACCTGCTCTGGGCCTTCTCCACCGTGATCTTCACAGCTGTGAAGGGCTCCTCCTCTTCGGTGCCCTCGTTTCGTGCCAGGATGTGCACTGAATCGCCCACCTCCGGCTGCACGCCCGGCGGGAGGATCATGGTCCTCTCAGTGACCGCTACGCTGATCGTGTCACCAGACTCCACACTGATCTCCCATGTGCCCGT
>CAZGSX010000226.1:0-2664 GCA_964528475.1 uncultured Anaerolineales bacterium
CGTGCAAACCTCTGGGTGCCATCGCACCTCTATACGCTCCGGATGACGTCAAGTCAACTTCGCGGGACGGATGTCCTGCACGTTCAACTGGAGGCTCCGTCGGCCGCGCCACTCATTGAGCTCAAGGCGGTAGGCGAGGTCGACCCTCGGAGGAAGGCGGTCGGCCCAGGCTCCCAGCCGGAAACCGATGGCGTCCCAGGTGGCGACGCCGTCGGAGAGGGCCAGCTTGAGGTGCTTGCCCTCGCGCCCCACAGCCCGGTGGCTCCGCACGTCCACGCCGCGGCTCATGAAGACAGGCTGGGGGTTCCCACAGCCGCAGGGCTCCAGCTGCGACAACGCGTCCAGCAGCTCCCAGGACATCTGAGGTAGAGGCACCTCGGCATCGACAGCGAGCACCGGCGTCAGGTCCTCCTCGCGAAGCCAGTCGGCGGCAATGGTCTGGAGACGATGCGCCAGAGGCTTGAGGTGGTCGTTGCGCACCTGAAACCCGGCAGCAGCGGCGTGTCCGCCGAAGCGCAACAGCAGATCGTCGCAGGCCTCCAGGGCGCGGGTGATGTGAAAGCCGGCGATGGAGCGGCACGAACCGCGGCTCACCCGCTCGCCCATCTCTACCACCACGGCGGGACGATAAAACTCGTCCAGAAGGCGGCTGGCCACGAGCCCGACGATACCGGGCCTGAAGGCGCGGTCGGCAGCGAAGAGGAGCAGCCCGTCCCCCCCGGCTCGCAGCACCTGACCACGGGCGATCTGATGTGCCTCGTGCGTCATCCGCTGACGCTCGCGATTGAGGCCATCGAGGGCGCTGGCCAGAGCCTGGGCCTCCGCAGGATCCGCGGTGACCAGGAGCCGGTAGGCTTTCTGCGCGTCCGCCAGCCGGCCGGCGGCGTTGATCCTCGGGCCGAGGACATAGCCAATGGCGGTGGCGTCGACGGTGCCAGGTTTGAGACCCGCCTGTTGGGACAGGGCGCGAATCCCCGGTCGTTCCATAGCGTTGAGGTGCTCCAGCCCGCGGCGGACAAGGCTGCGGTTCTGGCCACGCAGGGGGACCACGTCGGCCACAGTGCCCAAGGCCACCAGGTCGAGGAGGTCCTCCTCAGCCAGGGAGACGGCGAGGTCCGCCACCGGCGCCTGGCGCTCGACGCGGAGGAGGGCCTGCGCCAGGCGATAGGCGACACCGACCCCGGCGAGGCCGTCGAATGCGCCACCAGGGAGCGCGCCACCGGGCAGTGCGTCCGCAGACCGCGGGGCGAGGTGGGGATCGATCACGGCGGCGGCAGCGGGTAGTTCCGCCCCCAGGGCGTGATGGTCGGTCACGACCACATCCAGCCCCAGCTGGTCCGCCACGGCGATCTCGTCGTGGCCGCGGATGCCACAGTCAACGGTGATGACAAGCGAGACCCCGTCCCTGGCGAGCGCGCCCAACGCCTGCTTGTTCAGGCCGTAGCCCTCAGACGCGCGATCGGGAATGTAGGGTTTGACGTGGCCGCCCAGCGCCTCCAGAGTCTGCACCATGAGGGCGGTGGCAGTGACGCCGTCCGCGTCGAAGTCGCCGTACACGGCGATGAGCTCGCCCCTTCGCAGGGCCTGACGGATCCGGGAGACGGCGCGGTGCACCCCTGGGAGGGCAAAGGGATTGGGCGCTTCGTCCACGCCATCGAGGAAAGCATCAGCCGCTGCCGCATCGGGAACACCGCGGTTGTAGAGGACCTGCGCCATCAGCGGGTGCACGTGCGAGAGCTGGGAGAGGTAGCTGGAGGGGGCGGGGGCAGCCACCTCCCAGCGCATGGGAGATGGATTCATGGGCGACTTGCTCCAGAAGAGCTGTAGCAACGCGTCGGAGACCGCGCGGGCGCCGTCCTCTCGCACCGGCCGGACATCTGCTTCACTTGCGTCTCAGACACACCATCGCCCGTCCCGGCAAGGCCGAAAGGAAGAAGGCCTCGGCCGGGATTCAGGGGACTGACAGGACCGGGGAGCGCACCGAAAGGAAGAGCCCCTCGCAAAAACAGAAAAGGGCCCTCCCCTGCCGGCCTGGTCAGCGACTCCGCGTCTAGATCCAACCCTGGTTCTTGCAGAAGTCAGTGAGCCAGGGAATCTCCACCCACTCGCCCTGGTAGGCCTTGATGGCGGGGTAGAGAAGCACCACCCACAAGAACGGGGCGATGCAGGCCAGGATCACAGTGACGCCGAGGACAATGCTCAGCACCGTGAGAACCACGTTCGCCGCCAGGGACTGAATGGCGTGGTAGCGGATGAAGGGGCGGTTCTTCTGTGGCTCGATAAGCAGGGCGATGATGGCCAGGATCCAACCCACCCAGGGGAGCCAGCTGAGCAGGCCCCACAGCTTGTCGTCGCTCGAGATCTCTTCGGCGACCTGTGCTTCACCCATTGATGCTTCCATGTGTTCCTCTGCCATGTTCACCTCCTTGATAGCGTTAGCGGATGATTGAGGCAAGCAGCCTCAGACGTGTGATAGCGGCGCATGTTGTTGGTCGGTCTCGTCCGTCGCCAGGGATGTCACGGGGAGGCATTCGGCGCCTCCGCGCGCGCTCCGGCCGCCGGGCGACCGGACGGGGGTATTTTATCAGAGAGGGAGCGGGATGTCAATGCGGCGTATTCATTCATCTAAAATGTTACCGAAGGAGGCTCGTTCCTTCATTTGAT
>CAZGSX010000227.1:0-2651 GCA_964528475.1 uncultured Anaerolineales bacterium
GCCCCCCTGCCCTGTCTTGCTGAACTCTGGCTTCTCCCGTAGAATAAGGGCAAGGTCGACGGCAGGACGGTTGACACTCGCGCGGGGTGGGTGTGGCGTCCTTGCCATAGCAGGCCCAGGGCCTGCCGGATGCTTGGTGTAGTATGACTCCAAAGACATCAGTTCTGGATCGAGCCCGGGCTAGGCGCAGGCGGCGCCTGGAACGGGACCGGCGCGCAACGCTGACCCATCTGCTGCATCTGTTGGATCGACACGCCCCGGATCTCGGCATCTGCGAAGCGTATGTCTTCGGCTCGCTTATCCGTCCCGGTCGCTTCCGAGAGGATTCCGACGTGGATGTCGCCGTGCAAGGCGTGAATCCCGAGGCGTTCTTTGAGGTTATGAGCTTGCTATCGGCAGCCCTAGAGCGCCCAGTGGATCTGGTCGACCTGAGTGAGTGTCACTTCGCTCGGCGTATCAGAGAGAGGGGGATCTTGTGGAGCAAGAGCTCTTCGTGTTGCTCGAGTCCGACACGCGGGCGCAACTCGCCCTGATCAACGAGACATTCGCCAAGCTGGAAGAACGGTCCGCGGGCCTGCGGCCCGATCAGGAAGCGCGTCTGGAAAGCGCTGCCTACCAGATTCATAACCTGTATAATGCGGCCGAGGATCTGCTCAACCTGGTCGCTGAGTACTTCGAAAACCAAATCGGGCATAGCGCGCGGTGGCACATACGGCTTCTGCGGCGCATGAGCCACGACATCCCCGGCGTCCGCCCTCGGCTGCTTTCTCAGGAGAGCTACGAGCTCTTGAACGCGCTGCGCAGCTTTCGCCACTTCTTCCGCCATGCCTATTCGGCTCCCATAGACTACGAGCGACTCCGCGTCAATCTGGAGAAGGCACGCCGGCTGCAACCCTTGTTGGTGGCGGATGTAGAGCGGTTTCTGCGACGCGTCGAGCGCGGGACAACTTGAAACGCCTACCCATTGAGAACGGCAATAGACAGTCGATAACGAACAACGGATGATCACCGGGCCAGATCTGGACCGCTCAGGATCGCTGAGAGCGCTCAGACGGCCGCGTCGGTAGTCAGGCGCGTAGCGGAATGGAGTCGCCAAGCGACATCAACTCCACCTGCCTCGCACCCACAGAACGTGCAAGGCACATGCCGCGTCACGGTGCGTCCCCCCTTCTCCCCTCCGCTCCCCTGCTCCCCAGCCCCCTGCCCCTCCGCTCCCCAGCCCCCCTGCTCCCCAGCTCCCCCGCCCCCCCGCCCCCCAGCTCCCCTGCCCCCCAGCCCCCCTGCCCTTGCTCCGCCCCCGCCATTTGCCATCTCCCGCCCACCACATTATAATCCACGCGATGAACAAAATTGCACAATTCGAAGACTTGGCAGAACGACTCGTGGAGGGCACCTTCGCACGCCTCTTCGCGGGCCGCATTTCGCCCACCAAAGTCGCACTCCACCTGGAGAACGCTGTCCAGGAACATCAGATGTGTATGCCCGGGACCGGCCCCCAAGCGCCCACCGAGTACTGGGTCTACCTCAACCCCAAGGACTTGCACGCGCTCACCGCCGAGAGGGAAGACGCTGAGGACGCCACCACGCTGGAGGACGCCCTGGCTGAGCACATCCAGGAGTTGGCGGCGGATTCGGGTTTAGTTCTCGATTCGGACCCCGTGGTCCACATCGAACCGGACCAGGATGTCTCCCCGCGGGACGTTCGCGTCGACGCCCGCTGGTCGGAGCCAGGATCGGAGCTGGAGCGCACGCGCGAGATGGCCCTCGAAGACACGGATGAGATGGAATGGGCAGCCTCGCAGGGCCCCGAGGGACGGCCGTTCCTGATCATCGATGGCGACCGCCACGTCAATTTGACGCAGCCTTCAACGTCCCTGGGGCGCGCCCTCGATAACGACATCATCATCGAGGATTCGAGGGTCTCCCGCCACCACGCGCAGATTCGCCAGCGATACGGCCACATGGTGCTCTACGATCTCGACAGCTCCGGCGGCACGGAGATTAACGGCTATCCGGTGGAGGAGTGTGTGCTCCATTCGGGCGACGTGATCTCGCTCGCCGGCGTCGAGCTGATCTACGGCGAGGATCCGCCCACGCCCATCCCCCTCCCTCCCGACGAGGATACGCCCGCGCTCCAGAGCGGCGACGGGACACAGACCAAGCGCAAAACCAGCGGCAAGTCGCCCGACTAGGCCGCCCAGAGGACCTATGGATATTCTGCTGCTGGCCCTCCGCATCCTCCTGGCCGCGCTATTGTACGCTTTCCTCGGTGTCGTCGTCTACATACTCTGGCGCGACCTCCGCGTGAGCGTCTCGCAGCGAACGGTGGCCCAGCCTCCTGGGCGTCTAGTGGTCGTCACGGGCGACGTGGATGAGGCGCTTGAGGGCGAGGGAGTGCAGCCAGGCTTCACTACGCGAAGTTTTCCCCTCCAGCCGGTCACATCCATCGGACGCTCGTCCGCCAATACCGTCGCCATCGACGACACCTTCGCCTCCTCGCACCACGCACTGCTCACTTGGCGCGACGGACACTGGTGGGTGGAGGACCGCGGCAGCCGGAACGGCACGCTCGTCAATGGCGAGCTCGTGGAGAAATCGACCCTGGTCGCCCCCGGGGATGTGATCCGGGTGGGAGAGACGCGCTTGAGGCT
>CAZGSX010000228.1:0-2647 GCA_964528475.1 uncultured Anaerolineales bacterium
AGGACCTCCTCAGGCGGGCGCGTCAGCGTGGCGTCCACGTGGCCTATACCCAGGACACGCACCGCGAGGGTGACCCAGAGTGGAACAACTGGCCGGAGCACGTGAAGCTCGAGACGTGGGGCTGGCAGATCGTGGAGGAAGTGGAGCCCAGACCAGACGAAGTGGTCTGTCCAAAGTCACGATATGATGGCTTCTATGGCACATCGTTGGAGCACTACCTGAGCCGGGTGTGGGACGTGGAGAACGTGGTGATCGTGGGGACGGTGTCGAACATCTGCGTGCTCCACACGGCGGCCTCTGCCGGGCTGCGATTCTTCCGTCTGGTGCTGCCTGCCGACGGCGTGGGCGCCATTACGAACTTCGGGCAGGCCATGACCCTGCGGCTCGTTTCGTGGCTGTACCCGGGAGACGTGGTGCGCAGCACGCAGGATATTCACTTCGTCTAAGGGCGGCACTGTCCAGGGGGCGGGTGAGTGCCTCGGTGCCCTGCTGCCCGCCCACCGGTCTGCGTGCCGGGGAACGCTGAATAGGAGCTGGTAAGTGACTGGAGGCATGTCAGCTAGGTTGCGCCGGGGAGTGATCTGTCCGCGCCCTTGGAAGCTGGTCTTGGGTCTCATCGTCTTGAGCCTCACGTGGACCGGTTGCACGCCTCAGGAGATAGCGCCGATGGGGTCGAGTGTGCCCGGACGCTCGTTCATCGAAGCTCCCCCCACAACCATTGCATTAGATGGTGACTCGACAGGGCTACCTGAGTGGCGAACCTACACCAACCTGGGCTACGGCTTCTCCTTCCAGTTTCCGCCACGGTGGGATCTGATGGATGGGCGGAACTTCATCCGTCTCAGTCGGGGATCGATGAGCCTCGTCGTCGGATTCCGACACGTGACGGAGGATCCGAACGTCTGCTGCCGGGACCTTCTTCCCGAGGGAGAAGTGATTGAGGCTGGTACCGTCGCCTGTGCCGGCGAATCGGTCAGTAAGGCCCTCCTATCCTGCGACGGGAGGACGAAGGCCGTGCTTTACGAGGGTACCCGCGAGATCGCGGTCGACGATCTCAGATTTCTGTTCTATCTAGAGGACTTCACCGTCGATCACGAAGGGGCGAATATCTCTGACGAGGTGATCGAGGAGGTGGATGCGGTGGTCGCTTCTCTCGAGACGTTCGAGCCTCTTATCATATACGGGGAAGTCACCCCGACGTGGCAAGCGCCACCGACGGATGCTGCCTTGGCGTCTCCTGCATCCGCGGCAGGGAGGCCAACGCCCACGCTGACGCCAACGCCAGACACCACACCAACACCGACCGCAACTGTGATGGCGGCTCAAGCAGAGTCCAAGGGTGCGAACGTGCGCAGCGGTCCTGGGCTGGATTACGGCCTCGAGGGTTTTCTCGAGGCGGGTGAGTGGGTGCCCATCACTGGCCGGCACGGCGAGTGGTGGCAGATTGCCTATAAAGAGAGATCAGCCTGGGTCTACGATGGAGTCGTCCAGGCCACTGGAACGGATGGTGTCGCCGAGGTCGACGCGGTACCAACGCCCGTGCCCCCGAGCCCCGCTGTCATACCGACACCTGCGCCGCCCGCCGCCGTCGATGAGGAGCGATGGATTGACGTGGACCTGTCGGAGCAACGACTGAGGGCGTATGAGGACGGGGAGGTCGTGCGGACGACGCTGGTTTCGACGGGGCTGCCCGACACGCCCACGCCGACCGGACAGTTCCGCATCTGGATCAAGTTGCTCTACGACGACATGTCGGGCCCCGATTACTACCTGGAGGATGTCCCTTATGCCATGTACTTCTATCGGGGATACGGTCTCCACGGCACGTATTGGCATGACAATTTCGGTCAGCCAATGAGCCACGGCTGCGTCAATCTCCCTACTTCGGAAGCAGAATGGCTCTTTGAGTTCGCGGATGTGGGCACGCTGGTGAACGTGCACAGATGATGTGGCTCTGCTCGTTCATCCTGGAACTCCTTCGCATCTTCTATCGGAGTAAGAGCTGGGAAGCGCCCTCCGCACGGTATGCATCGATCGTGCCAGAGGGAGCTAGTAGGGAGGCAGTTCTCCAGCCGCGGCTGGGTCCGTCGCTGGCCATCCGAGGATCGACAGGTTGAATCTGCTCTGACTGCAGCGTGCTTTTCAGAGAGATCGCCATGAAGAGACAAGATGAGGACACAGGTGCTCAGAGCGCCATGAGCCGAGTGCGGCGCTCACCGAGGGAAGCCCGGGCCGCCTATGACCAAATGAGCGCCTGGTATGATTGGCTGGCTGGCGGTAGCGAGCAGAGCCACATTGACGCTGGCCTGCAGCTACTTGATCCTCAACCCGGGGAACGCATTCTGGACATAGGCTCGGGAACCGGATACGCGCTTGAGTCCCTCGTGCACAGGGTTGGCGGTGCTGGGCGGGTCTACGGGCTTGACATCTCCGAAGGGATGATATCTGTCGCGAGGACACGTCTCGATAAGTCAAGAATTGGCGATCGGGTGAACTTGGTCTGTGGCGATGGGGCTCGCCTGCCGCTGCAGAGTGGGCAGCTAGACGGTGTCTTCATGAGTTTCACGCTGGAGCTGTTCGATTCCCCGCGTGTCCCTCTGGTGCTGGAGGAATGCACGCGAGTGCTTGCGGAGGCGGGGCGCCTCTG
>CAZGSX010000229.1:0-2643 GCA_964528475.1 uncultured Anaerolineales bacterium
ACGACATCCGCGAGCTGGGCGTGCGCGCGAACGCGGACTACGGAAAGGACGCCCGGCGGGCACGCAGTTTCGGCGCGGAGGGGATCGGTCTGGCGCGCACAGAGCATATGTTTTTCGACGAGCGAGCCCGCGACGCGGTGGTGCAGATGATCATGGCGGAGTCCAACGAGGAGCGCGAGGCGGCGCTGGAGGAGATGCTCCCCATCCAGGAGCAGGACTTCGAGAAGGTGTTCGAGGCCATGGACGGGCTCCCAGTCATTATGCGGCTCATCGATCCACCAATGCACGAGTTCCTGCCTTCCCGTGAGTTCCTGATCGAGGAGGTGGCGCGGCTCCGCTACGAGGCGCCTGACTCGGATGAGCTGACGGAGAAGAAAGAGATGCTGGAGGTGGTGAACGCGCTGTGGGAGACGAACCCGATGATGGGGCTGCGGGGCTGCCGGGCAGGACTGATGTACCAAGGCCTGACGGAGATGCAGACCCGGGCATACTTCCAGGCAGCGTGCCGGTGCGCCAAGCGAGGCATCGACGTGTTCCCCGAGGTGATGATCCCCCTGGTGGGCCATGTCAACGAGCTCAAGCTCGAGCGCGAGAAGCTGGAGCGGGTGGCGCAGCAGGTGATGGAGGAGGAGGGCATCGAGGTCGAGTACATGTTCGGCACGATGATCGAGGTGCCGCGCGCGGCGTTGACGGCGAAGGAGATCGCCCAGTACGCGGACTTCTTCTCGTTCGGGACGAACGACCTAACCCAGATGACCTACGGCTACAGCCGCGACGACGCGGAGGGCAAGTTCCTCCTGCAATACGTGGAGGGGATCGAGACCGGCGAGGTGGACGCGCAGGGGAACCCGATCCGCGAGCAGATTCTGCCGTTCAACCCATTCCAGCGCCTGGACGAGGACGGCGTGGGGCGTCTGGTGAAACTGTGCGT
This sequence comes from uncultured Anaerolineales bacterium, assembly GCA_964528475.1. Classification (GTDB taxonomy): domain Bacteria; phylum Chloroflexota; class Anaerolineae; order B4-G1; family B4-G1; genus SKLM01. Next base: position 932 of record CAZGSX010000229.1, read on the forward strand.
GGATGAGGCCCGGGAGGCGAAACCGGATCTGGAGATCGGGATCTGCGGCGAGCACGGAGGCGAGCCGCACTCGATCGACTTCTGCCACCGGGCTGGTTTGGACTATGTGAGCTGTTCGCCGTTCCGCATCCCGGTGGCGCGGCTGTCGGCTGCGCAATCGACGGTACGACACCGCGAGGAAGCGTAACGTAGGCTGAGCACGGGGCCGTCACGGGCCCTGAGCGAAGTGATGGAGAGGCTGGCGACGCTCGGTGTCGCCAGCCCTTTTTTGTCTGGGAGCAGCGTGGAGGACGCGGCGCGACGGCACTTCGGCTACCTCTACGTAACTCACTACGAGCGCCATGAACGGCACTATGGAAGCGCGTGCGGGGCTCGCTACAAGCAGATTAATGGAAGAGCGGGTTGAGCTGTCTACCGTACTACGAATTGTGGTAGCAGCACCCTCAGGTCTTGCTACGAACCGACGTTGCAGCGCGGGCGCATAGACATTGCGCGCTTCGCGTGCGTAACGGGCAGGACGGGCGGGTGTTTCATGGAGTGGAACAGACGGCGCAGTCCCACGCGCTGCTACTGAGCAGGCCGACTGCTTTCTGCTATCCGAAAAGATTAGCCATAAGGAGAGCCGCGTGTTCAAACCAGGAGAGGACGTAGCCATCGTCACCGACGGCACCTGCGACATACCAGCCCAGTTGGTGGAGCAGCACCGCTTGACCGTCGTGCCCCTGTACGTCATCTGGGGGGACGAAGAGCTGCGAGACGGCGTGGACATCGACCAGGAGACGTTCTTCAGACGCCTTCGCGAGGATCCCACCCACCCCAAGACATCTCAGCCCACGCCCGGGGATTTCGCCCGCGCTATCGAGGGGCTGGATGCCCGAGAGGTACTGGTGATCACGCTGACCAAGGCACTCAGCGGAACGTACGACTCCGCGTGCCATGCGCGGGAAGAGGTCAACGTGCCAGTGCACATCGTCGACTCCTACTCGCTGAGCATGGGGTTGGGATGGCAGGTTCTGGCGGCCGCGCGGGCGCGCGAAGAGGGCGCAGACGTGCAAGGGATGATCGCTGCAGCGGCAGACGTGCGGGAGAAGCTGAGCCTGCTGCTAACAGTCGACACGCTGGAGTATCTGCACCGCGGCGGGCGGATCGGCAGCGCTGCGAAGCTGGTCGGTTCCTTGGTGCAGTTGAAGCCACTCCTGGAGATCGATCACAAGAGTGGCACGATCCAGGCTGTGGAGAAGATCCGCACTCGAAGGCTAGCCCTCCAGCGCCTGTTGACAGAGACGTTCCGTCGTGTCGACCCGCAGAGGCCGGCGAAGGTGGCCGTGATGCACGGAGCGGCTCCAGAGGACGCGGAGATGCTGGCCCGCGAGGTGCGCAACCGATGTCAGCAGGTGGAGTTCATCCAGAGCCCAATCACCGCCGTGCTGGGGGTGCACGGGGGACCAGGGGTAGTGGGGATCGGGGCGTATAACGACTAGGGAGCAGGGACACGAAGCGCCCGGGGTGGAACCCGTGAGCAGGCAGGCCCGGGGTCGAGCAGGCCTTTCAGCTATAGCGGTAGGCCACCCAAATGAACACGGAGGAGGTCACTACGCAGACAGTCTCCGGTATCGCTGGTCGCTCCGGGAGCAAGCTAACGCCGAACCACGCCTGAGTTTGCTCGTCGACACTGCCACGTCGAGGACAAGTCCCACTGGGCACGCGGCGTC
>CAZGSX010000230.1:0-2640 GCA_964528475.1 uncultured Anaerolineales bacterium
CAGTTCGGGTACTTGAACAAGACGATGATGGACTCGCAGGAGCAATTCCAGCGGTCGTTCGAGGCGTTCACGCAGGAGATACCGAGCGGCTATCAATACGGCGTCGAGGTGAGAAATGCGAGGTACTTGAACCAGTCCTATTTCGAGTTTCTGATCCGGAACAAGCTGATCCCCGTGCTGCTCGAAGGGTACTGGATGCCGGCCATCGCCGATGTCTATGAGGATTGGGGTGATCTCATCGCACAACAGGGGACGGTGGTGATTCGGCTCCTGGGACCCGATCGGAAGGGCATCGAGAAGCAGACGGAAAAGCGGTGGGACCGCATCGTGGCCCCGTTGGATGATGAGCTCTCTGCGATCGTCGACCTGACAGAGGACCTGCTCTCGCGCGGCGTGAATGTCTATCTCAACGTCAACAATCACTACGAGGGATCAGCCCCACGCACTATCGAGCGCATCCGCTCGCGCCTCAGCGTGTAGTAGCTAGTTCGATCTTCACCCGAGTCGGAGGTGCCGCATCTCCGAGCCCCACTTGGGGGACACTCGGCGCCAGGCCGCCGGTTGTGTCAGCATCCGCGTTACGCTATAATCCCCGGCAGGCACGGGCGTCTGTGTTGCTGCCTCGCCCGCTAGACGACCCAATCATCGAACGCGCGTAGTGAAGGAGATAGTGAGCATATGAGAATTCGACCAGGAAGAACACGGTCGCTGTTTGCAGGCATTATGATGCTGATCGTCACCCTCGTGGGACTGGCGATCATGAGCCGATTTGGGGGCCCAGCAGGGGGCATGTTTGGCCCCTTTGTCATCGTCTGGGTGGTCATCGGGCTGCTCGGCTCGGCGATGGCGTTCTACAACGCTCTCAGTAAAGAGGGCCTCCCGATCTACGAGGTCGATATGGACGAAGACGACGAGGATGAGGAGAGACTAGAAGCAGGGCCGTTCTGCCCCCACTGTGGAAACCCTGTTGACCCCGACGACCAGTTCTGTCGACACTGCGGCACCCGCCTGAGCGACTGAATCGGTCCCAATTGGACGTGTCGCACCCCTCGTCTTGACCCCCGTGGGACGTGGTAACCCCATCGGAAGGCGCGTGAGAAGCGTCGCTGAATCACTTCAAAGACTGCTGTTGGAGGGAGACAATGAAAACTGTGCGGTTGGTACTGGTGGGCCTGGGCAACCTGGGGCGCCGGCTATGTGAGGTGCTGGCAGAGAAGGGGCCGTATGTCCGTCAACGGTACGAGCTGGATCTGGTGCTGGTGGCCGCCGCAGACAGCCAAGGCGCGGCGTACGACCCTGTGAACGGGCTCGATCCCGGGGAGGCGGCGGCGATCAAGGGACGCGGTGGCACCATCGGGGATTATCCAAGCGTGGGGCAGAGAGGTTGGTTGGCCCCAGCGCTGGTCGAGACGGCCCAGGCAGACGTCCTTCTGGAGGCCTCCCCGGTCAACCTGGAGGGAGGAGCCGAGCCGGGGTTGTCCTGCATCCGCACCGCTTTGCGGCGCGGTATGCACGTGGTCACACCCAACAAGGGGCCGCTGGTGGTGGGGTATCAGGAGCTTCACGAGCTGGCGGATGCCCACGGAGCCCAGTTACGGTTTGATGGCACGGTGGCCGGGGGACTGCCGGCACTCAATCTGGGTCAGCGGGATCTACGCGGAGCGCTCATTGAGCGGATTGAGGCAGTGCCAAACCTCTGCACCGGCTACGTTATGGACCTGCTAGCTGACGGGATGAGCTGGGACGAGGCCAGCGACCGGGCCCGGGAGGAGGGCGTGCTGGAGGGGGACGGCTCCTGGGACCTGGAGGGATGGGATGCGGCCGCCAAGCTGGTGATCCTGGCCAATGCGGTCCTCGGTCGCCCCACGAAGATGGACGACGTCGACCGCACAGGGATCACGGAGCTGAGTCCCGACGAGCTGCAGGCGGCTCGGGAGCGGGGAGAGCGCTTCCGGCTTCTGGCCCTTGCTGAGCGAGAAGAAGGCGGGGACTACGCCCTGTCCGTCGCACCGGTGCCCCTCTCGGCGGATCATCCCCTGGGCCACCTGGGTCGAAAGCAGATGGGGATCGTGTACGTAACAGACATCTACGGGACGATCACTGCTATCATTGACGAGCCCAGCCCCGTGCCGTCGGCGGCGACGATGCTGCGCGATGTGCTGGACATATACGGCCAGGTGTGACAAGACTTCAAGGGAGGGACTCATGATGGAATGGGGACTCGAATTCATCCGTAGCGTGCAAGCCCTCGGGAGCCCGGCGCTTGACGCGATCTTCCGAGCCATCACCACGTTGGGCGACGAGGAGTTCTACTTCATCCTCCTGCCCCTGCTGCTATGGTGCGTGGATGTCGGAGTCGGCATGCGGATAGCCGCCGTCCTGCTCCTCTCCACCTATGTCAACGCCGGTTTGAAGGACCTCTTTCACCAACCGCGTCCCTTCGTCCTTGACCCGTCAGTGAGGCTTCACGAGGCCGAGGGGTACGGCTTGCCCAGCGGTCACGCCCAGCACGGAGGCGCAGTCTGGGGTGCGCTGGCTCATAGCGTGCGGAAGGGGTGGGCGTGGGTTGGCGCGGGGGTGCTAGCGGCCCTCATCGGGTTCTCGCGGATCTACCTAGGGGTCCACTTCTCCACGGACGTC
>CAZGSX010000231.1:0-2640 GCA_964528475.1 uncultured Anaerolineales bacterium
TGACACTGGCCGTGCAAGACGTGATGAACAGTCGCCTGGGCGTGGGGTTCGCGCTGTGGCTGGGGCGCGTCATGCCACCCGGCCTAGGCCATCGCCTGGCCGATTTCGCGGCAGATCGCATCTCAGCGCGCCGTGATTTGGATATGGTCCGGGCAGCACGGGCGAACCAGTGGGTGGTCGGCGGTGCGAACCTCTCGAAGGATGCCCTGGATCAGAGGGTCCGAGATGCGTTCCGGCATACGGGGCGCTGCCTCTATGATTACTACCACAACTTGAACAGCCGCTCGGCCATCGATAGCTTGATCGCCTGGGACCCAGATGTAGATCGTCTCCTCACGGCCCTGAGCGAGGGCGAGAGGACGGGGATCATCGTGGGGCCGCACATGAGCAACTTCGACTTCGTGGCGCGGGCGATTGCCGCGAGGGGGGTCGAGCTGATGGCGCTCAGCTTCTCAAAGCCAGGAAGCGGCTATCGACTGCAGAACCAGCTTCGCGAGGGCTGGGGGATCGAGGTCGCACCCGCTTCGATGGCCTCGCTGTTACGTGCAGCCAGGCGATTGCGCTCGGGCGGGGTTGTCATCACTGGACTGGATCGCCCACTTCCCGACTCGCGATATCGGCCCCGCTTCTTCGATCGACCCGCTGCCCTGTCAGTGATGCACGTGTTCCTGGCGCTGAAGACCAACGTGCCGATCCATGTTCTGGCGGGCGTGATGCGACCGGATGGGGTCTACGCCATCAAAGGATCTGATCCCATCAGCATGGTGCCCGGGCCAGACCGCCACACTCAAGTCCTTCACAACGCCGAGCGCGTGCTCACTGCGGCCGAGAGTCTCATCCGGCTGGCCCCGCACCAGTGGTCCATGTTCTATCCCGTGTGGCCCGAAGCCCTGGAGGAGATGGCATAGCTTGCTCTGTGACAGATAGGAGAACAAGTTGAGTGAGATAGAGCCGGACATCAGATCCCATAAGCGCCTCAGTGACAGTCTTCTGGGCCCCTTGGAGCGTCCGACGCTGCTCTGGCTGGTGGCGCGACTGCCTGCGTGGACAACCCCCGACACGTTGACGGCGATGGGGATGGTGGGTTCGTTGATCATCTTCGTCGGGTACATCCTGACGCATTTTCACGCTGGGTTTCTATGGCTGGCCAGTCTGGGTTTCGCCATCAACTGGTACGGCGATAGCCTCGATGGCACATTGGCGCGCTATCGTGACATTCAGCGCCCCCGGTACGGCTTCTTCATCGACCACACCATGGACGCGATGAGTGAATACCTGATATTCATCGGCCTCGGGCTCTCCCCGTACGTGAGACTGGACATCGCCTGTCTAGCCTTGATCGCTTACCTTCTGGTCTCTCTGTTGACGTACGTGCGCACCTGCGTCGACGGAGTATTCAGGATCTCCTACACCAAGATCGGTCCCACGGAGATGCGGGCTATCGCCATCCTCTCCAACACGTTGGTCTTCTCCATCGGCAATCCGTCTCTGCAGCTGCCAGTGGGGACGGTGACGATCTATGACCTGATCGTGGCGCTGGTTGCGGCTGTGCTGACGATCGGCTTTCTCGTCTCCACCATCCAGCAGGCACGGCGCCTCTCCGCAGAGAATCCCCCGCAACGAAGCTGAGCCCAGCGCGGAGTGAACACAGGAGGAACAACCTGGCGCTTGGGATCGGATGGTGGGTCAGCCGTGCTTGAACGGCAAGAGGATGTGTGCCTGGCGATCCTCCGTTGGTGAGCTATGATTCCTTTCGGAACCGCATGAGTGCACTCACGGAAGGTCGGGGCGGCGGCGCCGCGGGGTCCAAGCCTTTCTGTTCAGCAGCTCAAGAGGGACTGGGCAGCGAACGCCGGCTTCCCGGCTTCGCCACGAGAGGAGAGGGTTACGGGGCTCAGGTCGCGGGTCAGGACGTGCCCAGGAGCGACTCAGCGGCCCAGCGACAGGCGGTCACAGCACCCATTCCTCTTGACCCGCCGCGCCTTCGCAGGCACACGCCCGTGGCAAGGGCCCTGGTTGGCCCCGATCTCTGTCCGAGAAAGAGCCGATACCGCCCCCAGGCCTACAACCGTAAGGTGGAGACGTCCCCGGCAGCCAGGGTGACCCGTTCCTGTCCAGCACACACGGGGACTGATCCGGCGTTTTCCTCCGCGGCCCGCAAGGTCACTTCAGCCTGCGTCACCTCGATGTCGAGCCGGTTCCCCCGGACCACCACGCGGAACCGCACGCAGTCCCAGTGCTCGGGCAGCGAAGGGTCCAGGCAAATGCCCTGCTCATTCACCTGGAGACCGGCGAATCCCTGCACGACCATCTGCCAGACGGCGCCGGAGGCCGCGGTGTGGATGCCGCCGAGGAACGTCCCACCACTCATCACCTTCGGGCTGGCATCGTAGAGATCGATCGTAGAGCCGCGCTTGAAGTACGCATACGCTTGATCCGGGTACCCAGCTCTGCTGGCGGCCAGCGAATACACCGATGGGCTAAGCGACGAGCCGTGCTCGGTTCGGGGCTCATAGTAATCATAGTTCGCCCGCACCACGTCCTTGGAGAAGCGTTCCGGGTGCATAACCAGGAGCTGCAGGACATCCGCCTGCTTCAGCACCTGGGTGCCGACCGCCACGCCGTTGGGCCAGCCCCAGT
>CAZGSX010000232.1:0-2640 GCA_964528475.1 uncultured Anaerolineales bacterium
GCCCGTACCGCCGCGAGGTTCCGGAATGTCGCCAAGGCGGCGACCATCGCGGCCGTGTTGACGTTATACGGCGGGCGAATCCGCTCCACGTCACCGGCCACATCTGACGCCATGAGAGCGTAGCCCAGACGGAGCCCGGCAAGCCCGGCCCATTTGCTGAAGGTGCGAAGGATCACCAAGTTCTGATGGTGAGGGAGGAGGCCCACCGCGGTCTCACCGCCAAACTCGATGTAGGCCTCGTCGACCACAACCATCAAGGGCAGGCGAAGCAGGCGTTGGATCACTCCCAGCGGAGTGGGCCGACCACTGGGGTTACCGGGAGAGACGAGGAACAGCATTCGTGGCACCCCGCGAGATTCATCCACTCGGTTTCCCGCCGCGTCCCGCACGGCCCTTTCCAGAGCCTCCAGGTCCAGGGAGAAGTCATCGCGCCGAGGCACGGCAAGCACGCGGCAGCGATTGACTCGGGCAGAGAAGCGGTACATGCCAAATGTCGGCGGTGCGATGACGATGGCCTCGCCGGGCTCCACGAAGAGACGAATGAGGAGATCAATCATCTCATCGGCACCATTGCTCAGGACGATCTGGTGGGAAGGAATACCGGCGTATCCAGCCACCGCTTCCCTGAGAGGCCCATAGTCCGGATGGAAATGGTACTCATCATACTCTGCCAGCGCCCGGGCCACGCCCGGGTCTGGTCCGAAGGGATTCTCATTGGCGATGAGGCGGATCAGCTGATCCCTCTCCACACCGGTCCGCCTGGCAGCCGCCTCCAGATCAGGTGGCTCGTACGGCTCAAGCGTCTCCAGGTACGGGTGACGCGGCCTGATACTTGGCATATCTCGCTCCAAATCCAAGAACCTGCCCGTCCCTTCGCGTTCAGCTGTGCGACTCATATTCTCAGCGCACCGGTCCGAGCAGATCGATCTTACGCCTGTCCCATCACATGCGCCGCAGAAGATGGGACGACGGCCCTCCTGTTAAGTCGTCAACAAGTCTACGCGACTCGACCCTAGTTGGCAAGCTTTCGGTGCGGCCAACGAATGACAAACCTCAAGGAGAAACGGCCGGTGACATGCTTGGTCCCCGTCACGTCAATCGGACAGGAAGCTGTTGCGAGGCATCCTGTCAAAAGTGTGGTAAAATACCGACGTATGCATCAAAAGGCAGGTCCTTTGCAGAGAAAGTGAGTCTCAGGAGGAAAACATGTTTCTGACGTGGAATCCAACGTACTGGCTCTTCGCGGCGCCGGCACTGATACTGGCCTTAATCGCCCAATGGTGGGTTCGACACGCCTATCAGAAATATCTGGAGGTGCGGAACGGGTCTGGGATGACGGGACTGGAGGCTGCGCAGCACATGATGCGCAATCTGGGGCTGCAGCTGAGAATCGAGAAAGCATCGGGCATGCTCTCTGATCACTACGATCCCCGGAACAACGTGCTGCGACTCTCGGAGGCCGTCGCCAACAGGCCCTCGGTCGCTTCGGTGGCGATCGTGGCCCACGAGCTAGGTCACGCAGAGCAGGACGCAGAGTCTTACGCCCCCATGCGCATCCGTTCGGGATTGGTACCTGTTGTCAACTTCACATCGTGGCTGGGGCCCATTCTGTTCATGCTCGGTTGGTGGTTGAGCTTGCGCCCCATCGCGTGGCTCGGGGTGCTCGCTTTCGGAGGGGCTGCGGTCTTTGCGCTGGTCACGTTACCGGTGGAGATCAACGCCAGCCGCCGTGCGCTGCGCTTACTTGAGCGGACCGGTATCGTCACCGGCAAAGCCGAGAAGAAGCAAGCCCGACAAGTGCTGATGGCTGCAGCATTGACGTACGTGGCCGCTCTGGCTCAGGCCATCTCGACACTTCTCTACTACGTGTTCCTGCTCGGTGGAGGACGTCGTCGCGACTAAGCCCACGAAGACAGGCGCAACCACGTGGCTTATGGCGGGAAAGGGAGAGAAGCGCAGGCAGTACCAACGCTGCCGGCGTTGCTGACCTATGGGACAGGCTGACCAGAAGATCATCCCCGGCCGCTACCAGGTCTACCCGCGGACACTCTGCTTTGTCAGGCGTCGTCGTGATGTGCTGTTGCTTCGCGGAGCGCCGGACAAGCCCATCTGGCCCGGGAAGTACAATGGGGTTGGTGGGCACGTGAAGCCAAACGAGGATGTGTACACAGCTGCAGTGCGGGAGATCCGAGAGGAGACCGGCCTGACGGTTCATGATCTACAGCTGCGCGGCATCGTGAACGTTCCCGCGGCAGTGGAGAACAAGGGGGTGCTGCTGTTCGTCTTCACGGCGAGGGCAACAGACCAAAGGGTCAGGGCATCGGAGGAGGGCGAGGCGGAGTGGGTAGCGCTCGACAAGGTCTATGATCTCGACCTCGTCGAGGATCTACCGATCCTCCTGCCGAGGGTGCTCTCGATGGGTCCCAAGAGCGCCCCGTTCTTCGCCGCCTACGGCTACGACGAGCAGGATCAGCTTACGGTGACGTTCCCAGGCGAGCCATCCGGCTAGCGGGATACCGGCGCTGGAGGCTGCACTAGCAGACAGACGGTTCGAACTTGCCCCATCGCCTGCACCGACACCAGGGGCTGAGAGTCGTGTTCTGCGGGCCCGGGTAGTTTCCGGATCTAGGGCATAAACCT
>CAZGSX010000233.1:0-2622 GCA_964528475.1 uncultured Anaerolineales bacterium
CTTGACGAAATCCGCGCTATCGCAGAGGGATTGAGCGCGAGCTAGGCTCTCGCCGGGAATAGCGAGCAGCGAGCAATCGACCTGAAAGCTACATCTCCTCGAACGCAAGACCAGTGTCGTGATCAGCGATTGGTCGGAGAAGCCCTGCGCCCCTCGCGCATCGACGCCGCCATTTGGACAAAGGATCAGGGGATTGTCGCCTGAGTTGAGGGGGAAGCACGCCCGACAGCCCGGCCACTGTTATCAGTGGTCGGGTTTTTTCCTCTCAGGCGGGGAGCAGGTCGAAGAACCTGTAAGAAGTTACAGTATACGCGCGCCCACACGTCTGGTACACTATGAGTGTCGCCGGGCGGTCCGGTGATTCCCGATGAAATGGAGGTTCAGAGTGCGCAAAGTGAAGTTCGTGTCCGTGTTCATGCTGCTGGCACTCTTTTCGGGCGGCGCTGGTAGTACGGTCATGGCCCGGTCCCTCTCTGGCTTTGATAGTCCTGGCTGGAATCTCCACGTTGGGCCTACCCACCCGGTAATTGAGTGGCGCGCCTACCACGACCCCGACTATGGCTTCACGCTGAAGCATCCAACACGGTGGACAGCCGAGATTACTATGGACGTGAACGACTTCTGTTCCAAGCTTCGTTCTCCCAAGCCAGAGTGGATACTGAGGCGGCATTCGATTGCTGGCCCCGGAGGCGCTTTCGACCTCGATGTGTGGACAGCCCAGGGTCTGGATCTCTCAGCATGGCTGGAGTGGATGGGGGAAATCACCGCGCCGTTCCCTGTAACGGAGCCCAACGCCCGAGTGGCAGGCTATCCCGCCGTCGCCTTTGTCCAGAACGAGATGCTGACCGTGTTCTTCAGCGATGGCGAACACGTCTACCGGCTCTGGTATACTGGAATCAACACAGATACAGGGCTAGAAATATACCAGCACCTGCTGAGCACGGTCCGACTGCCAGAGAGCACCACGACCGGTACCCGTATTCCAGAATCGGTGATGCAAGACGCTCAGCAAGCAGTGGAGGCCGGGGCAGGAGCCAACTGCATGGCGGATTCGAGCTGCTACTCCGTGTGGAATGGATGTTGTGGTCTCAGTTCTTCATACTGCTCGACCTACTTCCCCTGTAGTCGCGAGAATGGTCAGGACAAAGGTAACTGTACGTGGTACGTCTGCTATAGGTACGGGAGTGTGCCGTTCCGTGGTGACGCCGGGACCTGGTGGGATCAGGTGCCCAACTATGCCGCCTGGGATCGCGGTTACTCGCCTTATCCATATCATCAGAACGTCGCCTGGTGGGGAGGGAGTCCGGGCCACGTCGCCTACAGTGAATCTGGAGGATCTTCTACGATCTACGAGATGGCCTGGTGCTCTGCGTGTGAACGTGAGCGTCCGTCCTGGCTCTCTTCACCTACTGGCTACATATGGTCTCTCTACTACTGACGATTTCTCCGGTAGGGACCGTCCAACGGCGTTTCGCAGCATCACATAGCCCCCTCAACACGGTCTGAAAGAAAGGGCTCTCGTGAACAACTACCTCCCTGCACAGGAAGAGCAGGGGGTCGTGAGAGTCCGAAGAGAACCTGATCAAGAAACCAGTCGCAACTTCGAACTTGACCTGCTTCTGCATGCTCGACTATGCCGGTGCGCATAGCGACAAGCAGTCTTTGGTCCCACGTACGTCTCTTAGGAGAAAGAGGTAGGAAACTATGAAACGCTTTGTTGGCTTCTTTGTGGCAGTTGTATTGAGCGCTTGCGCGACGCAGAACCACGAGCCTGGCCAGATGCAGACCGCAGTTCCCTCCACTCCCCTCCCTTCACCGCCGCCGTCGACATCCACTCCCAGGCCGCTACCCTCGACATCCACTCCCACACTGCCACCACCGACATCCACTCCCACACCCCTGCCCGCGACATCTACCCTCGCCCCCACGCCGACCGTCGCCATGTCCATCCTCTGTCCACCCGCCTCATCGGAAGCAGAGTGGCAGTGCCGCGAGTCCTCAAGGACCACGGTATGGACCCGCACCTGTTCACCCGCCCCCTCCTCTGAGCTGGAATGGCGGTGCTACGAGGACGTCGACTATGGCTTTGCCATATCTCATCCCGAAAGCTGGCAAGTCCGGACACCTATAAACAGGACATCATCTGACGATCCGGCGGTGATAGTGAGACGCCATGAGTTCAGCGGCCCAGAGGGCGCTGTCGATCTGGATATCTGGCTGAAATCCGAGTCAGATCTCGTCGCGTGGCTGGAGGAGATGAACAGCATCAGTGGATCGAGGCTATTCCCCTCAATGGAGCCGAACGCCACGGTGGGTGGGCACCCGGCTGTCGTCCATATCATGGATCCGGACAGTCATCACAGCATGTTCACGGTGTTCTTCAGCGAGGGCACACACATCTACCGCTTATGGTACACGATGTCCTGTCGCGAAGGAGGACTCTCCACCGTACGTCGGATGCTGGACTCTATCCGTTTCTCGCCGGAGCCGATCCCAGCAGAGATTCCGGACGATGTCTGGCAGCAGGCCTTGCGCATATGTGAATGAAACCTCGCTGGCGGCGCCTGTCCCGGCGTCTCTGCCCTGGCAGGCCTGATCTCCCTATTGTGGCTGCGGCGCAGA
>CAZGSX010000234.1:0-2605 GCA_964528475.1 uncultured Anaerolineales bacterium
TCCCCTGATGATACAATCCACTCTGCAGACAGAAAAGACCACCCTGAAGTGGATGGATATCTATCGCTAGGAGGACAGAGTGTTTACTGGAGAGATCAACGAAGCGATCGATAGCGATAGCACCGCCACCCTCCTGACACACATCATTGAGCATGTCAAACAGGCGGGACAGATCGCTCTAGCCGAGCAGCGGGCCGCTCATGGCGCTGAGCGCAGCTACAAGGGTGACGAGTCCGTTGTGACTGCCGCTGACAGAAGGGTCGAGGACTTCTTGGTCAAGCACCTGACGGCTCTCGATGCTGACGCGAATATCGTCACGGAGGAATCAAGCCACCCCTTCGACGCCCAGCAGGATCGTACGTTCGCCATCGACCCCATCGATGGGAGCGACGTCTACAGCCAGGGCATGCCGGGGTGGTGTGTTTCCGTCGGGCTGCTCGACCGTGAGCTTGAGCCCCAAGCCGGCGTCGTCTTTGCCCCTCGACTCGACCTTCTCATCGTCGCTCATGTCGGCCGAGGAGTGCAGCTGAATGGATCGCCCTTGCCGCGGCGCGGCCGAACCGAGCCGATTTCCATCCGGTCGAACTTGATGGTCACTTCGCGGATCCATAAGGTCCTGGACCTCAGCGGATACGTGGGCAAGATCAGAGGGATTGGCAGCGCGGCCCTTCATCTCTGTTTCCCGCTCATCTACCCGCCCGTCATAGGCGCCCTGGAGGGCCCTGGCATCCATGTCTGGGATATGGTCGCTGCGCATGCCGCCAACCGGGCTCAGGGCGAGGACCTGCGGTACCTTAGCGGCGGTCGCATTGACTACGGCCCGATGGTGAACGGAACCCCCGGCGCCGATGTGGTCGTGGCCGCACCACGTAGGGTTCGGCCTCGCCTGCGGGCGATGTTGCGCCGGCTGCCCTTAGGACGGTAACGGGATTCGAGCTGACTGCATGGAGGAAGCCGCCATCGGAGCACAGTTGCATGTTCGCGAATCGCCCTGCCCACGGGGGGTGCTGGTACCCCGGGGTGCGGTCATCACCTTCTGTAAGGGTTAGCTTGCGGCCCACGGGACATGTGCGCCATCTACGCCTCGCGCCGGGATGCGCCAGCATCGTCGAGTTCCCCCTGCGGGTCAGGCGCTCACCATTGGCCGTGCGGCGTGAGCGGTCGTGAGCATCAGAGGAGCAAAATCCCACATGGACGTCAGACTGGACTATGGGAAGAGAGGCCTTGTGGTCACGTTGCCTGACGACGCGAATGTGACCATCGTTGAGCCTGCCTATGCCCCGGGACTGCCGGATCCCGTGACGGCTCTCCGAGAGGCACTGCGCCATCCCGTGGCGTCACCCCCGCTTCGCAATCTTGTGCGCCCCGGTGACCATGTGGGGATCGTCTTCAGTGACATCACGCGCCCCACCCCAAACCACCTCCTCATTCCAGCCCTGTTGGACGAGCTCAACCCTGTTGGCTCTCTCGATGTCACGCTGTTCAATGGCACCGGTACGCACCGCATGAACACCGACCACGAGCTTAGGACGATGCTCGGCGAAAACGTGGTCGAAACCTATCCCATCCTGCAGAATGATGCCCGCGATCGCGGCTCACATCAGCTGGTGGGAACCACGCAGCAGGGCAATGATGTCTGGATCCATCGCGATTTCGTCAATTGTGATGTCAAGATTCTCACTGGTTTCATCGAGCCCCATTTCTTCGCGGGTTTCTCCGGCGGGGGGAAGGCTGTCATGCCCGGGCTGGCCCTTCTGGAGACGGTCATGCGGAACCACGGCCCTGAGAACCTGGACAACCCGAAGGCTCGCTGGGGCATTCGGGAGGGGAACCCCCTTTGGGAGGAGATCCGCGAAGCCACGGCGATGGTTGATCCCGCTTTCATGCTCAACGTCACGCTTAATCGCGATCACGAGATCACGGGTGTATTCGGCGGTCACTGGGATAGGGCTCACGCGATTGGCTGTAGGTCGGTCAGAAAGACCGCTATGGCGCCCGTGGAGAGACCCTTCGACATCGTTATCACAAGCAACTCGGGCTATCCCCTCGACCTCAACCTCTATCAGTCCGTCAAGGGTATCAGCGCAGCTGCGCAAGTGGTCAAGAGGGGAGGGAGTATCATCCTGGTCGCCGATTGTTGGGACGGCATCCCCGAGCACGGGGACTATGGTCAGCTATTGCTTGAGGCCGACTCTGTGTCCTCGTTGTTGGAGACGGTGCGCACTCCCGGGCTGCATCGCCAGGACAGTTGGCAAGCCCACATCCAGGCTTTGATCTGTCAGAGGGCAGACGTCTACGTGCATAGCCGCAACTTGAGGGACGAACAGATCACCGACGCCCTTCTCCTTCCCTCCCCCGATGTCGAGACGACCGTCGCCCGGTTACTGGACCGGTATGGGCCGGGGGCCACGCTCTGCATCCTCCCCCAGGGACCGCAGACCATCCCCTACCTCGCTTGATTCTACCACTGGAGCAGGTCCGCCTTTGGCGGCTTTAAGCGCCTGGACTTGACAAACCCCCTGAAGCTGGTATATTATAATAGCTTATGAGAAAGCGAATTATGGAAAGCTAACCTCTCAAGGAGAGTAAGGGAGCACGCGTTATG
>CAZGSX010000235.1:0-2603 GCA_964528475.1 uncultured Anaerolineales bacterium
CACCGCCGAACCAACTCCGATGGGTGGACTGATTGACGCGTCCCTCTTTCCGCGCGGTGGATGACCAGGTACGCATTGTTGATTCACAAAGGGGGAAGGCGAACCCCTGGTGATGGGGTGTGGCCCCGGGGATCCGGGGGGCAGGAGCGCCCTCCGCGCCTGGCGAGTCTACTACGCGAGAGCTTGCGCGCCGGTGCAGTGCATGAGGCTTGGAGTGTAGGGAGAGGGGAAACATGGGAAGACTGCAACCGGAGAAACTGCATATCACGCTGGGGCCGGGCGTCGAAGCCGACGGCCCGGTGACGCCCCGTTTCTACACGCTGACACATTCCGACCGCACGGGCGATCTGTTCCTCACGATCGCTGCGGATTACGACAGAGAGCAGATCTCGGGCTTCTATACACGGCTTATGCGCGACGAAGTGCTGGCAGAATGGCAGACTGCAGAGAGCGGGCCCGAGCTACACGTTCATTGCCACGTCAGCGACGGCATCACCCTGGGCACAGCGGGCATGCGTCTTGTCATCTTCAAGCACGAGATGCCACTGGTGTTGGAAGCGCTGCGGTACGGGGATGGCCCCCTCTATGCCGCCCATCCAAGCCTGGACGAAGCGAGTATCCTGGTCCATTTCCACGCCAGGCAGGCGCGCTACGACGGGGTGGAGGACTGGGGCACGCCGGCGGACTACGCCCCTGAGGCCTGAGATTCCGCCTGTGGGCCGACGCCCTCGTTGATCACCTATGCCAACTCCCCGCTAGGACGGCCAAGAGCCGTGCGCACCCGGGGCGCGCCTCCAGAACCCGCGCGACAGGCGCGTCGCTGCCCACTATGGCAGCCGTCAGCGACCAACAAGGCCCAGCGCGAGCGTCATAGCCGTCGGGGGGCGGACCGCCGACGCTCAGCGACAGGCCTTAGTCAGATCTCTGTCCCTTGGCCTCGAGGAGTTGTTGACGAAGCCTTCTCGCTGTCGACTCGGTAATCGGTCTCAACAGGTGTCCGTGGAGCCGACCGTACTCCACCAGAAGGGGGTGGCTCCCCTGGTCGGCGAAAGCGATGATCTCCCTCACTGTGCTGCAAGCTGCGTTGTGGGCCCAGCGGATGCCCTCCGTGGTCTGGATCCAGGTGGTCCAGCTGGCGTCAGGCGTCCTGATGGCTATCCCGCGCCGTTCTAGGTCCTCCACGCGCTGGGGGATGGTGGCCTCCATGTGGTAGTGGACTAGGCTGTCCTTGATCTTGATGAGGGAATCTACGTCTCGATAGGGCTGCTCCGCCTCTACGAAGGTCCTGCCGAAATGGATCCGGGGAGCGCGGAGGAGCTTCTCTCTCAGACTGGCCTCCTCCAGAGCCTCCCAGGACGCAGCGGATGGACCTGAGTGACGGCGTACAAGACGGCGGGCGATGCGCCCCACCAGGGTTTCATGGGTGAAACTCTCCACAGCAGCCACCGCCGTGATATAGGAGGGGATAGCGTGTTCGGTGAACCCGTTGATGCCTGCGGAGGCGTTCTCCTCACAGACGAGCTCTCTCATCGCCAGACGGTAGAGGGTGCGCAGGTAGTCGAGTAGATCCATCGATATGGCGCCGATGGGAATTGGCATGGTACAGCCTCCTTATGGAGCCTAGCCTCACTGAACGGATCGGAGCGGCTGGCGGCTACGGCCACCCCTTGGGCGATGAGTCGGAGCCTATCGCCGGAGCCCCAGAGATGCCTCGCATACCCTACGTCGCCTTGGCGCCCCGCACGAACCGTTGGGACGTGGGCGGCCGTGCGCTGCTCCAACGTCTCCAGAGCCCAACCGCCGGGTGGTTCGCGCCCACTGGCGATGGGGGCGCAGGCACAGTATACGTCAAGCCAAGGAGGGAGGCAATGTCGGCAGCGGCACAGCGGAGCGGCCTGAGGCTAGGCCCAAGAGGGGGGCAACCCCTCCGGCGGAGCTCGCGCTACCGAGTGCGCGCAGGGGTGATGGCGGGTGATCTTCTGGTCTACCACGGCCATCGGAAGTAGAATCCGGCCAAATCGCGCGGGGTGCGGCGCAGCGCTCACTCAGGGGAGGTCCAAGGCCATGGGCAATCGTCTCAAAGCATGCATCTTCTGGACACCAAGGGTCCTAGGGATCCTGTTCGCCGGCTATATCAGCCTCTTCGCCCTCGACGTGTTCTCCGCAGGATACGGCTTCTGGGAGACGGTGGCGGCCTTCTTGATCCATATGATCCCCACAGGGCTGATCCTCGCGGCGCTGGCCGTGGCATGGCGGTGGGAGTGGGTGGGGACGGTTCTATTTGCCGGTCTGGGACTGGCGTATGCGGTGATGGTCTGGGGACACTTCGACTGGATTCTGTTCATATCCGGCCCTGCATTCCTCGCCGCTGGCCTCTTTCTCCTAAGCTGGTTGCTGCGCACAGGCCGCCGAGGGGCGGGCTAGCGCGAGGTCACGCCGCCGGGGTGTAATCGATCGCCGACGTTGGAGGCGATGCGAGAGGTGAGCTGGTCAGAATGGGCCAGCAGGCTGCGGATCCAGGGAGTTGGCGTCGTTGGGCTTGATGGGGCTGGGTGACCGGTAGGGCGCCGCTGTCAGCGGGTGCCGTCTGGTCGTTGAGCGGA
>CAZGSX010000236.1:0-2600 GCA_964528475.1 uncultured Anaerolineales bacterium
ACATTCTCCATCCGGTTGTGCAACGCCTTTGCTCGGACGGCGTGATCCTCAGCTACTTGGGGATGTCCCTCCAGCCGCTGAACGGCCATGTGGATCTCCCGCGCGGCGTGACGCATCATGGAGACCATCCGGTGGAGGTAGTCGTTGGGTTCAACTTCAAGGATGAAGAGCTGATCGACTGTTGTATTGGCGTAGTCCAAGATATCATCGATAGCGCGCGACAGGGCGTGGATGTCCTCGCGGTCGAGGGGGGTCACAAAGGTGCGGTTCAGTTCGTCGATGAGGATGCGCCGTACTTCGTCAGCCTCCTTTTCCAGCCGGTTGACCGCTGTCGCCTTCTCCTTGCTCGGGGCCTGTAAGTATTCGAGCAGGGCATCAGCGCCACGGACGGTGTACTCCGCCTGGTCGATCAACAGCTGGATGAAACGGTCCTGTCGGTTCTTGTTGCGAAGACGGTCCAACCATCCCATCGTTACCTCCAGATTAGCGTGTGAAGTGCTGAATCACCAGGCAGACGAACGCGGCCAGCAGACCGGAAGCCGGTATGGTCAGCAACCACGCGACCACGATATCTCCGACCACGCCCCAGCGAATCTTGTTGACTCGCTCGGCCGAACCCGCTCCTAAGATTGCCGTGCTAACGACGTGCGACGTGCTCACCGGTCCACCGACCAGAGCCGCTCCGAGGACAACGGCAGCGGAGGCGAGTTGGGAGGTGAAGCTGTGAACAGGCCGCACCCGGTAGAGCTTGGCACCCAGCGTACGAATGAGGCGCCATCCACCCACCAGGGTCCCCAGTGCCATCGCTCCACCGGAAGCAGCGATCGCCCACGTGGGAACCACGAAATCGGACAGCAATCCCTCAGCCAGAAGACCCATGGTGATGATACCCGTAGCCCTCTGCGCACCATGTGTGCCGCTACTCAGGGCCAGCGCGGTGGCGGTGACGGTCTGGGCGCGCCTGAAGAAGAAGTTGATGCGCGGCGTGGCGCCCCGGGCGAGGAAGAAGGTCAGCTTCGTCAGGAGATAGCCGGCCAGAATCCCGATAATAGGTGAGACGAGCAACGCCAGCAGGACTTTCACCAGGCCGGGCATGAGAACGGCATTGAGGCCGCGTCCTGTCAGGGCAGCACCAACCAAGCCTCCGATCAGAGCGTGGGAAGAGCTGGAAGGGAGGCCCAGCAGCCAGGTGAGGAGATTCCAGCCAATGGCTCCGAGGAGGGCGGCGAGCACCACGGTCTGCGTCGCGGCTGTTTCGGCGACCACCTCGTGGCCGATCGTCCGGGCGACGGCAGTGCCAAACAAAAACGGACCGATGAAGTGGGATATGGCGTTGAGGATCAGGGCTCGCCGAGGGCTCATGGCTCCCGATGCGATCATCGTCGCCACCGAGTTGGCGCTGTCCTGAAACCCGTTCACGAATGCGAATGCCAGCGCCCCGATCACGAATAGGGCGAAAGGTAGGCTAAGAGGGCCTCCGATCACAAGGACTTAACCTCCTTTGCGACGGCGACAGCTTGGAACCGATACCGGCCTCTCGAATAGAGTGTCCCCGCTTCGTCGTCGGACGGAACAGGCGTATCGGGATTGTACCGGATGTTGTCATTCTTGACCATCTCGTTCACTTGCCGTAAGGCGCCATCGAATGGGCTGGACACGATCACCTTCTCCCCTTCCTCACTTGGTAGAATGGCGCAAGCTCCATCGTTAGTCGTTAGTCAACCAGACTGAAACAGTCACGCAGCAACGGAAACTTGCAAATTTAACCACGATATGATATAGTCGGGGTGGCTGCTTGGATCACGTTCCTGGTCCACTTCTTCATCACCACAGCGTTTTGCGGTCAAGTGGTGTACGAGCCGTGCGTTTTCGAGCGAGAGCAACGTTGGTCATTTATCGAGGCGCCGGACCGTTGCTGATCTTCGCCAGTGCGACGACCTGGCTTGAAAAAGCCCTTGGCGCTCGCCGCGTCGAGACGGCGTTGCCCCTGGTACGTTCGAGACCTGTCCCCGCTCTACGCGGGGTGCGGCTACCTGGCCCGATGAGCGTACCGAGACCATGGCTTTCCAGCCGATCTGCTGACTGGGCACGGGTAGCGCCCTTGAGTTCGATACACCCGCCGAGTCGGACGGTGCAGCGGTGCAAGCCCCGACTGCGACGAATGATCGAGGCCAAGAATGGTGTGGGCAGGTCGCGCCCCGGCCGAGGAACCGTATTAGCGTCCCCCGTGCGAGGGACGAGACAGCACGCACAGAGAGTAAGTCACAGCTGTCGACCACACAAGCGGCGTGAAACAGCGACTCGGGGCAATGGCCGCGGCGCTAGCCGCAAGGAGGTGACTATCGAGGAGAAGACTGCCCTGCCGTATGGCCCACTGAGTGATCTCGAGAAAGTGGCTAGTCCCACGCCGCCGGCGGAGTGAGAGCCGGACTACTATCGAAGTGGAGGTTAACGAATGGTTCGTCACAACCGACGTCGTATCGCATTACTTCTCATTGTTGCACTGCTCGTGATCCCGGCACTGGCGGGATGCAGCCAAGGATCCGACAAGATCACGGTCTATACCGCGAAAGAGCAGGAAGAGGTCGCGGAGTTCATCC
>CAZGSX010000237.1:0-2596 GCA_964528475.1 uncultured Anaerolineales bacterium
AGAGACGCTGGTCGCCGACGCCAGCTTTGCCTGCTATCTGGGTCGCGCTCACTTTGGCCCGGGCGGAGAGCACCTGGTCTACACAGAGCTGGAGGGTCCCTGCGGTCAGCGGGATACGTTCGATGTGGCTCGCGCCGTGATGGCGGACGTGCCTTTCGAGCGTCAGTCCCGGGTGCTGGCGGAGAGCACAGAGGCCGTGGACTGGGCCGTGGGCTGGCTGGACCGCAAGACGCCGATCTTCGACCGGGTCTACAAGGAATTCGATGAGCGCGGTCTTTGGGTGGCGCGCCACCCGGGGGCTGGCCAACCGTCGGCGGCGGACGACCTGCTGTCGGGGACGCTGATCGGCGTGCTGCGGCCGCCCGATCCCGACGCCGCAGATCGTCCTGGATGAAAGAAGGGAAACCATATGTCTTGCTCAGGGTTGAAGAAGCGACATACGTGTACAGCCTGTGAAGCTGTCCTGCTGCTGATCTCGGTAACAGTGCTGAGCCTGTCGATGCCAGTGAGGATCGCTCAGGCCGATGTCGGGCCCAAGCCCTCGATGGACTTCGAGTTCGTCTACGAGACCGATGAGCCGCTCTCCATCGTCGACGGGAAGCACATGCAGTGTGAGGAGCCGGACTGCGCCGACGCCGAGTCGCTGGAGGAAGTCGGACCGAACAGGTTCGGGTGCACCGGGGACCACTGCTCCTCGAGCTCCTACGGCTACACCACCTACAATCAACTGGTGATCCAATTCTCGGACAGCGTGACCCGCACCAGCGACGTCTTCAGCGGCGGTACGATGAAGAACGAGTATCGCGTGACCGTTCGTGAGGATGGCCTGGAGGTGGAGCGCGTGAAGAGAGGCGTTGGCCTGCCGCGCGTCTGGGTGTGGGTGGGACGGCTGGTGGGACCGGCCTTTGCTATTCCGCTGGGTCTTCTGATCCTCATGGGCGGTCTCCTCTATCTACTCGACGCGTGGGGTAGAGAATGAGCACCATGGTTGGGCGCACCTCGCCATGCCGGTCTTAGTCCCGACCGTCCCGCTCCTCGTCCGCGGGTCTTTCCCGTTGGCCCTCTCGCTCACTATCGTGGTTGAAGGCCTCATTGTCCTCGCCTATGCCATCGCGAGGGGACTCCGCATCCGACACTGGCTGGCGTACGCAGTCTTGGTTAACACAGTCACCCAGCCCGCTCTCTGGTATCTCATGGGGCTCCTTCCGGCCGACATCGCCTACTTCCCCGCGCTGACGGCAGCCGAGTCAGTGGTCTGGGTGGTCGAAGCAGGCCTGCTTCATCTGCTTGCGGGCGCCCGACTCGGCGTCGGGCACGCCCTGATGCTCAGCCTGGTCCTCAACGCCACCAGCTGTGGCGTGGGGCTCTTGCTGCCTCTGTGAGTGATTCAATACCAGGTAACACCGGTGAGCGCGCGGATGCGGTACTTCTCGGCACAGTGCGGAACTCGGGGTGGCGGTCAGCCGTCTTATGGTTGAGGGGTGATCGCGTGGTGTGCACAGGATGCGGCAATGAGAACATCCGCTGTGCTGGCGACCCTGTAGTTGGTGGTCCCACTACTCGTCTCCATCGTCGCGGGCTGGAGACCAGCGCTCGGCGACCGGTGAGCAGGGCCCTCGAGCTCCACTGAGAGGCCCATGCTCATTCTCCAGGACAAGGGCGCTGGACTGGTCCGTTTGCCGGCTGGACGGCGAGACGCCGATATTCAACAGACGAAGCGAGTGACCGATGAAAACGAGTGACATAAGGGTACGGAAATGGCTTGTTGTGGTTGTCCTCACCATCGCGTTCTCATCTCTCGTCGGTTGCAGCGCTCCAGCAGTGCCGCCGCCAACCGAGACGTTGGTTCCTACATCAACGGAGTGGTTCCCGCCGACGAGTACGCCGACTGCCACTCCGACCCCATTGCTCACGCCCACGACGCCTCTCCGCGAGATCGTGCTGACCGCGCCGGAGGAGGGCGCGACGGTCGACAGTCCCGTCGAGGTGGAGGGACGGGTCAGCGTGATGCCCTTTGAGGCGAACCTCCGCGGCCGGGTCTACGATGCCCAGGGCCGCGTCGTCGGTGAAGCACCGATCCAGGCCCATCCTGACGTGGAGGACGAGCTGGGCGGTCCGGGTACGTTCGCCGGGGCTATTCCTTTCCAAGTCGACGCCACCGGCCCCGGCCGGGTGGAAGTTGCCGAGATTAGCGCCCGCGATGGCTCCGTCGTCGTCAGCGCGACGGCGGCCGTGACGCTGACAATCGGTGCTGCGTCGGTTCCTCCAGGAGAACCGACGAAACCCGCTCCTGCCACGATCCTCGACCGGGAGGGAGCCATCGCCCACTCGCTGAACCTGCTGCGCGACCGGGGCGTCGACTGGGGTCACGACAATGCCAACTTCGCCGAGGTGCGGTTCCCCAACGGCGCTCGGGGCGCCTTCGTCGCCGTCGGGTTCTCCGGCATCGCGCAGGGCTACCAGTTCCTCTACCGCGTAGAGGACGGGGACGTCGTCTTGACCGATTTCGTCAGGGGACCGCTCGACTGGGGCATCTGGAGCCTGCAGGACTTCGAGACGGTCGAACTGGCCTTCCCGGATCTCTTCCCCGGCGAGG
>CAZGSX010000238.1:0-1338 GCA_964528475.1 uncultured Anaerolineales bacterium
GCTGAGAGTCGTGTTCTGCGGGCCCGGGTAGTTTCCGGATCTAGGGCATAAACCTGCTTACCACCCGAGCCTCGAGGTGCAGGACCACCCGATCTCCCACTTCCAGCATTTCATAGGGCTTGTCCCACACGCCCTCAGTCGGACGCGGGAAAATGCGCAGCTCTGTTCCCCGATCCGTGTACCGCTTATCGACGATGGCCAGACCCACAAGGAACCCCTCCGTGTCCTGGGCACACGACGTGACCTGACCAATCACGCGACCATGGCTGTCGGTGACAGCATCGCCCTGCTTGGACACACGCACGCCTCTCTCTTCAACCCGGAAGCGCACTACCTGCCTGCGGCGTTCCGCTGCGTGCTTCGCGTAAGCCTCACGGCCGACGAAGAAGGGCTTGTGGAGCTTGACATACCCGGCGAGCCCGGCGTCGTCGGGGCGGAGATCAAGGGGCCCACCCAACTCGTGGCCAAAGAGGGGCAACCCCGCCTCTATGCGTAGGCTGTCACGAGCCCCCAGTCCCACGGGACGGAGTCCAAAGGGCTCACCCACCTCGAGAAGCTCTGTCCACAGCGCCTCTGTCACTTCCGGATGGACGAAGATCTCGAACGCCATTCTCTCCCCTGTGTACCCAGTGCGTGCGACAACCAAATCATAGACACCCCCCGGAGCACGACCAGAGGGGATCTGGGCTTCGATAAGCTCCGTGCGCTTCATCATCTTCAGACGGCGTCTTAGCTCACGGGTCACACTAGATGAGGATCCTCGCTCCGTCAGCGCCAGCAGAATGTCGAGCGACCGAGGCCCCTGCAGAGCGAGGTCGACCAGCCAGGCGTAGCTCTCGCTCGGATCATGAAGATCCCGCAGGTCCGCCTGGAAGCTGGTCCTGGCCCAAGGCCGACTCTGATCGATCCTCACGTCACGGCCGTCGACGGCCTGCAGCCACGTCCAGTCCTTCTCGGTGTTCGCGGCATTCACAACCACCATGTAGCGCGCGGGGCTGAGCCGGTAGACCATCAGATCGTCGATGACCCGGCCCTGGCAATCCAACAAGAAGGCGTACTGCGATTCGCCTGGTTCGGCCTCTCCTGGCCCGAAGTCGACGGGACGCAGGGCGCTGACGTCATTGGTGGTTACCAGGTTCAGGAAATAGGCCGCATGAGGCCCCTTAACATCGAAAATCCCCATATGCGACACGTCGAACAGACCAGCTGCCCCACGGACAGCCCGATGCTCATCGCCGATAGACGTGTACCAGAGGGGCATCTCCCATCCAGCGAAGGGCGCCATCTTCGCGCCCTGCTCCACGTGCCAGCGGTGCAGCACCGACTTCTTCAGCTCGT
>CAZGSX010000238.1:1438-2565 GCA_964528475.1 uncultured Anaerolineales bacterium
CCAGGAATGGTGTTCTTGTTGACGACGATGCCGATCAGGTCGAGGATGGTCGCCGTGACCCCGCCCATGAGCGGCGTGTCATCATCCGCTCGCACCGTCTTGCAGTCCAACAACAGCAGGTGCGTATCGGTACCCCCACAAGGGACACGCAATCCCTCGTCAGCCAGAGCTCGGGCGAGAACCCGGGCGTTGGTCACGATCTGATGCTGAAGCTCGCGGAACTGCTCGGTCTGTGCCAGGCGAAAGGCGGTGGCCATGGCGGCAAACTTGTTCACATGCGGCCCGCCTTGTATCCCAGGGAACACGGCACGGTCGATCCTCTGGGCCAGATCTGGATCGGTAGTGACCACACAGGCTCCCCGCGGGCCGCAGAGCGTCTTATGGGTCGTGAAGGTGAGGACATCGGCGAACCCCAAGGGAGTGGGGTAAGCACCGGCGACGACCATGCCCGCCACATGGGCGATGTCAGCCAGCAGGTACGCGCCCGCGCGATCCGCAATCTGCCGGAACTTAGCCCAGTTGGGCTGGCGGGGGAACGATGTGTAGCCGGCAATGATCAGCTTGGGACGGTGCTGCATCGCAAGGGCCTCGATCTCGTCGTAGTCCAACAATTCGGTGCGCTCGTCGACCCTGTAGGAGACGGCGTTGTACAGCCGCCCGGAGATGTTGACGTCGCTGCCGTGGGTAAGATGTCCACCGTGGACCAAGGAGAGGCCCATGATGGTATCGCCCGGCTCGAGAAGAGCCTGCTGGACCGCTAGGTTGGCCGGAGCCCCCGACAGAGGCTGGACATTCACGTAGATCTGGTCTGCGGAGATGGCGTCCGTGGCGAAGGCCTCAGCGCAGCGTCGCCGTGCGAGCGACTCAATGACGTCCGCGTACTCGACGCCGCGGTAGTATCGTTGGTCGCCGTAACGGCGATAGTAGGCAAGGTGATGCTCGTAATCGAGGATCTCCGCCTCGTTCAACCAGCGCATCTCGGGGTTCGGGTAGCCCTCAGCGTAGATGTTCATGAGCACCGACCCCAGCGCGTCGCGCACCGCCCCCGGGGAGCTACTCTCCGACGGAATCATGATCAGCTTCCGAGCCTGCCGCTCCTTCTCCAGATCGATCAGGTGAGCGACTGC
>CAZGSX010000239.1:0-2561 GCA_964528475.1 uncultured Anaerolineales bacterium
TACATCAATTAGAATTCAAATGGATCAAACTGACCCAGTTTAATTTGCATCTTTCCTTTATTCACTTTCAGGACGAGTTCATCTCCTTGGGCCACCCACGTGGGGGTTTCAACATCCCATGGATTTTCTAAAGTAATGGTCCTGTATTTTAATGGTACATCATCTTCTATTATTTGACCATTTTGAGAATAAAAAAAAGTGGCTTCAGACGCTTCCTCTGTCAGATTAATAAACCGGGTGGTAATATGTTCATCGCCCTTTATGGGATAACGTATTTCTTCACTAGCTGAGGCTTTTGCTTCGAACATATCTATCGATTTTGCTACGATGATTAGGTCGCCTTCGTAAATACGGATGATAAATTCATCCGCTTCATGGGACATTTCATGGTTCCGCTTGCAGATAACCCCTTTTTTAGCCAAATTGCTATATTTTTCTTCATTCTTTATCGGATTGTTTCCTTGAAAAGGAATCACCCTGGCAACAGCCCCATTATCCGGTATACCTGTTGCTTTAACAGCCAAAGATTTCCCTGTTTGGATTTTCACCCGGATTATATCACCTGTTCCAACCTTTTCTTCAAATGGTGGCATTAAAACCGGGGCATCTTCAATTTCCCCTGCCCATGTTGGGCGTTTTCCGGGAAGTGAGTCCGGATCAATCCACTTGGTGAAACCTTCCGGGATAGTAAACACAGAGGCATCCACTGCTTTTTCTTCAATATCAACAATTTCAATCACCCTTTCCTGCTGGCCATGCTGAACAATCTTGATGGGAAAGTCCAGCTTTTTGGCATGCCATTTTGTCATAACAGGGGTATCAGAAACAATGATCTGACAAATTTCACAGGCATATCCCTGTAATAATTCAGTATCATTGCATGCTTCTTCACCCCGACTAAGGGTATATTGGTAGCTCTGAAAAGGATTATTCATCAGGCTAATCATATCATCAGAAGGAATGATTCGATATTGTTTTTCGGCATAGTTAATAATGTTGGTGGTACCTTTCTCGGTATCAACAATCACTTTTCCTTTTTCGCCATACTGCTCTAACTCCAGGCAATACTTTTGGCCTGATACAAAAATATTACCTTCGCTTATTTCTTCCTCAAGTGCTATTATGAATTTACCTATAAATTCATTAGCCGCAACACTTCCGCTCATTATAATGAGTATCATCAGTACACAGAGACATCGGGTAAAAGAAACAATGCCCTTTTTCATCTTTGCCCTCCTTTATTAACAAAAACTTATATTTAATAATGGTACTAGTATTAAATGGTGATCAATAATCATTATATGTTCAGCGAATACTCATTCTTTTTCAGCCAATTTTTGCATTTTTTATACACCGGAATGAGTAGTCTAACTTTATACCGGGAAGATCTAGCATGATTCTTTTCAATAAGATGTACCAATTCATGTATAACGAAATCGTCTGTAAGCGGTATTGGCATATTTTTACCATTTCAACCGCCTGAAAAAATTCAGGTTAGGCGTTTTACCTTAGACCGGGGCCAGCGTACCTGTCCAGATCAGCCAGCAAAGAACGGTTTTGGCAGACAGGCTCAGAATAATATAGGCCCGTTCTCCGTACAGGTAATCCTTCCAAGGCCCCACCTTCTTGTATTGCAACACCATATTGATAGCGAAAATGTTAAAGAAGACAAACAAAGTGGGAATAATCGCGTACACGAAGGCCGGTGGCTTGGCATCCCCGGAAGAGACCGCGCCGACAAAGTACAGCATAATCACTACCCAGGGTATGAATCCCGCGATACAGCCATAGATAAAGGCAGTCCAATTGGTCCTCTCTGTGTGCTGGTTATGCAGCTCCATCATAATGCCAAACAGGTTCATGGTGGCATTGAGTGTAAAGATAAGGATGAGTGCACCTAGATCCCAAAGCCCAATGAGCATGCCAATGAGCGCAATCATCAGAGAAGAACTCAAGGCATATTCATAAAAACGCACTGGATTCATGCCCTTTTTAAGATTCTGAACATAGCTTGGATAACCAGCGGTTGCCAGGTAGAAGTGCGCCACGGCAGAAATGAGCAGGAATCCCGCAACAGCAGGTCCAAAAGGAACTTCATAGAAAAGCTCGGTACTTGGTTTCAGAGAGCGGGTAGCAACATCAAAACTCAGGTAATTGGTGTAGATAGGATAGGTAGTGTCATTGCTGACCAGGATCATGAAGAGGCCCTGGACAAAATGCAGGAATCCCATGATGAGATTAAAGCGTTTCAGACTAGCAAACTTTTTGTTCATTACTACTGTTGATTCTGTCATTTCGTTTCTCCTTTTCTTTCTGTAATTTTTGAAAGCACCTAAGTTTCCTTTTTCATTTAATATAATGCCTTTCTATCCAATCTTAAAAATCAATTAACTTAATTATATTTTTTATATTAGTTATTCACCCCCTTTTTATCTGTTTAGGTATTTATTTTTTCTTCCCTCCGACCATATGTCATTATTATGGCAGATAGAAAGTTTTTTTGACTATCCTGAATGGTCAAATATTTTTATAGTTGAGTGTTATTTTCAATTATAGAACCT
>CAZGSX010000240.1:0-2560 GCA_964528475.1 uncultured Anaerolineales bacterium
GCATTGCCGTCGGGATATGCAGCGGCGCCTATGACCAGGTCATCGTAGCCGTCGCGGTTCACGTCGCCCGCCGTCGCCGCGGCACCGCCAAACTTGTCCCCCGCGTACTGGCCGCTGGCCACCCATCCCGCGGCGCTCAGCCCTGTGGCAGAGCCATAGTAGATATAAACCCTGCCGCCGCCGTGGCCAGGGGCGCTGACGACCAGGTCGTCGTAGCCGTCGCCGTTCAGATCGCCCGCGGTGCCCACCACACTGCCGAATCCATCCTCCTCTGCCTGGCCCAGGGCGGTCCACGCCGGCGCCAGGCCGAGGCCCGAGTCGCTGCCGTAGTAGACGGTCACTTTACCGGCACCCACTGCGGCCTCGTCGTTGTAGGGCGCGCCGACGACGACGTCGCTGTACCCATCGCCGTTCAGGTCGCCCGCCGTCGCCACCGAGCGCCCGAGCTCGCCGCTAGCTGCCTCGCCCTCGACGCTCCACTGATGGGCTGTGATGACGGGGGCAGAGCCAAGAAAGACGTAGGCACGGCCCTCATCGATCGCCACGGTGTCGAACCCGGGGGCGCCGACGATCACGTCATCGTAGCCGTCGCCGTTGACATCGCCCGCCGGGCCCACTGCTTGACCAAAGGCCGCGTCCTCCTGGTTGCTCTCGGCCGTGAACTGAGGCAGAAAGCTTAGCCCGGTTGCCGAGCCATAGTAGACGAAGACCCGCCCTTCGTTCGTCTGCCCACTGTCGTACCCCGGAGCGCCAACGACGACGTCATTGTAGCCGTCGCCGTTCAAGTCGCCGGCCGTGGCCACCGAGGCGCCGAAGGCAGCGTCCACCTGGTCACTCTCAGCCGTCCAGTTTACTTCAGCCAAGACGCTAGTGAACTGGCCGCCATGGAATACGATCGCCCGGCCCTCGCCCTGCTGCCCATTGGTGTACCCGGGTGCCCCGACGATAAGGTCGTCGCGGCCATCGCCGTTCACGTCGCCGGCCGTGCTCACGGATTGACCGAGGTGAGCCCCGACGACGTCGCTCTCGTAGTGCCAGCCCGTGGGGTTCAGTTCGGAACTGGACCAGGCTTCGTAGAAGAGGACCTGGCCCTCGCCCGTCTGCCCGTTGGTGTAGTCGGGTTGACCGATGACAAGGCCGTGCCCGACCGCGGCGGCAGCCTTGCCCGCAACCTCCCACTCAGCCGTGTCACCCACCCCGTAGACACCGCCAAGGTAGATGCGAACCAGGCCGCTGCCGCCGGGCGATACGACGAACACGTCAGCATAGCCATCATTATCTAGGTCACCGGCCGTGCCCACGGAAGACCCATACTGAGGCTCTGCTACCCCCATCTCCCAGTTGGGCCACGCCGACAGCCCGTCCTCCGATCCCTCATAGACGTAGACATAGCCATCTGAATCTCTCGGTGCGCCGACGATGATGTCGTCACAGCCATCGGCATTCACATCGCCGGCCGTGCTCACCGAGGCGCCGAATCGCGTGTTTTCCCACGTGCCCTCGTCGGACCAAGCCGGTGATGTGGAGAGACCGGAGGCCGAGCCGTAGTAGACGTAGGCTCGCCCCACGTCTGTACCATAGCCGGGTACGCCCACGATGACGTCGTCATAGCCGTCGCCGTTCACATCGCCTGCTGTGGCCACCGAGAAGCCAAGCTGGTCGTCCGCCTGGTCGCCCTCGACAGTCCACTCGGGCGTGATCACGACCGGATCCACCAACAAGGGGTAGGCAGCGCCTTCGTCATCGATCCAGATCGTCATGGACCGAGTAGAGACAGCCAGGTGCGCGGCGAGCTCATTGCCGTCAGCGTCGACGACGGCCAGGTCCGTGTACCGCAGGACGGCGGCACCGCCGGCCCCCGCCATGAAGTCGATCCTCTGCGCGTCGTCGCTGAGCACCGGCACCAGGCCGGTGTCCAGCGCCATGTCCAGCACGAGTGCCTTCCCCGCCCCTCCCCCAGGCGGCGGGGCCTCCAGGACGAAGCCCTGCTCCAGCCCGCGCTCGTCATTGACGTACCACTCGGTCAAACCCTCGCGCGCGTACGCGAGCTCCTGGCCCTTGACCTCCATGCCGGGCGGGTCGACGAGCGGCCGTATGCGCCCATCGTAGCCATAGCCGGTGAGACGCAGCCCCCAGCTCCAGGTCGCGGCGCCATTCGGCCCCGCCCCCTTGCCGGCCGGCGCCACGTGGACGCCGTCCGCGGAGAAGGCGAGATCGAATGCGTGGACCGGATTGTCGGCCACGTAGGAAGGCGCACCGCCCTCTGCTTCGGCCTTACTCAAGGCGAAGCGATCGTCCTCGATCTGCTGCTGCACACCGGCCCACCAATCGGCGCTAGCGCCGGACACGTCCGCCAGATCCCCAGGAGCAGCCGCCGCCTGGGGATCTAGGGTCTGGCGCGACATCGCCGCGGCACGGGCTCCGCCGGACGAGGCCTGGCCTGTGTGCCAGATGGGCGCCAGCAGCGCCACAATCAGGAAAAGTGCGACCACGACCTGCGTATTCTTGCTCGTGCGCTTAGACATCGTGTCTCTCCTCCTCCCTATCAGGGACAGAACCA
>CAZGSX010000241.1:0-2548 GCA_964528475.1 uncultured Anaerolineales bacterium
GTGGCCAAGGCGCGTCTCCTGGAGCCCCTGGAGGAGCAGGAGGTGCCTGTGGAGCCGACGGCGCTGGTGATCGGTGGGGGGATCATCGGCATGACGGCAGCGCAGAGCCTGGCCAACCGCGGCTTCGCGGTCAAGCTGGTGGAGCGGGAGCCGGAGCTGGGCGGCATGCTGCTGCGCCTGCATACACTCTACCCCACGCGCGAGGCGGCCCTGAAGGTGGTTCAGGAGCGCATCGCGGCGGTACAGCAGAACGAGGGGATCGAAGTCTTCACGTCTTCGGTGCTGAGCGGCGTCAAGGGCTTCGTCGGCAACTATCAGGTGACCATCGAGGACGTCAGGCGTGGAGAGGCGAGTGATGCGGAGGCGACGGGCGACCCTGCCAACGCTCCTGATGCGCCGGTGCGCCGATCGGTCACAGCCGGGGTGATCATCGTGGCTACCGGTACGAGGCTCCTGCAACCGGACGGGATGTATGGCTACGACGGGAAGCGTGTCATCACTCAGCTGGAGCTGGAGAACCGCTTCAGGACGGATGACCTCGATGTGGGCCGCGTGGTGATGATTCAGTGCGTCGGAGCCCGGTGCACGGAGCGCCCATACTGCTCCCGCATCTGCTGCACGACGGCGATCAAGAATGCGCTGGAGATCAAGGACTCCTGTGCTGGTTCCGAGGTGTACATCCTCTACCGCGATGCCGAAACCCAGGGCACGCGCTACGAGGCCTACTACACCCAGGCCCGTGAGGCCGGCATCCAGTTCATCCGCTATGATCCCCAGCGTCCGCCGGCGGTCCTGGAGAACCGCGTGTTGGTGTACGACGAGATGCTGGGGGCGAAGCTGAGCATCCCTGCCGATATCGTGGTGCTCTCGACGCCGCTAGTCGCCGCAAAGGGCGCGCGTGAGCTGGCCCAGATGCTCAAGGTGCCGGTGGACGCTCACGGCTTCTTTCTGGAGGCCCACGTCAAGCTGCGCCCGCTGGATTTTGCCACCGACGGTATCTTTGTGGCCGGCACCGCCCGTTGGCCCGCTCACCTGGAGGAGACCGTCGCCCAGGCGTATGGGGCAGCGGCGCGGGCGGCCACCGTTCTCTCCAAGGAGCACGTCCGATCGTCGGGCGTTGTGGCGCGGGTGGAGGAGCATCTCTGCCGGGGTTGTGGTCGCTGCGTGGAGATCTGCGAGTTTGGGGCGCCCTTGCTGGAGGAGACCGCGACCGGAATGAAGGTGGCTCGCGTCAACGCGGTGATGTGTAAGGGATGCGGAGCCTGCGCGTCGGTCTGTCCCACCGGCGCGATGCAGGCCCGCCACTTCACGGATGAGCAGGTCACCGCCATGGTGCGGGCGGCACTGGAACCGACGGTGTTGCCTCTCGCGGTGGGGGGCCGTCTATGATGCGGCTTGGATGCGGGGCGCTGGACGGCGGCGATGGCTGAGTTCCAACCCCGAATCGTGGTCTTCGCCTGCAACTGGTGCTCCTACGCCGGGGCTGACTTGGCCGGCGTCAGCCGGATGCAGTACGCGCCCACCACACGCGTCATCCGGGTGATGTGCTCCGGCCGGGTGACCCCCGGTTTCATCCTGGAGGCGTTTCGCCTGGGAGCTGACGGGGTCCTGGTCACGGGGTGCCATCCCGGCGATTGCCACTACGTCTCCGGCAACGAGCATGCGGTGGTCACCGTAGACCAAACTGCACGCTTGCTGAAGCTTCTGGGCCTCGACGTCGAGCGGCTGCGTCTGGAGTGGATCTCGGCTGCCGAGGGGGCGCGCTTTGCGCGTCTGATGACGGATTTCACGGAGCAGGTCCGCGGGTTAGGGCCCAGCTCCCTGGGAATCGCAGCGCAGAACCCGAAGCGTAGAACGTGACATGGACTTCGAGGAGATTTTTCATCGGACGGGTGCCTTCCTCTGCCTCGATTGCGGGAAGTGCACCGGGAGCTGCCCGGTATCAAGGGTGGACGTCACCTACTCGCCGCGCAGGACGATCGAGCGCTGCCTCGTCGGTCAGCCCGAGAGCCTGCTGAACGACCGCTATCTCTGGTCGTGTCTGACCTGCGGTCTGTGCACAACGCGCTGTCCTGCGGACGTCGACTACCCGGCCTTCGTCATCGCCGCCCGCATAGAGGCACGCAAGGCGAGCGTGGAAGGCCCCTACGCTCACCACGGCGTCATGCAGCATCTGATGGGCATCATGGCCGAGTCCGTCGAGCAGAACCGGACGGGCTGGGTGACAGACGAGTTGAAGACGGTGACCCAGGGCGAAGATCTCTATTTTGTTGGATGTCTGCCGTATTTTGACGTCCTTTTTGAGGATTTAGACGTCGTCTCCACCGACACGGCGCGCAACGCGGTGCGCTTGATGAACGCGGTGGGTATCACGCCGGTGGTGAGCGACGACGAACGGTGCTGCGGTGCCGATCTTCTGCTCAACGGTGACGAGACCGGGTTCGGCCAGCTGGCCAGGCGCAACGTCGACGCCATCGCGGCAAGCGGGGCGGAGCGGGTGATCTTCACCTGCCCGGAGTGCTACAATGCCTTTCGAGACGACTATCCC
>CAZGSX010000242.1:0-2542 GCA_964528475.1 uncultured Anaerolineales bacterium
AAGAGAGAGGCGTCAACGCCCCAGCCGTAGCGATGCTGTCGCCCAGGAGTACGAAAGCAGTGACGATGACCATGACTCCGAGCCCCCGGATAATGATCTCGCGGGGGCCCAGACCCCGGCTATATCGAATTTCGCTCAAGGTGCTTCCCTCTCATGCAAGTCTGCCCGTCAGCACCTGACGGAAGTGGTTCTCGCTGTGCAGCATCATGTCTCTCCTGTCCGGTACCGGGGAGTGAGGTTCGCACGCCATCATACGGTTCGATACACGCTTTCTCTCTCGACCCTGCTATGTCCGCGGCTTCGACAACAGCCCAGACCTTCAGCAGAGACACCGTCCGGTGAGTCTAGGGCGATGGCGTTGATGTCGCAAGCGGCGAGGTCCCCTGCGTCCCCGTGACCACAGACCGAGCGGTAAGAGGCACCGCGTCCATTAGCTCCGCCCGGAGCGATTCCCCCAGAGGGGCTGCCGCGACCCGGGTCGCGTCGTCGTCCTCGTCCGCCTCGGTTTTGGAGATATTCTCATCCTAGTCCCTACTCCGAACTCCTTCGTCGAAGGAGTCTCACAATCCTTGATCCGCCGTGTCGCTGCTTGCCGTGTCTGGTGTTGATTGAGGAAGCTCCCCCGGCGTGGCGACTATCACGCGGTCAGCGATAATGCTGTAGATTCTACTCCCGATACCGGAAACGGCGGCGATATCCGAAGGCTCTCGAAAAGGACCAGCGTCGCTGCCGTAGGCGACGACGCGTTCGGCCAGCGCCGGACCAATGCTGGGGAGAGCTGTTAGCTCCTCGCCGGAGGCGGTGTTCAAGTCGATTCGCTGCTCGGCCGTCGGGACCCTCCTGGGATCGTCACTGCTAGGTCATCTGGCCCTCTGCGGTCTGAGATCTTCTCCATTGAAACCCCCGTCCTATCGGGGGCGGTACCTTCATCGTGAGGAAAGGATTGACGACTTACATCCCCAGACACTCTCCAACCGCTGGACGTCGGACCTGGGTACCAGGTCCTAGACAGGCCACAGCCAGAGCAACAACGGCACGCTGATGGCAATCATGAGTACCGTCAGCGGCAGTCCCAGACGCCAGTAGTCGGAGAACTCGTAACCACCGGGTTCAAAGACCAGAACGTTCGCCTCATGGCCGATAGGGGTCAGGAAGGCACAGGCGCTGCCCACGGCGACTGCCACCAGGAATAGGTCGATCGAAGCCCCCAATCCGCGAGCCACGCTGACTGCAATGGATGCCATCAATACGACGGCCGCCGCGTTGTTTACAATATTCGAGAGCAACATCGTTACCAGCAAGATCACGACCATCAAGACGGCAGGAGAGACAAAATCCGACGCCAGCAGGATCTGGTCGGCGATGAGTTGGTCTCCCCCGGTCCCCTCCATAGCTGCTCCCATAGAGAACATCGCACCAAACAGCACGATGATAGGCCATTCGATGTGCGCGTAGGCCTCGCGCAGAGACACCACCCCTCCTATAACCAGCGCGACAGCAGCTCATCCTCAGCCAGGATCCTATGAGAGCCTGTCGGGTTCGAAATACGCCTGGCGTTTCGCACAATAGCGGCAATCCAGACGTCAGCCTCGGTCACCTCTCTTAGATGGGCCAGGCGCAAGCCCGCCAGGTCCGACTCTCTAGGAACCTCCACCTCGGCAAGATAATCTCCCACGCTGAAGCTGGCTTCCAGATTTGCTCCCTCCTGACGTCGGGGGATGAGGTGCCAACCCGTCAGCGCGATAAACGCCACGCCCGCAACGGACACGGCAAGACCTATGGGGGTGAAAGCGAACACCCCGAATGGCTCCCCCACGTACTCAGCACGGAACCCGGGTACGATGAGGTTGATGGGCTCGCCAATGAGCGTAAGCAATCCCCCCAGGTGGGCGCTGAAGGCCATGGTCAGGAGGTAGAGCGAAGGGACACGACCGGTCCTCCTTGCCATCCTCACAGCCACCGGGATGAAGATGGCCAATGCCCGATATTGTTCATCAAGCCCGAGCTGATGATCACCAACCCGCACAGCACCATCAACTGCGGCCCCAGGCGGTCTCCCACCGCCGACATCCGCTTGGCAACCTGATCCACCACGCCGGTATTCTGCAGTCCCTGACTGACGACCAACACTGCCGCGATGGTGATGACCGCGGGGTCACCGAATCCCGCAAACGCCTCCTCGACGGAAACGGTCCCGAGAATCACCAGCAGCAGCAACATCCCAGGAGAGCCGCCAGGTCGTACCGCCAGACCTCAAATGCGAGCATCAGCAGGGTCAGCGCGATAACTCCGTATACGAGTGCCTGTTCAAGTGTCAAAACGTTCTCCTTTCCCATTCATCTGTCAACCGAACCGACTTCCTACTACGGTCCTAATAGACCTTGTTATCCACGAGCTGGATCGTAAGAGCCAGCTAGAGAGCAGATTTGACAATTCCCTATGAGCGATTCTGGGTCTACTGGATCTCTTCTTGGCACGATCTGTCTCGTCGGCTTGTGTCGTCTCGCTCAAGGAGCGCAACTCCTCACGTGGCTATACGTCC
>CAZGSX010000243.1:0-2535 GCA_964528475.1 uncultured Anaerolineales bacterium
CTCGACTACGAGGCGACCCAACTCGACCGGGAGGTGGTGGCGCCGGACCAGATCCGGACGGTGATCGGCACGTTCCGGGACAAGCTGTTCACCGACATCTTCCCCGGCCGGGAGGAGGTGCCGAAGACGCTGATCTTCGCCAAGGACGACAACCACGCCGAGGAGATCGTGCGCATCGTGCGGGAGGCGTTTGGCAAGGGGAACGAGTTCTGCAGGAAGATCACCTACAAGTCGGAGAAGGACCCGGAGGAGCTGATCGCGGAGTTCCGGAACAGCTACTTCCCACGCATCGCCGTCTCGGTGGACATGATCGCCACGGGGACGGACGTGAAGCCGATCGAGATTCTGTTGTTCCTGCGCCGCGTGCAGTCGGCGACCTACTTCGAGCAGATGATCGGCCGGGGCACGCGGATCATCACCGACACGGACCTCCAGGCGGTGACGCCCGGCGCCCATCACAAGACCCACTTCGTGATCGTGGACGCCGTCGGCGTGGTGGAGCATCCGAAAGTGGACGTGGGGACGATGGACCGGAAGCGGTCAATCCCGTTCGACAGGCTGCTGGAGAAGGTGGCGTTCCGTATGGCGGACGAGGAGGACCTATCGTCGCTGGCGGTACGGCTCTCCCGCCTGGAGGGCGAGCTGACGGAGGACGAGCGTGAAGCCATCGTCGAGGCGAGTGGCGGCCGGACGGTGAGGGAGATGGCGCACGCGGCCCTGGACGCCATCGACCCCGACCAGATTGAGGCGCGAGCGCAGGAGCTGGCGGGGGAGGGGCCGGTGTCCGCGGAGCAGATGGCGGCGGCGCGGGATGCGTTGGTCGAGGAGGCCGTGGCGCCGTTCGACAACCCAGATTTGCGCGAGTTGCTGACGACCGTGAAGCGGCGGACGGAGCAGACGATCGACGTGGTGAGCCAGGACGAGGTCATCGAGGCGGGCTACAGCGGGAAGGACACGGAGCAAGCACGCCAGATGGTGGAATCGTTCCGGGCCTTCCTGCAGGAGAACGAGGACGAGATTGCGGCGCTGGAGATCCTGTTCAGCCGGCCCTACGCCCAGAAGGAGCTGACGTTCGAGCAGGTGAGGGAGCTGGCCGACCGGATCGAGCAGCCGCCAAATGCTTGGACGACGAGGGCTCTGTGGGATGCCTATGCGCGGCTGGAGCAGGACAAGGTGCGCGGCGCGGGGGCGAAGCGGGTGCTGACCGACTTAGTATCACTGGTCCGCCACGCGGTGCAGTTGGAGGACGAGCTGGTCCCCTATCCGGAGCTGGTCCAGCAGCGGTACGAGGAGTGGCTGGCGGCCCAGGAGGCAGAAGGCCGGACCTTCACGGAGGAACAGCGCTGGTGGCTCGACCAGATCGCGGAGAGCGTGGGGGTGAACCTGGGCGTGCGGGTCGAGGATTTCCGGCACGGTGAGCTATTCAAGCGGGGCGGTTGGTACAGGGCGCGGGACCTCTTCGGGAAGGAGTTTCCCGAGTTGGTGAAGGAGCTGAACGAGACGCTGGTGGTTTGAACCACTGATTCACTGAGAGGACTGAGGCCACTGAGGGGCTGATAAAGATCAGTGAGCTCATCCATTCAGTGGCTCAGTGGTTCAAGAATCACGCGAGGATGGCTCTATGCATCACAATGCCTACACCGATCCGCGCTATCAGCTGTCCGCTCTCACGGCGCGGATCATTGCGGCGGCGCAGGCTGTGCACCATGCGCTCGGTCCTGGTTTCGAGGAGCTGATTTACCAGCGGGCGCTGGCCAAGGAGCTGCCTGCTCACGACCTGGAGCACGACCGGGAGGTGGAGATCGACGTTTTGTACAAGGGAGAGAAGGTGGGGCGAAAGCGCGTCGATTTCGTCGTCGGCGACGCCAGCGGTGATGTGATGGTGGAGATCAAGGCGAAGGGAGCACTGGAGGACGTGGACGTGGTCCAGGCTCTTTCCTACCTCAAGGCGTCAGGCTTCCCGGTGGGCCTGCTTCTGAACTTCGGGGGCAGCAAACTGCAGATCAAGCGGCTGGCGAATTAGGGGGTGTGGTCTGGTGCGTCAGTGGTCCGAGGCGGAAGCTTGACCACT
Source organism: uncultured Anaerolineales bacterium (assembly GCA_964528475.1). GTDB lineage: Bacteria > Chloroflexota > Anaerolineae > B4-G1 > B4-G1 > SKLM01. The sequence continues at coordinate 2,072 of CAZGSX010000243.1, forward strand.
GAGGGTGGGCTTTGAACCACTGACACACTGAACGTATGAAAACACTGAAACGACGCGACCGACGCACGGGCGTTGCGGTCGGTGACCGGCGGAGATTTGGTCAGGGACAGGCTTTGAGCTGTCCGCTTCGAGGAGAGCCAACCAATGACGACGAAAGCGAAGATCTTTCTGGTGGGAGAGAGCGAGGACGATCTGGTGCCGATGGAGGAAAGCGCGTACGTGAGGGAGACACACCTGCAGCGGCTCTTGGTGCGGTATCCGGACCTCTTACCGGGCGACCAGATCACGCCCGACGATCCACGGCGGTGGCTGCTGGTGGCCCAGGAGATGGCGGTGCCCGGCGACGAGGTGGAGGAGCGGGGGCGGTGGAGCCTCGATCATCTTTTCCTGGATCAGGACGGCGTCCCCACGTTCGTGGAGTGCAAGCGGGCGTCGGACACCCGCTCGCGCCGGGAGGTGGTGGC
>CAZGSX010000244.1:0-2522 GCA_964528475.1 uncultured Anaerolineales bacterium
TTCGTACTCCTGGGCGACAGCATCGCTACGGCTGGGGCGTTGACGCCTCTCTCTTTCCTCCTCGCACTACTTCTGCTGATAGCCAATCTCCTCGGCTACGGCGAGTTAGCCCTGAGAGGCGCCAGACGGGGCGGTGCCTACACCCAGATACACGAAGCCAGCGGCGGTTGGTTGGCCTTCTTCGCGGGGTGGTCGCTGGTTCTGTCGGGTCTCGGGCTCTGCGCTCTGCTGGCACGCGGGGTGGCTGTGCACGTCACTGTCCTGCTGAGCGATCATCTGGATCTGACGTTGCCTCTCTGGCCCTGGGCGATGGGATTCGTTCTCCTCCTGGCGCTCAACAACGCCTTTGGCACCCGCGACGGGTGGCGTGGACTGTTTCCATTTGTGATGGTGGTGGTTTTGCTCTTCGGGTTCACGCTCTTGGCTGTCCCTCACATCGATGTTGGGCACTACGCAGGGGGCCCTCGGGACTGGCAACAGACGTTGACGCTGTTGATGGCAGTCTTTGTGGGACTGGAAGTTACGACCACCCTTCAAAATGAGATGGACCGGCAGGCGCGCACGACGCTTATCGCTCTGCTACTCACGCCCTCGCTGGCCGCGCTGTTGGGCGTGCTGCTTAGCTTTGTTGTAGTCGGGGTTCTGGGCCCCGCGGGTCCGACCCGATCGGACCCTTCTCTCGCCCTCATCGGCAGCAGGGTAGCAGGTGGAGCCGGACGGCCGCTCATCCTGGCCGTAGGTGTCTTTGCCCTCGCTCTGGCCTTGAACAGCTCCTTTGTCCTCGTCGTGCGCCAGACGTACGCGATGAGCAAAGACGGCTACTGGCCGGACGCGCTTCGACACATGCATCACCGGTTCGGAACGCCTGTGTGGATCATCGTTCTGGTCGCAGCAACGCTCTTGTTCTTGACGCGCTTGCCAGCTACCTTCCTGAGCCAGTTGACTGGCTTGCTCTACCTGTTCGTTTTGATGGCCGTTAATCTGGCTCTAGCCCTGCACCAACAGTCGGAATCGTCCTCCTTCAGGTTGCCTTTCCACCCTTGGATCCCTGGCCTTGCCCTGGCGCTCGATGTGCTGGTGCTCCTGCTGTGGGGCCGCATGGCACTGGCGGGGGCGGCTGTCTGTGTGGCTATTGGCGCGATCCTCTACCTTACCTATGCTCGCGGGCACCACGTCCGGGCACAGGAGGGAGTCACTGTCTTTAAGCCTAGCTCGAAGGAGAAGGTCAAATCCACGTACCGGGTGCTGGTCCCGATCGCCAATCCGGCGACGGCTGGGACGTTGCTGCGGCTGGCGGGCGTGCTGGCCAGGCAGGGCGGAGGACATGTCCTGGCCCTTCAGGTAGTGACTGTGCCGGATCAAGTGCCGTTGGAGGAGGGACGCCACCGAGCAGCCGTGGGGCGAGTCTTGCTGGAGCGGGCCATGGCACAGGCAGAAGATGAGGGCTTCGTCATTCAGACCATAACCCGCGTCGCGCACAGTGTGGCTCAGGGCATCTTGGATACCGCTCGCGAAGAGCAGGTGGACGTGATATTGCTCGGCTGGCGCGGCTACACGCGTTCCGCCGGGGCCTCGATGGGTCCTATCATTGACGCCGTCATCCAGGATGCACCCTGCGATGTGACAGTGGCCAAGGGTGAGGAATGGCGCGAGGCGCGGAAGATCCTCGTGCCCACCGCGGGGGGCCCGAACGCCCCGATTGCAGCCCGGTTGGCTATGGTGTTGTCGGAGGCGTATGACTCGGAGGTGACGGCCCTCTACGTCCAGTTAGGGCGAGCCACACCCCATCAGATGGAGGAGAATGAGCGGCGCATCGCCCAGACACTCAATGGGCTTGAGTTCCGGCATCCTCCGGAGCAGAAGGTCGTCATCGCCGACAGTGTGGTCGAGGGCATCGTTCGCGAGGCGGAGAACTACGATCTGGTCCTGCTGGGCGCTTCAGAAGCGGGGCTGTTTGATCAGTTCGTCTTCGGTAGCATCCCGCAGCAGATCGCTGCGCGCGCACCCAAGACGGCAGTCATCGTGCGACGGTACGGTGGGCCAACGGAGTTCTGGACCCGCAAGCTAGAGCGTCGTCTGCTTCAGGTCTTGCCTCGCCTGAACGTCGAGGAGCAGCTGGAGCTGCGAGAGGCAATGAGCGACGCTGCCAAGCCTGGGGCGAACTTCTTCGTTCTCATCGTCCTGTCCACCATCATCGCCACACTGGGCCTGCTGCTTGATAGCGCAGCTGTTGTCATCGGCGCGATGCTTGTGGCCCCACTCATGTCCCCCATTCTTGGTTTCTCCTTAGGCATGGTTCTGGGAGACGTGCGACTGATCCGTCTCTCTGTTGAGTCGATGTTCAAGGGCATTATCTTGGGCTTGCTTCTTGCCGTTCTCATCGGCACGCTCTCACCGTTCAGAGAGGTGACGAATGAGATCATCATGCGCACACGGCCAACCCTGGTGGATTTGGTGGTGGCGTTGGCCTCCGGGATGGCTGGAGCCTATGCTCTGTCACGCGAGGAGGTGAGTGCGGCTCT
>CAZGSX010000245.1:0-2516 GCA_964528475.1 uncultured Anaerolineales bacterium
GGAGAAACGAGGTCCCCGAAGCCTGGGACTGACCATCGGCCAGCCGTTCGGGTGGCTTCTTGCACTGGCGTTTGGTCTGTTGGGCCTCGTTGGGCGCCTGCTTGCCCTGCGCCTGGAGGGCGTCGCGCTCCATCTGCCGCCTCTCAGCAGCCCCCTTATCGGATGCCTGGTCAAGGATCTGGTCGTCGATCTTTTCATCATCGCCCTGTGGGAGGAGGTCGTCAACCGCGGCTACATCCAGACTCGGCTCCAAACAGCGTGTGGCTTCTGGGGCGTGGTCGCCACGACACTGCTCTTCGCGTGCCTGCACCTCCCTTCCGCCCTGCACGACTACGGATCGACACCAGAGGTCCTGTTCCGCCTCGCGCAGACCGCGCTGGCCGGGTTCATGCTGGGGTACCTGTACTGGTGGACGGCAAGCGTGTTGCCCATCATCGCCCTCCACGGCCTGCGCAGCTTCCTGATGCTCAGCGTGGCCCACCATGTGAGCGGCGTCTCCGCCGCCCGCATGCTGGTCAGTCACATGCCGCTCCAGCTCCTATGGTCGGTGGGAGAGGTGGGTCTGCTAGTCTTCGTCTGTCGGCTCGGTCTTGGGGACAGAAGATCCCTCTCATCAGCGGGCGCCATGGCCTGGAGCCGCTCGGCCCCTAGAACCGCCGTCGACGCGGCCAGCCGCGGCTCCCAAAGAGGTGGTAAGGCGAAGCCCGTCGCTGGCCGCTCTCTCAAGGACGGGCCTCAGCGGTTGCTCTTCGAAGCCCCTCGACGCGTCCCGAGCGCCTGCGACGCGCGCGAACAGCAGGGCGTGATGGAGGCAACCTCTGGCGCATCCACCGTCCACCCGTTGCCCAACAGCTGGGTTCGTGGTATGATCGAAATACGAGATCGGCAACAAAAGGAGAGTCCAGTGCTACAACAACTGAATGAGCAGATTGACCGGCTCAAAGACGCCGGTGCGCTCTACGTCGATGCGCGGTGGTACCCCTTCGAGGAGACCAACGATCTGCTGATGTGGAACGGTAACCTAAAGGAGGCCACGGCCTCCCGCGAGAGCGGCGTGGGCGTCCGCGTGCTCTACAAGGGCGCTTGGGGCTTCTCGGCTGCTTCGGACACCGGCAACCTCACGGCGGTGTTTGACGGGGCCCTCGACAACGCCCGCGTTGCGGCCGAGCGGGTCACATTCCCCGTCCGCCTGGCGGAGAAGGATGCCATCGAAGCAAGCTTCGAAAGCCCTAACCAGATCGATCCCTTCACCGTTCCGCTGGCGGATAAAGTGGCGTTCATGCAGGCTATGGACGAGAAACTGAATCAACCGGGCGTCTTTCAGCGCGTCTGCGCATTGACCTTCATCCGCAAACAGATCGTGTTCCTCGATTCGGAGGGCAGCGAGATCGAGAAGACGATCGTCGAGGTATTTCCCTCGCTGCAGGTGACCGGGCGGGACGCGGAGGGAACAACCCACACCCGCGCATTCAGCCCACCGCGCATGGGAGATTCACGCGGGTGGGAGACGCTCGACATGGAGGTGTTCAGCGCGAACGCCGAACGAATTGTGCGCGAGTTGAACGAGGTGCTGGTTGCCGACGACTGCCCCGAGGACGTGCGCTCGGTCATCCTGCTGCCCGGAATCATGTTCCTGCAGACCCACGAGACGATCGGCCACGCCCTGGAGCTGGACCGCATCCTCGGCTACGAGCTGGCCTACGCAGGCGGCTCGTTCGTCCGCCTCAACGATTTCGGCACGCTGCGCTACGGCTCGGACAAGCTGACGGTCCGCGCGGATGCGACCATCCCGAACAGCCCGGGCAGCTTCGGCTACGACGACGACGGCATCCCCGCTCAGGACAATCTGCTTATCGACAAGGGTTTGCTCGTGGGTGCCATCACCGGCCGACAGATGGTCGAGGAAGCCAACGCCCGAGCCCGGAAGCGCATCTTTGAGGGCAGCAGCGGGGCGAATCGCGCCACCTCGTTCTATCGCGTGCCGCTCGAGCGCATGACGAACATCAACGTCGACCCCGGCGAGGACGGCACATTGGACGACATCGTCAGTGACACCGAGCGGGGCATCATCCTGGACGGCGACAGGAGTTGGTCCATCGGCTCGAACCGCGAGCAGTTCCACTTTGCCACCGAAATTGGCTGGTTGGTCGAGGACGGAAAGGTCACCCGCGTGGTCAAGAACGCGACGTACCAGGGCGAAACGATCCCCTTCTACAACTCGTTGTCGGCGGTGGGCGACGAATCAACGTGGGAGGTGCGCTACGTGCCGAATTGCGGCAAGGGACAGCCCAACCAGATCATGCAGCTGGGCCATGGCGTTCCGGTCTGTCGGTTTGAGAACGTGAGGATAGGAGAGTAGCCGTGAAGGACAAAATCCTGGGAACCCTACAAGACCTGCGGGCGTATGCGCTGGAGAAGGGTGTCGAAGCAGCGTTCCTCTATCACGAGGAAGACAGTTACCTGATGCGCTTCGCCAACTCAGCCATCTCGCTGAACACCAACGAGCACCTGATCCG
>CAZGSX010000246.1:0-2507 GCA_964528475.1 uncultured Anaerolineales bacterium
TCGTGGACGATGTGGCCGGTTGGCGCCAGTTCAAGCTGCCCTTCGCCGACTTCGACCTGGCCACCGACTACCAGCCCCCGGGCGCACCCACCGATGGCGTTCTCGATCTAACCGCTATGTGGGGCTACAACTTCGGCATCGTCACCTCCCCTAGCAGCGGACACTTCCGTATCGACAATGTGGAATTGTGTGGCGGCCCGTCAGAGCTGACGGTGAACTTCGAGGACACCGACTATACCGTGGGGGAGGGCGAGGTAGCCACGATCACGGCCACCCTCAACATGACAGCCACCCATCCCGTCACAGTGTCCTACGCGACGTCCGACGGGACGGCGACGGCCGGTGACGACTATGCCGCGACCTCCGGCGCGCTGGTCTTCCCGCCCGACACGGCTATGCAGACCTTCACCGTTGCCACCCTGGACGACGGTGACGAGGAGGACGACGAGACCGTCACGGTGACGCTTTCCGATCCGGTCAGTGCCACATTGGGCGCACGGAGCGAGGCCACGCTCACCATCCTGGATGATGATGTGGCGGAGGCCGGTCCAGCCTTTGTCGATGTCATCGACGACTTCGAGAGTGGGCTGCCGAGCGGCGAGGACGCCAACGGGCTCGGCATCGGGTTTGTCACCTGGGGCGACACGTGGAACGGCACCACGGTGGCCATCACCACCACCAGCACCGCGTCCGCTGGCATCGAGCCGGTCCCGGACAAGGAGGGTACCAACCAGGTCATCGAGCTGGAGGCCATGGTGGTCGGCTGGGGTGGCCTCACCCACGCCTTCGAGAACGAAACCGTGGACGAATGGGTGAGCCAGGACTGGAGCACCTACGAGGGCATCGCCTTCTGGTACCACGGCACCGGCACAGGCACCACCGTCTTCCTCGACGTGTTGGAGAACCGCAATCCCGGCTCCACCACCGACGACGCCGAACGCTGGAGCACTGAGTGGATCGACGACACGGCCGGCTGGCAACTCATCCAGATTCCGTTCAGCGATCTGAGCCGCAAGGAGATCAACAACGGCGCACCCAACGACGGCTGGACGGGCGAGGAGGTACACGGCTGGGCGCTCGGCACCGTGGGCACCGGCGGAGAGACCGAGGTCCGCTACGTGGACGACGTCGGCCTCCTTCAGCGAGTGACCACGGTCGACGACTTCGAGAGTGGGCTGCCAAGCGGCGAGGACCCCAACGGGCTCGGCATCGGGTTCGTCACCTGGGGTGATACGTGGAACGGCACCACGGTGGCCATCACCACCACCAGCACCGCGTCCGCCGGCATCGAGCCGGTCCCGGACAAGGAGGGTACCAACCAGGTCATCGAATTGGAGGCCATGGTGGTAGGCTGGGGCGGCTTCACCCACGCCTTCGAGAACGAAACCGTGGACGAATGGGTGAGCCAGGACTGGAGCACCTACGAGGGCATCGCCTTCTGGTACCACGGCACCGGCACAGGCACCACCGTCTTCCTCGACGTGTTGGAGAACCGCAATCCCGGCTCCACCACCGACGACGCCGAACGCTGGAGCACTGAGTGGATCGACGACACGGCCGGCTGGCAACTCATCCAGATTCCGTTCAGCGATCTGAGCCGCAAGGAGATCAACAACGGCGCACCCAACGACGGCTGGACGGGCGAGGAGGTACACGGCTGGGCGCTGGGCACCGTGGGCACCGACGGAGAGACCGAGGTCCGCTACGTGGACGACGTCAGCATTTACGGCAACACCGGAGAGGGGGAGGAGGTCCTGAAGGTAGAGTTCTCCAACTCGAGCTACGAGGTCGCCGAAGGCGAAGTGGCCGATCTCACCGTCACGCTCAACATGACCACTACCGACTCGGTCATCGTCACCTACGCCACCGCCGAGGCGTACGCCACCGCTGGCCGGGACTACACCCCCATCAGCGGGACGCTCGTCTTTGCCCCTGGTGAGACGGAGCAGACGCTTCCGGTCGTCACTCTGGACGACATCAAATACGAAGGGGACGAGGGGGTGATGGTGAACCTCTCTGATCCCGTGAATGTGACGATGGGTTTCCAGAGCAGGGCTCTGCTGACCATCGTGGACGACGACGCATTCGACCCGCTCCTGCTGGACGACTTCGAGGGATTCCACAGATATGACACCACCGGTGACGTCACGCTGGACATCACTGAGATCGCTGCGGGCAGCCCCACGGAACTGCCGGCTCAAGGTGTCTACGAGAACGTGCTGGCGGTCGACTACGGCACCAGCCTCCTCGCCGCGGACGACGTCGGCTTCGGCCGCACCTTCGCGGAGAGCCGGGACTGGAGCGGGTATGAGGGCCTCAGCTTCTGGTATCACGGCAGCGACAGCGGCGAGACGATCACGGTGGAGATCCTGGACAACCAGGCAACCACCACTGCCGATGTGGACCCGACGGACTGGCAGCTGGTATGGAGCGACGAGTTCGACGCTCCAGCCGGAACCGCGCCAAACGCCAACGTCTGGCGGCACGAGCTCGGTGACGGTACACTG
>CAZGSX010000247.1:0-2502 GCA_964528475.1 uncultured Anaerolineales bacterium
CCAGCGGAGACGGAGGGAGAAGAGGCGGATGTCGTGGAAGAGGTGGAAGAGAAAGTCGTGACGATCTTCGGAGCGTTCGTGGACGAGGACGCGCGCCGTTTCCAGGCCTCAATGGAGCCCTTCACCGAGCGCACGGGCATTAAGGTGGAGTACGAGGGATCGGGCGACTTCGAGACCCTGATCCTGGTGCGCGTCGAGGGCAATGATGCGCCGGACATCGGGGCCTTCGCGCAGCCAGGGCTGTTGGCTGACTTCGTCGACAAGGGCAATGTGCTGGATCTGAACGACTGGTTTGACCAGGGCTATCTGGAGGGCCAGTACGAGGATCACTGGCTTGAGATGGCCACCATCGACGACATCATGTCCGGCGTGTGGTATCGGGCCAGCGTCAAAAGCCTGGTCTGGTACCCGGTGCCCGAGTTCCAGGACGCTGGCTACGAAATCCCCGAGACGTGGGACGAGATGCTGGCTCTGTCGGACCAGATGGTAAGCGATGGCAACACGCCTTGGTGCATCGGCATCGAAAGCGCTGGCGCCACTGGCTGGCCTGCAACCGACTGGATGGAAGATATCATGCTGCGCACGCAGCCTGCAGAGAAGTACGATCAATGGACGACCGGCGAGTTGCCGTTCGACTCCCCGGAGGTGAAGAACGCTGCGGAGATCATGGGTGAGATCTGGTTCAACTCCGACTACGTTTACGGCGGCACCGCTTCCATCCTAACGACCCCCTTCGGCGACGCGCCTGCACCGATGTTCGACGATCCCCCCGGATGCTTCATGCATCGCCAGGCCAACTTCATCACGGGGTTCTTCCCCGAAGGCGTGACCGTGGGTGAAGACGTTGACTTCTTCTACCTGCCACCGATCATGCCGGATGAGTTCCCGCAACCTGTCCTGGGCGCCGGCGATATCTTTGCCGCGTTCAACGATCGCCCGGAAGTACGCCAGGTGATGGAGTACCTGACCACGGGCGAGTCGACAAAGGCTTGGCTCCAGTCTGGTGGTTTCGTGTCGCCACACAAGGACGCGATGCTTGACTGGTATCCCACGGAGACAGACCGGAGGTACGCCGAGATCATGTCCGAGGCGAGCGTGTTCCGTTTCGACGGATCCGACCTGATGCCCGGCGCTGTTGGAGCTGGCTCCTTCTGGACCGGCATGGTCGATTACGTCAGCGCGAACGGTGAGAACCTCGACGAAGTGATGGCGACCATCGACAACTCCTGGCCGGAGTAGACTCGCGACCGCTTGGTCGTCGGTGGGCAAAGGGAGCAGGGGGCCGCGATCGGTCAACCTGCTCCCTCACCCCCAGAACCGCGCGTTGTCACAGATCGAAAGGAGCAGAACAATGGAATCGATTCAGGAGAGGAAGCCGACCGCCGGCTTCGTAGACTGGTTTACGACGGGTGTGGGGCGCCTTCTAATCTCCATGCTTGTGCCCGCTGTCACCTTCCTGGTGATGTGGCGGGTGTTCATCTTTCTGCGGGAGGGCAACGCTCCCAAACTGGTCACCGTTGCCGTCGCTATTCTCTGGGGAGTAGGCGGCGTTGCGTTGCTCTATGTCTTCTCTAATTGGGTCGTGGATCAGTTCCCCACTCAGTGGCAGGCCAACCTGCGACCCTATGTATTCGCCGGCCCGGCACTGGTGATCCTGAGCTGGTACCTCCTGATCCCCACGCTGCGTACCCTCTATGCCAGTTTCTTCGACGCCAGGACCGAGGCTTTTGTGGGGCTGGATAACTACATCTTCGCCTTTACGGATCCGAAGATGGTGGAATCGTTCCGCAACAACCTCCTCTGGCTGGTGGTCGGCACGTTCTTCAGCGTGGCCTTCGGACTGCTCATTGCCATCCTGGCCGACCGCTCCAGGTTCGAGACGATTGCCAAGTCGTTGATCTTCTTGCCCATGGCGATCTCATTCGTGGGTGCTGGCGTGATCTGGCGCTTCATCTATGCCTTTAAGCCGGCGGGCGTGGAGCAGATAGGGCTGCTCAATGCGGTTCTGGTGGCCTTCGGGGGTGATCCACAGGCCTGGCTCACCATACGACCGTGGAACAACTTCTTCCTGATCCTGATCTTGATCTGGTTGCAGACTGGTTATGCGATGGTGCTCCTCTCGGCAGCGCTCAAGGGTGTGCCGGAGGAGTTGCTGGAGGCGGGCCGCATCGACGGAGCGAACGAGATTCAGATCTTCTTCAACATTCTGATTCCTTACATCCAAGGCACCATCATTACCGTCTCGACGACCATCATCATTTTGACCTTGAAGATCTTCGATATCATCTTCGTGATGACCAACGGGAACTACGGCACAGAGGTGATGGCCAGCCAGCAGTACAAGCAGATGTTCAAGTTCCAGCACTTCGGTCGCGGTGGAGCGGTGGCTATCTTGCTCTTGGTCGCCGTCATTCCCGTGATGTGGTACAACCTGAGGCAGTTTGGCCAGCGGGAGGCATTCTGATGGATACGAAGAAGAGAACACGACTAACCTCTGAGATC
>CAZGSX010000248.1:0-2497 GCA_964528475.1 uncultured Anaerolineales bacterium
GTGTCGATGGCGTCGAACAACCCCTCCTTGTCCTCCTGCAGATCCTTGTTGTAGGCGGTGGGGAGGCCCTTCAGCGTCGTCAGCAACCCCGTCAGGTGCCCGATCACCCGACCGCTCTTGCCCCGCATCAGCTCCAGCGCGTCGGGGTTCTTCTTCTGCGGCATCAGGCTGGACCCGGTGGCATAGGCGTCGTCGATCTCCACGAAGCCGAACTCGCGGCTGGCCCAGATGATCAGATCCTCGGCCAGGTTGCTCAGGTGGACCTGCGTCAGGGCTGCCCAGGCCAGGAACTCCACCACGTAGTCGCGGTCGCTCACCGCGTCGATGCTGTTCGGCGTCACGGCCTCAAAGCCCAGCTCTTGAGCCAGCGCCTCTCGGTCGACGCCGAACGGGTTCCCGGCCAGCGCCCCGGCGCCCAGCGGGCAGACCCGCGTGCGGGTGACAGCCTCCGTCAGCCGCTCCCAGTCCCGCTCCAGCTTCCAGAAGAAGGCCATCAGCCAGTGGCTGAAGAGCATCGGTTGCGCCTGCTGCAGGTGCGTGTACCCGGGCATCAGTACGTCTAGGTGTGCCTCGGCCTTGTCGACGATGGCCGCCTGCAGCTCCGCCAAGCCCTTCTCCAGGTGGGCCATCTCCTCCAACAGGTAGAGCCGCAGATCCGTGGCCACCTGGTCGTTCCGGGAGCGGCCCGTGTGGAGCTTGCCTGCCACCTCGCCCACCAGCTCCCCCAGCCGCCGCTCGACGGCGGTGTGGATGTCCTCGTCGCCGGGGGCCACCTCGAACGTCCCCTCGTCGAACTCGGCGCGCACCTGCTCCAGTCCCTGGACGAGCTGCTCACGCTCCTCCTCGCTGATCAGCCCGGCCCGCGCCAGCGCCCCCGCGTAGGCCATGCTCCCCTCCACGTCCGCCGCATACAACCGCCGATCGAACCCAAAGGAGTCGTTGAACCGCCGCATCAACGCATCCGTCTCTCCCTCAAACCGCCCGCCCCAAAGCGTCATAATCCCTACTCCCTACCTCCTACTCCCGCTGTATCAGTCCCGCTTGAACTTAGCATAATCTGGCGCCGCCAGATCCGCCGTCTCCCCATTCTCCAGATCCACCAGCGCCTTCACCTTGAGCGGCAGCCCGAACAGGTTGATGAAGCCCTGGGCGTCGCTCTGGTCGTAGACGTCGTCCTTGCCGAAGGTGGCGAACTCCTCCCGGTAGAGGCTGAGGGGCGACTGGCGGCCCACCACGGCGCAGTTGCCCTTGTAAAGCTTCACCTTGGCGGAGCCGGTCACGCGCTCCTGGGTCTTATCAACGAAGGCGCGCAACGACTCGTGGAGCGGGGTGAACCACTTGCCGTAGTACGTTAGCTCAGCGAAGCGGTTGGCCACCACCTCCTTGTAGTGCGCTGTGTCGCGGTCCAGGCAGATCGACTCCAGGCCCTGGTGGGCGGCGTAGAGGATGGTGCCGCCGGGCGTCTCGTAGATGCCGCGCGACTTCATGCCCACCAGGCGGTTCTCCACCAGATCCGCGCGGCCGATGCCGTGGGCGCCGCCGACCTCATTCAGGTGGGTCAGCAGCTCTACCGCGCCCATAGGCTCGCCGTCCACGGCCAGGGGCACTCCCTCCTTGAAGTCGATGGTCAGGTAGAGTGGGTCGTCCGGGGCGTCCTGGGGGGACACCGTGAGCGTGAAGACGTCCTCGCTCGGCTCGTTCCACGGGTCCTCCAGGTCGGCGCCCTCGTGGCTCATGTGCCAGATGTTCCGATCGCGGCTGTAGATGGAGCCCACCGACTGGCGGATGGGGATCCCGTGGGCGTCGGCGTACGCTAGGGCGTCCTTGCGCGACCGGATGTCCCACTCGCGCCACGGCGCGATCACGTCGAGGAAGGGGTCGAGCGCCTTGACCGTCAGCTCGAAGCGCACCTGGTCGTTCCCCTTGCCGGTGCAGCCATGGGAGACGGCGTCGGCCTCCTCTTTCTCGGCGATCTCGACCAACTTCTTGGCGGTGACGGGGCGGGCGAACGACGTGCCCAGCAGATAGAGGTGTTCGTAGATCGCCCCCGACTGCATCGTCGGGAAGGCGTAATCCAGGAGGAACTCCTCGCGTAGGTCGACGATGTAGGCCTTGCTGGCCCCGCTGGCCAGGGCCTTCTCCTCCAGTCCCTCCAGCTCCTCGTCGCCCTGGCCCAGGTTGGCGGTGAATGTGACCACCTCACACCCATGGTTCTCCCTCAGCCAGGCCAGAATGACCGATGTGTCCAGGCCGCCGGAATAGGCCAACACCACCTTGTTGAACGTGCCACTCATTGAAGCATACCTCCTTGGTGATTTTATGTCCTGCCATAAGTGAAATGCGCGATGGGTATCCATCGCGCACAAAAAAAGAGCCAGTCTCCGTCTGGAGACCGGCTCTTGTTCTCAGGTCAGGCAGCCCGAAACAAGTCTACCCAGACGGGGGGACTGGCTCTCCTCGGGCTCGTCGACTCTCTCTACCAGCGTTGCCTATGGCT
>CAZGSX010000249.1:0-2494 GCA_964528475.1 uncultured Anaerolineales bacterium
CACTAGGCGAGGAGCTCGATCTGACAGCGGGGGCTGCGCGCAAACGGAGACCAGACGCCATGGAAGGCCAGGTCCCCGCCGGCGACGAGCTCATAGGGCAGCACACGCGCTGGGGCGCCGGGCTCCACGCGCCAGTCGATCTGTCTTGGAGCCTGTGTGCTGAACAACTCTCAGTACGGGGCGATTTCGTCTGACGCTATAGTCACCAGGCCCTACAGGAGGAAGCTATGTCCGAACGTGAGCGATACGAGAAAGAGGAAGAGAAGGTCAAGAAGGAAGAGGAGAAGCACGAGAAAGAGGAGTTGACCTGGGAGGAGAAGTGGCGCCGCGATCCCGTTGGTGGGGCCGCATGGGCGCTCATCCTCATCTGGGCTGGACTGGTGCTCCTGGCGGAGAACATGGGGCTCTTCGCTGAAATGGGCTGGTTCAGCGCGTGGGGCCTCATCCTCACGGGAGCAGGCCTGATCGTGCTGCTGGAAGTGGTGATCCGGTTGCTCGTCCCTGCCCACCGGCGGCCTGTGGGGGGCTCCCTCATTTGGGCCGCCGTCCTGCTCGGGTTGGGACTCGGGAGGCTATTTGGGGCCTCCATCGCCTGGCCGCTGATCCTGATCGCCGCCGGTGTTGGGCTGCTTTTGAGGGGGTTGCTGGGCAGCCGCTGAAGGCCTGCAGCCGGGCATCCTGGCTCACAAGCGACCCAGATTCAGCGTCGTGAACTCGTGCCAGGCGTAGCGGAGCGGTGTCCACCAGCGATCGCGCCCAATACACCGGAAATACGGGGGGCGGAAGGCCAGTATTAGGTCGCCGATCTCATAGCGCGGCAACGTGGGCGTCGAGATCACCAAGCTGCCCATCTCGCCGCGTCGCATCTCGTGAAGCATCTTGACTCTGGCAGTTCCACCACCAGGTCCGAGTGGAGATGAGAAACCGAGGGGAGAAGAGGCGATCTTCACCTCGAAGAGGAAGAGATCGTAGTTCGGCACCCAGGCGCGATTCTCGTCGCGCTGCTGGCCGAACATGCCCTCGGTCGTCCCGTAGATCTCGCGCACTGCCACGGGACCGTACAACGCGCGGATCGCTGGGCTGTAGCGGGTGTTGATTCCCGCCACGCTCCCCAAAGTCGCGATCTGAGTCTGCCATACGTCCTTCGGATAGACACCGTGCTCCCGATGGAGATAGCGCCCGAAGCGGATGGCCGTAGGCGCCACGCCGCCGACGAGGGTTACGTTCTCATCCTGGCACCTGTGATACGCGAGCTCGAAGCGCGCCTCCCAGTCCTTGATGGTCTTTCCGCCGCCCAGGGCATCGATCTCCTCCTGGGAGGGCACCGAGCGGATGGGCGTGTGGACGGAGACATACTTCACGTAGATGCCGGAGCTGTAGCCGTACTCTACCTGCCGATTGCCCACGGAGATCGTTCCGACAACCGAGGGGAAGTTCAGGTTGAGGTTGACCCCGTCAAACAGATCATGACGACGGCTCTCGGCAACGTATGTCATCATCGCCCGCGCAGCACTGACGCGCATCGTGATATCGGTCTGCGTCATTGGAATGAACTTCTGCTCGCCGGTCGTGCCCCGAGTGATCGCCCACGCCAGCGGTTCCTCATTGAGGAGCAGGTCGATCTCCCCCTCCATCACCCGCTTTAGCAGCGGTTGATAGTCCTGGTAGGCCTGGACAGGGAAGGCCTGACGGTAGTCCTCGAGAGAGTCGACCTGGGAGGCACCGTGCTCCTGGCCGTACTGGGTTTCGGCGTAGGTGCGTAAGAGGCGGTTCAACACCTCTTCCTGAGCCGGGGCCGGATCGGCAACGGCCTCGTGCCACGGCCGCAGAAATCTCTCCAGCGGGTTTCTCGCCATTCGCTCTATCTCCCCTCGTCCAGTCCCACCCAATCCGCGATGCGACTCCTCCCTGGTCCCTCCGTCAAAAAGGGCGCATGGCCCATCAGGGTACGCTTGCGATCTTCCTTCGGCGAGGCCTCCGGGTCTGCCCCGGGGGATCTCTGACCAGGCATCCTCCCTTTTCGGAGGATGTGATTCTACCGGCGACCAGACTTCCGCACAACTTCGCGCCACCAACGACCGCCCCCCAGGTCGGAGCTCGGCCCGTGCCTGGCCTCCCCGTAACAGGCTTTGCGTGATCGAAGGCCTCGCCCTAGATGACCAATCCTCGCAGGGCTCCTTCGACACAGGCACACCTTGAAAGCCCGCTTTGACTCAGCGGAGCCCGGAAGCACATTGGAGCTCCCCCAGCTCGCGCCGCGTCCTGCCATCCGGGTGAACAACGCCGAGAAGCTGAGATCGCGCGGAGAGGTGCGGCGCCGCGAGGGTGGACAAAAGCGAGCAAGAATAGTAGAATGAGGTGCTATCTGCCTTTGCGCGGCGCGACCTGCTCGCACGACATACCCCGCCCCGGGAAGCGATGCGTCGTCCGGGACCACTCCTGGACCTAACACCGGTTGGGTGGGAGGAATCTCTGGAGTAGCGCGGGCCGGGCC
>CAZGSX010000250.1:0-2484 GCA_964528475.1 uncultured Anaerolineales bacterium
TCTATGGCGGCGAAAGATGTGACGAATCGTGTGGGGCGATATCTCCAGACCTTGACGACCCAGATCATGAGACAGTCTTCTGCGCCCACAGCAGGTCTTCTCCCTGGGGCGTATCGGCCCAGCCTCCATCACCTGCTCCACGATCTCCGGCGGCGTTGCGTTAGGACTGCTGTGGGGTCGGCGAAGTCGATCCTCAACGCCCGCCTCCCCCCTAGCGCCCCGTAGCGACGCACCCATTTGCGAACGACAAGCCGCGATGTCTGCCACCGCCGGGCCGTCTCGCTGAGATTGCCCGTGTCTTCGTAGCTATCGATCAGCAGCTCTCTTGCCTCGACGGGGTCCATACGATATACTCTCCTGTAGGCCAATCTTGGCCCAGCCGGTCCTCCTCCTGTAGCAGTGTATCCCACACAGATCTTACCGGAGGGAGGCCGGCTTCTCCAATCATACGCCCGAATAGCTGGTAACGATGTGTTGGCCCATACACCAGGTTCCATTGACAGGTGGCTTTCGCTGTAGTAGACTGGATTTCAGCACGATCGCACCGCAGCCTCTGTGCGGGCTGCGACTGAGCTTTTGCCCCAACTGCAGACTGTCTGGCTCTTGTCCCTCCGCCGCTATCATACGGCGTCGATTTTCGACCTAGCTGCCGAGCGCGTCCAGCGCCGAACACAACCCACTTACCGCTTTCCCAGTGCCTCAAGGAGGGGTACCCATGGAGCTCAGGCAGACGCGTACGGTGGTCGTGGTTCTCCGTGCTGTATTGCTGACCGCTGCCGTGACTGCTGCCTTGGGGGCGCATCTTTCAGCCGAGGGCAACCTGATTTCCCGGCCGGACCTGGTCGTGGACAGCCTTACTTACTCTCCAGACCATCCTACCGTCGAGGATGAGATCACCTTCACGGCGGTGGTGAAGAACATCGGGACAGGTACGGCCCGTGCGTCCGTGCTCTCATTCCGAGTAGGCGGGGAATCAACCCCACAGTTGTTTGACGTCCGCTCTCTAGGCCCGGGCGAATGGTGCAAGATCCAGCGGAGCGAAGGGCTGGATTTCGGACAACGGTACGTTGTCACCGTCGTCGTGGACGTGAACGACGATGTGGCAGAGTCGAATGAGAAGAACAATGAGCGAACACTGAGGGTTAGTGGGTTGCGGGCTGCCGACCTTCTGATCCTCGCACCGGAGAGCTTCGAGAGCACGCTGCAACCCCTCGTAGACCACAAGAACGACACGGGCATGCCCACGGCCCTTCTGACCCTCGAGGCCATCGACCTGGACCCCGCTTACCAACAGGCTTGGGATGTGCAGGAGAAGATCAAATTGGCCATCGCCGACATGGAGGAGAGGCTGAGCGTCAAGTACGTGATGCTGGTGGGCGACGTGGATCAGTTCCCCGTCCGCTACATCCGGGTCTGGGACCCCGTAGGCTACCGGCCCAGCGACGTCTACTACGCCGATCTCTATGACGCTCAGGGGAACTTCGATAACTGGGATGCGGATGACGATCACCTCTTCGGGGAGTGGCGTAAAACCCATCCGGCGGACTGGAGCGAGCTGAACCAAGACCAGATCGACCTTAGGCCTGACGTCGGCGTCGGCCGGATTCCCGCCTCAACCGTCGGCGAGGTCGAGACGTATGTCGACAAGGTCATCACCTACGAACAGATACGTGGAGGCGGCGCCGATGATGTTTCGTGGACCCAGCGGATGATGCTGGTGACGGGGGATTTCGAGAACCCCATCCCGATAGCCGACAGTATCGCCAGCACCATGGGCTCACTCGGTTTCGAGACCGTTAGGCATTACCACACCACCCACTGGGCCGCGTTCCCCCAATACTCGCAGCGGGTCGATCTCGTGAAAGAGGAGATGGACGATGGATTGCGGTTCGTGGCGTATTTCGGCCACGGCAGCGGGGGCGCCAGGGGAACACCCGGTGGCGACGGTGGGGTTTGGGGAGGCTGGTACGACTACACGCTAATCCCGAGCCTGGACAACGCTGGCATGCTGCCGGTGATGCTGGCTGCCTCATGCAACATTGCCCAGTTCCACTATCCGCATTATCCGTACCAGTCGAAGTCCGGCACTGAGTTTGACGGGGTAGGCGAGCCTCCGGAGCCGGCTGCGGTGCAACCCTCCTATTACGACCTGGATACCATGGCCGAGCACTTCATGGTGAAACATGACGTGGGCGCGATTGCCTATATGGGAGGATACACGGGCGTGCAGAGGTGGTCCTTCCAGATCGTGCAACGCTTCTTTGAGGCCTTCTCGGAGCTGGGTGAATCCGCCGTCCTGGGCGACGTGTGGGTCGGGGGGATCGAGAGATATATCGACGAGGATTTCTGGGAAATCGAGAGCCACTGGGGAAGCTGGGAAGCGTCGGCGATCTATCAGCACACTCAGAAGATGATGTTCTTTGGAGACCCCTCCCTTCGTCTGAGGATGGGAGGGCACGTCTACCTGCCCGTCATCCTGAGCAG
>CAZGSX010000251.1:0-2471 GCA_964528475.1 uncultured Anaerolineales bacterium
TCTTTCTCTCCTCGGCGGCGAGTGCAGGGTTGCAGGTTGAGCGTGTATCCTCTTGCCACGACCCCAAGATGACGGACGAGACCGTGGACGTGGCGTATGCAGGCTGGATCTCTCCGGAGGCGTTGCCGTCCTGCTTCGCCCAGGCTGATGTTGCCATCTACCCCTTCGACGACACACTCGTCAATCGCACCAAGTGTGCTGCTAAGCTGGGCGACCTCTTGGCGGCCGGTGTGCCCGTGGTCGCTGAGGCGGTAGGCGAGAACCGCCAGTACATCCGTAGTGGCGAGACGGGACTATTGGTCAACCCCGGGGACACAGCCGCTTTCGCCAGATCCGTCGTACAGCTCCTGGATAGTCCGGCGTTCGCCCGCAGACTGGGGAACGAAGCGGCCCTTGACGTCAGGGAGCGGTTTGACTGGGGGAGGCTCGTGGAACGGGTCGAACGTGCCTACCGGGCGGGCCCGTGAGGCGGTTTGTCCGGCTCTGGTTGCCCGCCATTGCCTGGATGGCTGTCATCTTCGTGGTCTCTGCCCAGCGGTCCGTCCCATCAGTGGCCGGTCGCTGGGACGTCGTCGTGAAGAAGGCGATGCACGTCGCGGCCTATGGGATCCTCACGTGGCTCTACCTAAGGGCTCTGCGGGGCACCACCTCCGATGACACCCCCGTCCGCGCCGTGGCGGCGGCACTGGCGTTGACGTATGCTTTGAGTGACGAATACCATCAGGGGTTCGTGCCCGGACGGAATGCGAGCTTGTCTGATGTGTTGATTGATGGGGTGGGCGTGATCGCCGTCATCCTGCTGGATGGGTCTCACCATCGAGCCACTGCTGCCTCGGTGCAGATACCTTCCGAATGACGATCTCGCCGAAGGGGTGATCTTGCTGGACAGACACGCGATCGTGCTTCACCAACTCAAGGACGGCGAGCAGCGTCACGATAATCTCGAGCCGGGTGGGAGCACGGGATAGGAGTACCCGAAACCCGATCTCTGATGTCTTCGTCAGTTCTTGCTCAATATACTCGATCTGCTCCTCGATGGTGACTGTGATCGGGGCTACCACGCTATCCACCGCGGGACCTGAGGCCAAGTCCATGGCATCAAAGGCCAGCGAGACCAGATCCTGGAGGGACACATCTCCAAGGCTAGGTACTGGGGACCGTCGGGGTGGGGGCACCAGACGGATGAATGTGTGTAGGCCACGTTCCTCTCTGGCCTGGAGCAACGAAGCTACCTCCTTGAACCGTTTGTAGATCTGAAGCCTGTTGACCAGATCGTGTGCCACCTCTCCCGCTTCCTCCCCACTAGTTCTGTCTGGGGACGCTGGCAGGAGGGCGAGCGACTTGATCAGCACCAGTTTGGCCGCCACCAAGAGAAAATCCGCCAGATCTCCCGCCCTTCGGTCCTTCAGTTGAGCCAGACGCTCCAGATACTGGTCGGTGACCCGCGCCAGGGCAACTGTCGTGACGTCCAGTTCCTCGCGCTCAATGAGGCGCAGCAGAAGGTCAAGGGGGCCCTCGAATGCCGGTAGGTGGATCTCGTAGAGTTGCATGCTCTTGGATCGATTATAGCACAGATGCGCCAGTCTGAAAGACTTTCCTTGCTTATGATTCGTGGTATAATTTCGCTCCAGTCGGCCCCGGTGTTCAGTATCGCAGCCTGCCGGGGCGGTTACGTGTGTATGGGAGATATGAGTGTTCAATCCGATTGACGCCTTTCTGGGCCTCTTCTCGCTCGATATTGGCATTGATCTCGGTACCGCCAACACCCTCGTCTATGTGCGAGGGAAAGGCATCGTGATCAATGAGCCCTCCTGGGTGGCCATGGAGCGGAAGTCGAGGAAGGTGCTGGCGATCGGCGCCGAGGCCAAGGAGATGGTGGGGCGCACGCCGGAGAACATCGTCGCTATTCGCCCGATGCGAGACGGAGTCATCTCGGAGTTCGAGGTGACGGAGGCCATGCTCGGCTACTTCATCAAGAAGGCACACAGCCAGCTGATGCTTCCGTTCCCTAGACCCCGTGTCGTGGTGGGCATTCCTAGCGGTGTCACCGAGGTGGAGAAACGGGCGGTGTACAATGCGGCCCTCTCGGCTGGCGCCCGCGAGGTGTTTCTGATTGAGGAGCCGATGGCGGCAGCCATTGGCGCGGGACTTCCGGTGACCGAGGCCCGTGGCGTTATGGTCGTCGACGTCGGTGGAGGTACGACCGAGGTGGGAGTGTTCTGCTTGGGTGGCATCGTGGTCAGTCGTTCCCTCCGCATCGCTGGTGACGAGATGGATGAGGACATCATCCAATACGCCCGCCAGAAGTATAACCTCTACATTGGTGAGTGGATGGCGGAGCGAACGAAGATTGCGGTGGGGTCGGCTTTTCCTCTTTCGGAGGAGATGACGATGACCATCCGCGGGCGAAACTTGGTTACGGGGTTGCCTGAGCAGCTGGAGATCAGCAGTATCGAGGTCCGCGAGGCCCT
>CAZGSX010000252.1:0-2470 GCA_964528475.1 uncultured Anaerolineales bacterium
ACGATATTGTTTCTTTACCGGAGTCTTTTTCTGCGGAACAATATCGGTTCTGCTGGGGAAAGGTGGATGCTCGCCAGATCCTATACTTTCTTAACGATCCGCGCTATCTTTTTCGGGAGATGCTGCATCGGGACGATCGGGGTTGATTCAAGGATTGATTCTGTGAAAGCCCCTGGGTCCGTCACCGGTTGCTGCAAGAGAGCCAAGATCTAGTCTCCGCTTCGGGCGGTGGCTCGTCATGGCTGGAGTATATCACAGGAAGGCCCACTCGACCAGCGCGCTAATTGACTCACTAAGAATGTTACCGTAGGGTATCCGTTCACTCACGAGCAAATGCTGCCAGAAAGGAGCATTCCTATGAGTCGAACGGACGAGAAAGACCTCAGACTGCTCAAGAAGCGCTATCGCAAGGCGAGCAGAAAGGAACGAAGCGCCATCCTGGTTGAGTTTTTAAGACCACCGGCTACCATCGCAAGTACGCGAGTGGATTACTCAACGGTCGAAGGCAACGCTCCCAGGGGCCCGTCCAGCGCCCGCAGCGAGCCTTGTACGGCCCTGAGGAGGCCAGGGCGCTGCTCATTCTGTCGCAGTTGTTCGATCACATCAATTCCAAGAGACTGCGCAAAGCGCTCGATGCCGAGTTGCAGGGTCTGTACGAATCGGGGTTCCTCCAAGTCAGCTCCGGATGCTATCAGAAGCCGAAGCGAGTCAGTCCCGCCACCATGGATCGACTGTTGGCTGATCGGTGACGCAGGCCGGGTAAGCGGCGGGGGTTTACGAAG
This sequence comes from uncultured Anaerolineales bacterium, assembly GCA_964528475.1. GTDB lineage: Bacteria > Chloroflexota > Anaerolineae > B4-G1 > B4-G1 > SKLM01. The sequence continues at coordinate 783 of CAZGSX010000252.1, forward strand.
CCCGGCACGTTGCTCAAACACCAGATCCCGGTCCGCACCTGGGCGGACTGGACGGAGGATCGCCCCCGATTCTGTGAAATGGATCTGGTCGATCATAGCGGCGGGAGGATCATCCGCGGAGCGGACCACGCTTGGACCCTATGCTTCACCGATGGGATGACTGCCTGGACGAAGTGCGTGGCAGTGCAAAACAAGGCCCAGGTCCACGTTTTCGTTGCCATCAAGAGAGCGCGCCGGTGGCTCCCCAAGAGACGGACACTCCGGTGACGATGCCGGGAGCGATTCCGGATCACTGCCGCGTCATGCAGCTGTCTCGGCGACGAGTCATGGTGACCCACGGGTGATCGGGGCGAAACACCGCAGCGCCCGAGAGGATGGATGGTTCTGGATGGGGCCTCTGCAACAGTATATCCCATTGCTTGCCCTGATGTCAAGCATCTGTGGCAGCGAGCTGGCAGGGCTGCGCTGCGTCGCAACCTACGAACGGTCGATTCAACGAAGCTGCAACTCTTCCCAACGATAGCCAACACGAGTCCCAACGCAGCCCATATGCTCTGTGGCGCAAGGTATGCTATAATAAAGGGTAATGTGGGATGGACGCGTGCGAATTCTATTGCGCACGATTTGCGCCAGAGGCGGCCAACCTGACATCGGCGTTCGGTTGTGTCGCGTCCCGCCTTTGACAGGCAGTTCACGCCAAAGGGCCCGAGTTGGCGAGTACTTCAGCCGTCAGCGAGGTTAGAAAGCACTAGCAGAGAATCTCACGAGGGAGCATATCGGATCGGATTCGTGACCAGAGTGCGCTGGTCGCCTTACGCGGCCGGGATTGGCATCGGTATCCTCAGCTGGCTCAGCTTCCTCATCTCCAGAAGGCCGATCGCCGCCTCGACGACCTTTGCCAGGACGAGCGGGATGATCGAGAGGCTGTTCCGGGGGAACAGGGTGGAGCTGAAGCCGTACTATCAGAGGGTGAAGCTGGTGGTAGACTGACAGTGGATGCTGGTGGTGCGCATCGTCATCGGCTCGCTGTTTTCGGCGCTGCTTTCCGGTGACTTCCACTGGCAGTGGGTTCCCTCGCTGTGGGCCGGCGCCTTCGGGACCGACCCCCTGCTGCGAATCCTCGCGGCGCTGGTGGGAGGCGTCCTCCTCGATTTCGGCGCGCGCTGGGCCAATGGATGCACCAGCGGGGACGGCATCAGCGGCACCCTACAGCTTGTCGTCTCAAGCTGGATCTTCGCCGTCTGTTTCTTCATTGGCGGCATCGTGACCGCACAGATCCTATTCGGCATCGCCGGCTAGAGGGAGGCACCGATGACCACCACAAGCAAGGCTGCAAATGGGCAGAAGAGGGACCTATCTCCCCCCCTCTGGGGCTTCGCGTTTGGCGTGCTTTTTGGCTTCTTCCTGCAGAAGGGCGGCGCGACGAAGTATGACGTCATTGTCGGGCAACTGCTGCTCACGGATTTCACCGTGGTGAAGATCATCCTCTCCGCTATCTTGACCGGCATGATCGGCACCTATGCGATGATTACCCTGGGCTGGGTGGAGCTCAATCCGAAGGCAGGCTCTGAAGGCATGAACATCATCGACGGGCTGATCTTCGGCGTGGGCTCTGCCGTTCTGGGCTATTTCCCCGGCACCATCGCCGGCGCGGTCGGTAATGGCTATCTGGACGCAGCGGGGGGCTG
>CAZGSX010000253.1:0-2462 GCA_964528475.1 uncultured Anaerolineales bacterium
GACTCGGACCCGGGGATGCTGACCGGGTTCCCTGACCCGAGTTCCTGCGCGTAGCCAGAGCACCCTGAGCAGCTGTGTCGTTGGCCCAGGTACCGTCGCCCCGGAAACCTGTCCCCCGCAACCCGTCTCTCGGGCACTGCACGTACGAGGGTGTTGAATAAGTCGCGGCTGGCTCAACCGGGGGGGCATGCAGGGCGTAGACCCGGGCACCATCGTCATGCGCTCCCTATTCGAGACGCGTCTTGACCCAGGAGTGGGGCGTCTGCCCTGTGCGGTAGGTCCTAGAATGTGTTTTTCAACACTCTCCACGTACTACTCTTGACATGGCGCCGACCACCCTGTATACTGGATACCACTGACGTACCCACCGTAGTCACCAACACGCTCGTTCCGCAAAGTCGTGGCTTGTGACTTCCGACTAGCGACGGCTCGCTTGACGGGTGTTTACCTCAGGCATAGCCGGCGAAAAAGGTAGGGGACCAGTAGAAGGGGAAAGGTGAGAACCATGTCTTCGGAGGCCATAAGTCGAATCTCGGCCATTGCGCTCCGCGCCCTGTCCTTGTTCGCAGATCAAAGGGGGGAAACAACCGTGAACGGCAACCGACGCTGCTACCTGCTTGGGGCCTTGCTGTGTGGCCTCTTCCTGTTGGCCATTCTGCTTCCCTCTGCAACTGGGGAGGCACAGAGCACCGACTGGACACCCGCCCGGATTGACTTCGGGGATTCTGGGTTGATTCGGCTCGTTGACCTGGAGACGGATGCAGGGGCCACGGGGAGCCCCTCGGTTGACGCCTATGCCGCTGAGCCCGAAGAGTCCTTCTACTACACGGCGGCGACGGCCAGGACAGGCCAGGCGGCCTCGTCAACCAACCAGTCGATCCAATCAGCTTCACAGATGGGTGGGGAGTGGATAACCATTTTCAGCGACGACTTTGAGGGGGCTTTTCCCGGTGAATGGCACGTGTTCGACAATGATGGGGATACCAATGGTGAGTATTTCTGGGAGAGACGGGATTGTAATCCCTATTCAGGCAGCTACAGCGCCTGGGCAGTTGGAGGGGGGGCGGCTGGAGGCGCACTGCCCTGTGACAGCCACTACCCCGACAATGCACATTCGGTGATGGTCTATGGCCCGTTCAGTCTGGAGGATGCAACTCAGGCTGAGCTACGCTTCATGTATTGGCTGAACAGCGAACTGGAGAACGATCACCTGTCGGTGCTTGCTGCAATCGGTGGCCCCTTCTATGGTGTGCGTACCTCTGGCACTAGAGATTGGGCTCTGCACACTTTCGACCTGACAGATGTGTTTACACTTGGAGACCTCACCGGAGAGGATCAGGTGTGGGTTGCGATTGTTTTCACGAGTAATGAGAGCACGACTCTCCCAGAGGGTGCATATATCGATGAGGTTGTGCTGCGCAAGTACGTTGAGGGGCCAACGATCTATCTGCCGCTGGCGGTGAGCAACTTCCCCGTCACGCCTGAGGCGCCGGTGCTGAGCGCCATCAGCAATCCTGATGGCGTCGGAAACTACACGGTCAGTTGGAGTTCATCCGTGGGGGCGAGCACCTACACCCTGCAAGAGGCCACCAACGCCGACTTCTCCGACGCCACAACCGCGTACTCGGGCTCTAACACATCAGCAGGCATCAGTGGGCGAGATGTGGGAACGTACTACTATCGTGTTCGAGCGTCCAACCCGTACGCCAGCAGCGACTGGAGCAACGTACAATCGGTGGAGGTGACCGTACCGCTGCCGGAGTGTCCACGGACAGGGGAATGGTTTGGCATTACTGATCAGGGATATCCCATGTCATTCGTAGTCGAAGACTCGCCCCGGTGCCAGATCGCAGAGGACTCGCTGAGGATACAGATCTTTGATAGCTGCTACAATCTGGTCAGATTCCGCTTCACGGGGAGTTATGCGATAGCGAACAACCGTTTCTCGACAGGGGGGCCTTATGGGGACAGATATGTCTGGCTGAAAGGTGAGTTCACTTCTTTCACCACAGCCAGCGGAACGTTCAACTACTGGGGGTTTGACCCATATGAGCCAGGGCGCACCTGCACGGCTTCTGGCACTTGGGCCGCACCGACATACGCCGCAAATGACAGGATTTATGCCCTGGCGGTGCAGCCGGACGGCAAGATTCTGGTGGGAGGCGCGTTCACAAGCTTGAGGGAGCCGCGGAGCAAGATTGCCCGGCTCAACCCCGACGGTACGCTTGACGAAGCCTTTAACCCCGGGGCGAACGGCACGATCTGGGCGTTGGCAGTGCAGCCGGACGGCAAGATCTTGGTCGGTGGCTCGTTTAGTAGTATGGGAGGGCAGCCGCGGGTGGGAATCGCCAGGCTGAATCCCGACGGTACGCTTGACGAAGCCTTTAACCCCGGGGCGCCCGATTGGGTGAAGGCGTTGGCGTTGCAGGCGGATGGTAAGATCGTGGTGGCCGGTGAGTTCA
>CAZGSX010000254.1:0-2426 GCA_964528475.1 uncultured Anaerolineales bacterium
GTCACCGGCTCGAAGAAGAACCCCTTGTTGTCGCTGCTCGCCACGTTCCCCGCACCGTCCACCGCCTGAGCGAAGTAGCTCACGCTGTCCCCCTCGCTCAGCGCCAGCTCCCCATACCACCTATCCTCGCCCACATCGTGCGTTAGATCGACGCTGCGCCATTCCCCGTCACCCAGGCTGTAGGCCACCACCACCCGCTCCACCCCCGAATCGTCCATCACCTCCACGCTGAACGTGGCCCGGTTCGGCAACTGTCCCGCCTCAACCCGCCAGATCGTCGGATCAACCGCGTCATCCTCGCTCGAGTAGGTCACCTCGTACGTCAGCCGGTCCCACAACCGCTCCGTCCCCGGATTCCTGAACTGCCCCGGCATCACCACCAACCGCTCCAGCGCCCCAAACGCCGTCTCCACCCGGTTGATGGCCGCCATCTTCGTCGGATACCATCCCTGCAGCGTGAACGACGGCTCCGTCATCGCCGTGTCCGTCACCGGCCGGCCAATCACTGGGTCGAAGCCCACGACGTCCCGATAGTCTCCGCCCAGGAACAACACCCCTCGCGCCTCCGTCCCCGCCTCGCCAATCTCCCGGCTCAGCCGCGGCTGGATCGGGCGCCCCCCGCTGGCCTGTACCTCGTGGTCCACGCTGTAGAACTGCCCGTCCGACGTCGTCACCTCGCTGAAGGCCGCCGTGACCGTGATCGTGCGGCTCGACAGACCATCACCGATGGATAGCGGGCCGCTCTCCAGACCCTGCGCTTGCAGGCCCGAGGCGGACTGCATCGGCTCCGGCACGCTCACCCGCGCCATCGGCAGCCCATACAGCGTCGTCTGGATCAGAATCTTCTCGTCGTACAGCCCCAGACCGCCCGCCGCCGCGCTGTTCACGTAGCCCTGCTTGGCCCGCACCAGCGCCTCCCCCACCGCCACCTCGCTGCCACTCCCCAGCTCCTCCACGAAGTCGCCCATCAGCCGCTCCGACAGCGCCGCCGCATCGTCCATCCCATACCCAAAGCCCGTGTTCGCCACGTACGTCGCCCCCCGCCGCGCAAACGCCTGGCTGAAGTCCAGCGCCGAACCCGAGTCGTCCCACCCATCCGGCACGTTCAGCCCAGCATGACAGCCCACCGACAAGAACATGGTCCCGCTCAGCTCTGCCGACGCGCTGACCACATCGCCGCTCGTCAGCTCGCCACTCTCCTCGGCCGCCGGCCACGCCCGCCAGTGCTCGAAGTGCGCGTTCACCGCGTTCACATCGTGCGGCATATCGAACAGCGCCGTCTTCAGATCCTCCGCCGTCCACTCGTCGTTGATCAGGCTGCTCGTGGCGATGCCCAGCTCCTCCAGCCGCTCCTTGATCTCCATCGCACTGTCCGTCAGGAAGTCATAGCCCACCACCAACCCCGTCTCCGGGCTCGCCTGCCCATCGCTCGCCAGGTAGGCGTCGATCAGGGCCACGATCTCCTGCGGCGTCTCCACCAACCGCCCAATGGCGTAGTCCGGCAGGTACAGCTCCCGCCCAAACCAGGCGAAGGCTTCCCGGTCCGCGTAGTAGTCATCGCTCAGCGTACGGCCCTCGGCCAGGCTGTAGTAGAGCGGCGTCTCTTGCGCCACGCCCGCCCCGCGACGATAGGTCCGCTCGTTGGCAATCGTCACTTGGTCCGGCACCCGGTGGAAGGGGATCACCTCGTCCCCACCCACGATGACCAGGTATTTGATCGTGTCGTGCTCATCCAGCGTGTCATCCACCAGCTGCTTGATCGCCCGGGCCACACCGTTGGCCGCCTCAGGATTGCAGGCATCGGCGTCCCACGCATCATACGCCGCCGCCACGGCGGCGTCGTTCTCCACGGGCAGGATCATGCCCTGGACGCTCTCGTGCGCGGCCAGGTCCGTCAAGCGCTGGATCAGCGGGGCGGTCTCCGTCACGCCGTGGACCGCGTCGAGCCGCTGCTTGTTGACCAGGATCAGCGTCTCCGGCGCAGTTGGTTCGACGGGCGCCATGGCCGGCCCCGGCGCATAGGGGAGGTTGGCCGTGCAGGCCGGGATCCCCTCGCGAGCCGTGCTGCGAACCCGTAGGCGGTAGGGGCTAGCGCTGTGCGCCCCGTTGTAGCCAGCCACGGCGATGTAGTACCACCCCGGCCGGCCGCGCACGTCCGCCCACACCGCCTCATTCCCCGTGCCTCCTTCCGTCGACACGTCGACCAGATACCCGATGCTCGCCAGATGGCCGATCGACGCCAGGTGACCGATCGACGCCAGATGGCCGATGGAGGCCAGGTGCCCGATGGACGCCAGATGCCCCACGTCCTGGATACTCCCCAGATCATCCCCGATCGGCTCCGCCAGGTCGCTGAACAGCACCAGCTCGTAGTCGGCTGGGAGGTCGTCGAGGGCCACGGAGAGGGTCGAGCCTCCCTCGGGGAC
>CAZGSX010000255.1:0-2425 GCA_964528475.1 uncultured Anaerolineales bacterium
ACATAGCTGTGATGACTTCAGACGAAGGACATCACCCGCTGTTCTGCCAGCGGTATCCTACCAGGACGTGCGTCGCTGGTAACGGTGAGGTGCGAAGCTCCTGGAACAATGTAGCCTCATCCACAAGACGGATGGCAGCGAAAACGCGAGCAGACGCTGTGATCGTCAGCACCAAGACGATCGGGAGCTAGGATGGTGCGGTATGGTCAACATATGTGAACCACCGATAAACGTCGTGAAAGTTGACAAGCGAAAGGTGCTGATACGCTTGAACCAACAGGTGAGTGGTCAGGAACAGGCGCTGTGGTCTCGTCTGACGCAGACGTTGCACCACCGGCGAATAGGTGGGACCTAACCCGTACAGGTATGTATACGGAACGTGGTAAGCCCGATGTCATCCCTCTGGGTAGAGGCACCGCAAGATGTCCTCGATGCGGCAGCGGGTAAAGGAGAGGGGAAAACGCAAATGCCTCCCTGTAATGGGGTGGATAGGGGTTGAGTCTCAACAAGACGATATCATCCCACGCGAAAGCGAGCAGACTTCCCCTTGGTCTCACATCACGAGAGAGCTTGAGAAACCGACTCAGGAAGCAAAGCAGATGACAGAAGCGAAAGCGACTGGTGCAGTTTCCCGCGAACCGGAAGGCTGGTACGATATCGACTTCAAGCGAGCCTACCGGAACGTGCGTCGGCTGCAAGCGCGTATCGTGAAGGCAACTCAGGAAGGCAGATGGAACAGAGTGAAAGCTCTGCAACGTCTGCTGGCCCACTCGTACAGTGCCAAGGTGCTGGCAGTGAAACGCGTGACGGAAAATGAAGGCAAACGGACACCTGGCGTGGATGGTGAAGTTTGGGACACGCCACAGAAGAAAGCAGAAGCAGTTCACACTCTCCAATGGCATGGCTATCATCCCCAACCCCTACGACGTATCTACATCCCCAAGAACTCCGACAGAACCAAGAAACGCCCGCTCTCCATCCCCACCATGAAAGATCGTGCAATGCAGGCCTTGTACCTGATGGCACTGGATCCAATTGCGGAGACAACCGCCGATCCGAACTCCTACGGGTTCAGGAAAGAACGTTCACCCGCAGACGCGATCCAGCAATGCTACACCATCCTGGCTCGCAAGGATAGCGCATCATGGATCCTCGAAGGCGATATCCGCGCCTGCTTCGACAGGATTTGTCATCGATGGCTGTTAGCCAACATCCCAATGAACAAAGCGATCCTCAACAAGTGGCTAAAGGCAGGCTACATAGAGCGAAGTGCCCTTCATCCAACCGAAGAAGGGATGCCGCAAGGCGGCATAGTCTCACCCGTCATCGCCAATCTGGCCCTCGACGGTCTTGAGAAACTGCTGCGGGAACGGTACCCCAAAGGCACGCGCAGAGCCAGAGATGCAAAGGTGCATCTGGTCAGATTCGCAGATGATTGGCTGATCACAGGCAGTTCGAAAGAGCTACTTGAGAACGAGATCAAACCGCTCGTCGAACAATTCCTGGGCGAACGTGGCCTGGAACTGTCCCACGAGAAGACCCACATCACGCACATCGACGATGGGTTTGACTTCCTTGGACAGAACATACGCAAGTACAATGGCAAACTGCTCATCAAGCCATCGCGGAAGAGCGTTGAGCGACTGCTGAACCGCGTCCGAGAAATGATCAAGGTCAATCAGCATGTATCAGCGGGGCTACTCATTGCACGACTCAATCCTATCATCCGAGGTTGGACACAATACCATCGACACGTCGTCAGCAAAGAGACCTTCGCCAAGATCGATCACGCAGTATTCCGAGCCATATGGCGCTGGGCGAACCGACGACACCCCAACAAGGGCAAGCGGTGGGTGAAGAAGAAATACTTCAAAACCCTCGGTGGCCGCAACTGGGTGTTCTATGGGGACCTGGATGGGAAAGAGCTCCATCTGTTCTGCGCTACAGCCATGCCGATCAGGCGCCACATCAAGATCAAGGGACAAGCCAATGCTTACGATCCCGAATGGGAAATCTACTTCGAGAGACGGCTAGCCGCGAAGATGACCGAGAATATGACGGAATACCGACAACTCCTGCACCTATGGGAAGCACAACAAGGCCTCTGCCCAATCTGCAACCAGAAGATCACCAGAAAGACGAAATGGCACAATCACCACATCATCTGGCGGTCAAGAGGCGGCCCAGAAAGCGCAGACAACCGCATACTCTTGCATCCCGACTGCCATCGCAAGGTCCACAGCCAACATTTGCCCGTTGAGAAACCGCGTCCCGCAAAGGGCGTTAGTGAGGCTTGAGCGGTATGAATCGAAAGGTTCCCGTACCGTTCTTAGGGGAGGGGACGGTGGCAACGCCGTCTCCTTACCCGACACCTCGCGACTCTCACTAAGAGTGTTACCGTAGGGTATTCGTCTACTCACGAGTA
>CAZGSX010000256.1:0-2412 GCA_964528475.1 uncultured Anaerolineales bacterium
GTGACGGAGATGCCCACTGTGTGGCTCACCAGCAGAGTATTGGTCATGGTCACCACGGAGCTGCCGTCCACCTGCAACCCGTAGGCGCTCTCGTTCCGGGCGATGGTGTTATGGATCAACTCACCACTGCTCCGCTGCACGCGCACGGCGGGCCGCTCGAGCCAGGAGCGGGTGGTCTCATTCCCGACGATCAGGTTGTTGGTCAGGGTGAACGGTGAGACGTAGTAGAGGTAGAGGCCCGATATCTGACCGCACTCGGTGCCGATGATCACGTTGCGCGCCAGGGACAGGTCAGCGGAGGAGATGCGCACGGCCCCGTAATCGTTGGACGCGCGGCTACCCCTGATGACGTTGTCCTCGATGCGGGCCCGCGCGTCGGCCACCTCCATCGCCGCGGCGTAGCCGCCACTTCCCCTGCCACCGCTCTGCGCCCGCCCATTGTCGACGAAGGTATTGCCGCTCAAGTTCAGAAGGGTCCGATCCGCGTCGCCCTTGACGTAGACGCCGCTGGCGTGCCAGGCATCGTTGTCCTGGAAGGTCGAGCCTGTCACGGAAACGCTTCCGGCGCCCCTTGCAGACAGGCCTGCGCCGTAGTTGCTCCATCGCGATCGGGTGCTGTTCCAGCGGAAGACCGATGCCTCCACCACCAAGTTTCCGCCGTCAACGGCCACGCCGCCCCCGTAAGCGAAGGACCCATCAACGTCGTAGATGTCCGTCCTGTTGGTGTAGAATCTGGTATGGCGCAGCGTGAGATCCGCATCCTGGGCGTGGAGCCCGGCGCCGTCCCATATCGCCGAGGTGGTGGACACGATCTGGCCGCGGGCGACCGTCAGTCCCTCTAGGCTGACGGTGGCGGGTCCGATGATGCGAATCCCCCGTCGTGCCCCCTCCCCGTCGATGACCGCGGGATGGACCTCGGGGTCGCGGATCGCTGGCGTGGTCGTGGTGCCGTTCCATCCCCCGTAGATGGTGACGCTCTTGGTGATGGTCACGACGGCCTCACCGCTGCCGGTGTAGGTGCCCTCAGCGAGGTAGATGCTGTCCCCCGCGGCGGCCGCCCCGAGGGCGCTCTCCAGGTCGCAGGGCGAGGCCTGCGAGCAGTTGCCGCTGCCGCCGGGCGTGACGAAGACGTTGCTCCCGTTGGCGCGGGCCAGCAGTGCCGTCCCGCTCACCGTCAAGAGCAGCCCGGCCAGAAGCACGGCACCGGTTGCCAGCGTGATCCCTATGCGGGTGTATCTCCTGACGTTCATCGCTGCCTCCTTACCGATGGATCAGCCGTCCCATGCCCCGCTCCACCGGAGCTATCGGCCGGATGTCAGGACGGCGTCCCACGCGGATCTATGTCGCCAGCTGGCGAGGATTGAGCCGCTATCCCTCCCGTTCCTCCCCTACCGGCGGTCGGGGGATTAGGACCGGTGTCCGCTCCTTGTAGGCCTCGTACTCCTCCTGCCCGCCCCAGCGCTCGTCCGCCTTCTTCTCCAGCATGGGTAGGCCGCTGACCAGCGTCAGCTGCAGGGTCACGTAGACGGGTGAGATGACGGTCACCCACTGCCAGCCCCGCAGCACGGGCAGGGCCATGATGGCCACGCCGACCCACAGGACGATTTCGCCGAAGTAGTTAGGGTGGCGGGACCACGACCAGAGGCCGACGTCAATGAAGTCGCCCTCGTTCGCCGGATTCGCCTTGAAGGCGCTCTTCTGCGTGTCAGCGAGGACCTCAAAGCCGAAGCCAAAGGCCCAGATCAGAAAGCCGATCAGGGCCGGCCATCCGAGAGGTCTGCCGGTGGTGGTGGTGATGGCGGCCCACGCCGCCGCCGCCGTGAAGGTCACCCACAATCCCTGCACCGTCCAGGTGAGCAGGAAGCGGGCGAAGGAGACCTTGATCTCGTCGAACCGCTCGTCCTTCCCCGACTTCATGATGCGGCCGAAGAGGAAGGTGCCTAGCCGCGTGGCCCAGATCAACACGGCAGCCAGCAGGAGAACCGATCGGTCGTCAACGGCGGGACTTAGCAGCACCGCAGTGAGGGTCAGGGAGATGTAGGTGAAGCTACCGGTGATGTCGTAGAACTTCTCCGTCTGCAGCGCGTAGGCGGCGATGAAGCCCAGCCACTGGATGACAAAGGCCAGCGCGACGGCCAGGGCGAAGATGGGGATGCCCAGGACCTCACCTCCTTCCTGGCTTCCGGCCCAGGCCACCCCTACAGCGACCAGGATGACGATGGGAAGGGCGATAATGGCGTTGCGATTCTCTTTGTCCATAGTCTCTCCTCTTTTCCGTCCCGCACCGGGGGACGGGGTGCTATCGCTCGCCGCGTCGGCTGGGCTCGTTCCTTCGGCACCACAGGCTCGGCGGCAGGGCGAGGCCTCCGGGGCGGCGCCCGGTTGGTCGAACGGGTGATTCTCCAGTGACCT
>CAZGSX010000257.1:0-2389 GCA_964528475.1 uncultured Anaerolineales bacterium
GGTGCCCAGGGCGATGCTCAAACCAAGTCTACGTCTCTGCATGATGTCTCCTCATTGATATCGTTAGGCTTTCACTCACTGAAACGACAACCCCTTCTCCATCACGGGCGACGGGAGAAGGGGCAGGACGAGGCATTGAAAAAGCCCTTCCCTCACGTCAGTTGTGGGAGAAGGGCTGATATTGCTTGATCACCCTGGTGCACCACCTCCTTTCCGCGAAGGCCGATGTGCGCTCCGATCGAGGCGGGTACTCTGGCTCTCCTCACCATTACCTTCAAGCACCATGAGTGAGGACTACAGTTGCGGGACAGCGCCGGACTTCGACCGGCTTTCCCCCTTGGGCCCTTGGCTTCCGAGCGTCAGGGCACCTTGACCGTGGCGGTTATTCGATTGTCATACGAGTATAGCACATAGACACAAGTTGTCAAATTCAGTCCCGCCGCCTTATCAGCGCCCGCGGGCACCCGCTGGTCTCGCGCCTATTGGCGCAATCACTGCGCCTCGAACGCCTCACGAATGGCCTCCCGCAAGCGGGGCTGCAGCAGAAAGTCCACCGCTGTTGCCGCCATCGCCTTCGCCGCCGCCATCATCGCCTCGAAGCCCTCCTCCGAGGCTGATGCCGCCGCGAACTCCGGTGAGTGCCCTATCAGATCCTCCGGTCCGATACTCAGATAGGGGTGGATCGCTGGGGCGACGTGGCTCACATCCCCCATGTCAGTCGATCCGATGCCCTTGGAGGGATCGACATCGCTGAATGTCCATCCCAGCGCCTCCAGGTTTCGCTTGAAGGCCTCCGCCAGAGGGGCATTGGTCTGTAGCGATCGATAGGCCCCCTGCATCTCCATTTCCACCCGCGCTCCGGTGGCCAGCGCCGCGCCTCGCGCGCATCGCTTCACCTTCTCCAGAAGCTCATCGCAGTAGTCATCGTCCATAGCTCGGACGTAGAACAACGACGCCGAGTAGTCGGGCACGATATTGGGGGCATCGCCTCCGTGGGTGATGATTCCGTGGATGCGCGAGCTGTCCACGATGTGTTCCCGCAGAGCGTTGATGTTCTGGAAGGTCTGGATCGTGGCGTCCAGCGCACTGATCCCCTTCTCCGGCACGGCTGCTGCGTGGGCGGGCTTTCCGAAGAACTCGATGAACAGCTTGCGGCGCGCCAGGGCTTGCTTCCAGAGGATGGTCTTCCCAGCTGGGTGGAACATCATCACGGCATCCACGTCGTCGAACACGCCCGCCTCCGTCAGGATCACCTTTCCCCCTCCTCCTTCTTCGCCGGGCGTCCCGATCAACTGAATGGATCCTGGGAGGTCGTCCATCACCGTCTTCAGTCCCAGCGCAGCGCCCAGGCTGGCGGGGCCGATCAGGTTGTGGCCGCAGGCGTGGCCGAGCTTGGGGAGGGCATCGTACTCGGCGAGGAATGCGATGGTGGGTCCTGGTGACGGGGCTGCGAACGTGGCTCGAAAGGCGGTCTCCAACCCTCCTAGGGGCTGCTCGATTCGGAAGCCCGCCTCCTCAGCGGCCTCGACGAGCCACTGGGAGGCCTTATGTTCCTCGAACTTGGTCTCGGGGTTGCGATGGATCGACTTGGAGAGATCGACGAGGGTTGTTTCGAGGCCGTCGATTGCCTCCAGCGCGGCTGCCTTGGTCTTGGTTAGGGTGTCATTCATCATGGGGCTCCTTGGTTGTTCATCCTTTGCGGTTAGGATACCATCAGACGGACTCGTGCGCCAGGTGAGGATGGGGGGACGGCATGCGCGTGCCGCCCGGGACGATGACAAGATGGGCGAAGGTTCGACGATGGGCTGAGGTGTCTTCAGGTGAAATAGCGTGGGGACACGATCGCCAACGAGGATGCCGGGCTTCGGGATGGCGCTCGCAGGGGGCCATACTGCGATTGAAGCCTGGGCGGGTTCTGCTATAATCATCATTGTAAGGGGTCGGCCAGGAAGGGGGGTTGCTCTTCTCGCTTCTGTGTCAGGAGGTGGACGATGACCGAAGCACCACGCATGAAGATCGCTGAGTTGGATGCGGACAGCTTGGCCAAGGTGCGGGCGCTTGAGGAGGAGATCGGCGCTTGTGTGCTGGCCTTGGAGCCAAAGGTGAAGCTTATGGATCTCTCCGATGAGAAGCTGGAGAGGCTGCAGTCGGCGGAGGAGGAGCTGGGCGTCGTCTTGATGGCCTACGACTGCAAGTGAACGAACGCCGGTCTGAGGCCTTGGCCGACCCCCCAGACGAGCTGAAAGGCCAGCGAGGACACCCAGCCGTGCGCGCCACGACGATTGGTTGGGAGCGTGGGCGGTGGCTGAAGCTCAGATTCAGGCCGATCAGTGCGTGAGGCCCGCCGTGGGCGTTGGCATGGCTTACCCAGGAACGTCGTCAGCTCCCC
>CAZGSX010000258.1:0-2388 GCA_964528475.1 uncultured Anaerolineales bacterium
CCCCGAGGTGGCTGAGTCTACGCAACCCTGGCTTATCGGGTGCCCGAAGCTGCCAGATCACAGGATGGCGTGCGCCCGGTAGAGCCGTGGGGTGACACTGCCAGTATCGTTCCGGTGCGGGGACATATGAGGCGCAGAGGGGCAGGGCCGTGTTTGGGTCGATTAGCCGGCTCGGGCCTTGGGGCGAACCTGGGGACCGATGTTAAGACTGGGTTCGACAAGATGCCAGAGAGAAGCTCCCCGGGCAGGAACGCCCGGGGAGCACGGTTTACTGGAGGTTCTCAGGCTTCCTGCTACGGGCTGGGATCCAGCACGCGCCCGACAAACAGGATGGTGCCCGTCTCCATGTCGCGAATGAGGAAGAAGAAGGGGTGGTCAAGGGTCAGCGATATGGGCTCCTGCGGCATGCTCAGCGCCTTCATCACCACTGCTGTGGCCGCGGCTGCTTCCGTGCCCTCCTCATCCACGGAGACGAACGCCTTGTGCAGCACATCCGAGATGAAGACATCCTTTCCCCCGGTCATTCCCGAGAAATCGGCCTCGCTCGAGAATGCCGCGGGCATGCCCAGATCCGCCAGAGCGCGACTGAGGCTGAACTCCGAGTCGAACTCGAACCGCGGCATGGTCAGCGAAACCTCGCGGCGGGCTAACTCATCGAGGATGCCCTCCATCCGCTCACCATCCAGAGACAGCTCAAAGGCCTGGAAGTCGTCTGCGTCAGGCAGTACGATTACCATCGACATCTCGTCGCCGTCGTAGGTGAGCTCAACGGCTTGATACCCGTCGCCTGCCGCGTAACCGAAGGACTCGGTCTGGCGCATCATGGGGACCGTCACGCGATCGCCACTGAGCAGGGTGAAGGAGCCGTCGCTGGTTGCCCCTTCCTGGAAGGGATGTGCCCACGCGGCGTTGAAGTAGATGGCGTTGGTCACGATGAGCCGGGTGAGAGGGTCGATGGCGCCCTGGGGGATCAGGTCCTCGATCTTGCCCTCCGTCTCCTCGCTGACCCAGTCATTGATGGTAACGCGTGCCTCCTCGGGCCCGCTGGCGAAGTCAAGGAGCCGCAGTCCGGCACCGTAGTTCTCGGCCAGCACGTCCAGGAAGGCATCAAGAAACTCGTAGTTCCTCTGCCCCCAGATGGCATTGGCGATGTTCAGGCGGAAGCCCGCATCGTCCTTCCCCTCTGCCCCCTCGCCACGGCGGGCGAGCTCCTGGTCCAGGGCGTTGAACGCAGGGTGGAGCCTGTCCTGTGAGAGGGCGAACTGGAGAGCCTCGCCCATCTGCGCCTCAGTCTCAGTGCGAGCCCCAGCATACGTCATAGCCAGCGCCAGGGAGATGCTGTAAGGTGAGAAGAAGAGGTTGTCGTCGCCCCCTCGCTCCGCGAGGAGTTGGTAGAGATCGAACCCGAAGGCCCTGTTGCCTTCCGTCAATGCACTCACGTCGGCCGCTGGGACGTCGGGTGACGTCCGCTCGTGCTCCGAGGCCAGAGCCACCGCCGGGCTGTGACTCTTGTCTGGTGGGCCTGTAACTGCGCAGCTTGTCATCGCTAGCACCCCCATCACTGAAGTGATTACCACCAAGCGCTTCATCCTGTGCCTCCTCACGCCTCTCGATCTCGTGGAGCCGCCTCTTAGGCCACCGAGCTGGTCACTCCATCATAGATTGGACCGATCAAGGAGGCGAAAAGTTCCATTGGGCGGCCCGCAGTCCTGGGGAGGCCGCTGGCCCTGGACTGTTCGCCATCTTCGAACACCAGAGAGGAGCCCATGTGCGGATGCCACCCTCGCAGCGTGAACCTCTACGATCCTCCGGAGCGGATGACCTGCAGGGGGATGACCTCCAGCCTGACCGGCTGATCGAGCCGCTTCTCCAGGGCTACGGCCATGGCCTCGACCGCTTCTGCCGTGACCCCGTCGGCGACCCTGATGGTGGCCACCACCGTCAGGGCCTCGTCTTCCACTTGATGCTCAAAGCTGACTAATTCCTGGCCGTCGACAGCAGTGTGGCTGGTCAACACCTCTCGGACGGCTTCACGCGTGTCCGCGTGCCGCACAATGCCCGCTCCGATGATCCCGAGGGGAATCGCAATGACCAGCAGTAGGAACGCGAAGCCGATGAGGCCTTGCCTGATCCGACGCTGTGCCTCCGGCTGCCAGGTCTCGGGTCGGACCCCCAGCAGGATGAAGATGATGACGCCAGCCAGGCTGATGGCGGCGATATTCGCAAGAAACAGGAGAAGGGCGCCACCGGCGACTTCCGGTCTCCCCAGGGCCAGCCCCAAGCCTGCAACCGCCAAGGGTGGCATCAAGGCCGCCGAGATAGCCACCCCAGGTAGAGCCGCACTCACCTCCTCGCGTGACAGAGCATAGGCTCCAGCCATCCCGGAGG
>CAZGSX010000259.1:0-2381 GCA_964528475.1 uncultured Anaerolineales bacterium
GAGCCAGGGACGTATCGCTCCCTTTTCAAGTGGGGCAGCCCCACCGAGTTCAAGCATCCCAATGACCAGCTATACGAGCTGATGAAGCGGGTGTTCGGCATGACGGACGAGGATTTCGGTGAGCGCCAGGACACCGGCGAGGAGCCTGTCATCGTGGAGAAACCGTGTCAACTCTCCGCGGTCCAGCTAGAGGCCTTGGTCCAAATCGTGGGTGCTGATAACGTGGAGACAGACGATCTGTCACGAGCCCAGGCGGCCTACGGCAAGGCGACCATCGACGCGCTGAAGCTCCGGGCTGGCGTGGTTGAGAACCCGGCAGATGCCGTGGTCCATCCCCGCGGTCCCGCTGATGTGCGTCGCTTGGTGGCATACTGTGACCAGCACCGCATCCCTATGGTCCCCTACGGGGCCGGCTCCGGTGTGACGCGCGGGTCGGAGTTGCCCCTCGGGGGCATCTCGCTCCGCATGGATACGCACATGAACCGCGTGCTCGATCTCGATCCGATAAGCCAGACCGTGACCGTGGAGCCTGGCATCTATGGGCCAGACCTCGAAGGAATTCTCAATGAGGCGCCCCAACACTTCGACGCGCCTCATGGCTACACCTGCGGTCATTTCCCCCAGTCGTTCGAGTACTCCTCCGTCGGCGGATGGATCGTGACCCGGGGAGCGGGACAGAACTCCACCTACTACGGCAAGATCGAGGACATGGTCTTGGCCCAGAAGTATGTGACACCGGTGGGAGACATCGAGACGAAGGACGTCCCCGCTCAAGCCACCGGACCGGATCTCGATCAGATCATGATCGGTTCAGAGGGCACCTTCGGGGTGCTCGTCGAGGCCACGCTCAGGCTGCATCGCTATCTGCCTGAGGGCCGTCAGCGCTTCAGTTTCGTCTTCCGGGACTGGGAATCCGGTGTGGCCGCGTGTCGGGAGGTCTTGCAGAGGGAGTTTGGTCACCCCTCCGTCTTCCGTCTCTCCGACCCTGAGGAGACGGATGTGGCCTTGAAGCTCTACGGCGTCGGCGGAACGCCCGCAGACTGGCTGCTGGAGCAGCTGGGCTATCGGCCGATGGAGCGCTGTCTTCTGCTGGGGCATACGGACGGAGACAGGGGCCACGGCAAGCTGATCCACCGCAAGCTCCGCCGCATCTGCCGTCGTCACGGTGCCCTCTATACGACCGGCTATGTGACCAAGCTTTGGGAGAAGGGCCGCTTCCGGGATCCGTACCTGCGTGAGGACTTGATGGACTTCGGCATTGTGCTCGACACCCTGGAGTGCGCGGTCAACTGGTCGGATTTCGAGGACGTCTGGTCTGGAGTGAGATCTTACTGCCACTCGCGCGAAGGGACCATCTGTATGGCGCACGCGTCCCACTTCTATCCGCAGGGATCGAACCTCTACTTCATCTTCATCACCAGAATTGACAGTATGGAGGACTACGAGGCGTATCACGCGGGGATGCTCGATGCAATCCGAGACCACGGCGCAGCCATCAGCCATCATCACGGAATCGGTAGGATGATGGCGCCCTGGTTGAAGGGCTATCTCGGAGAGAACGAACTCGGCGTGTTTCGCGCCTTGAAGGGGCATTTTGATCCGAAGAACATCATGAATCCAGGAGGGACCCTCGCCCTCGATCTGCCCTCTGACGCAGAGCGCTGAGCGCCGACTGGTGAGGCGTCGATGAATGCTCCTATCTCCCGCCCTGAGCAAGATCACTCACTGTCGAGCTGGTCAAGTTTGGACTTGCTCGGCTCCCATTCTGGCGCCTCCTGTCCGTGTTCAGAGAACTCGATCGGTGGCACACGCATCCGATAGGTTGGGGCGTTGTCGGCATAGCGTCTCTATCTCGGCCCCGTCTCGCGCCATATGTGGGGCGCCTGCCCTGTGCGACTGGTCAGCCAGGGTCTTTTTCGAAACCCTCCGATCGCTCCCTTGACTGTCAGCCTGCTTGATGGTAGAGTGAATATGGGTGGATCTTCACCTTGAGCACAGGAGACTTCCTAACGTGGCGCCTGGGTAGAAGCCTGTGCTCTCTTGTTGTCCGTCAACGGTCAGGATCTGATTCCAGAAGCGACGATTCTGTCCAACGCTGCCTATCTGGCATCGATGATTGCAGCCCTTCGCTCAATCGCTCGTCCTTAAGGAGTTGCCTGTGCATCCCATGACCCAGACCAGATCGCGCCCCTGGACGCCCCAGCTCCCGCTTCTCCTGGGGCTTGTCTTGGTGGCTCTTGTAGCCTGCATAAGAGCCCCTGCCGCGACGCCTTCGACACCCACATCGAACCCAACGCGGCCGCCCACAGGCACGCTTTCGGCGACACTAACGCCGTCCCCAACCCCGTCTCCCACCGCCACTCAGCGACCAACATCCACGC
>CAZGSX010000260.1:0-2380 GCA_964528475.1 uncultured Anaerolineales bacterium
CCTCCCAACGTGCCCCTTGACAAACTCGGTCACCTATTGTATACTGGTCACCAGTCTACATAAAGGAACCTAAACAGCCCAAAAAACAACGGCCCCCGAGGGAGATCCCACTCCCCCGAGGGCCTAGCCCCAACGCTGTCGCCGGCAGCGCAAGGCCTCACCAATCATAGCAGAGGCCCCGGCCGCCGACAAGGCACCGGGGTTTTTCATATACTCACGAATCCAACTCAAACAAACCAACCAACTAAGCGAGCTAGGGGCCATGACTGAACATACGAACGTTTTCGACAACTGGATCGACACCCCCCGCGCCGCGGAGCTCACCGGCTACCGCCTCACCTGGCTTCAGGAAATGGCCCGCAACGGCAAGGTGACCGCCCAGAAGCTGGCCGGAAGATGGGTCTTCAACAAGTCCGACCTGCTCGAATACAAGCAAAGGATGGACTCCCTGGGCACCAAGAAGCACGCCGCCTCGCAGGAGACTCCCTAGTGATCACCTTCGCCATCGCCAACCAGAAGGGCGGCACCGGCAAAACCACCACCGCCCTCGCCCTGGGACACAAGCTCGCCATAGAGGGCTACCACGTCCTGCTCATCGACACCGACGCGCAGGGCCACTTGGCCGCTGGCCTGGGGGTGGACAAGGCCCCCGGCATTGAGCGGCTCGTGAACTGGCGCGAGGGCGAGGGCAGCCCGCTCATCGTCACCGCACGTGAACGCCTCGACCTGATCCCGAGCAACGCCAGGACCAGCAACGCCAAGCAGCGCCTGGCCGCCATGCCCTTCCGCGAGGATTTCCTCGAAAAGGCCCTCGACGAGCTCGATGACTACGACGTCGCGATCATCGACTGCGCTCCCTCTGTCGACGTCCTCCACACCTCGGCTGTCGTTGCCGCTGACTGGCTCGTCGTCCCCACCCGGCTCGATTACCTGGCAGTCGACGGCGTCAACGAGGTGATCATGTTCCTCCGTAGCATCAAGCACTACCGCGATGCCGCCAATCTCCTGGGAGTCCTCCCCACCTTCTACGACCGCCGCACAAACGAAACCCTGCACCAAATGAAAGCCCTGGCCGACACCTTCGGCGGTCTGGTATCTCCGCCCATTCCCATAGACGTCAAACTCAGGGAGGCGCCAGCGTTCGGCCAGACTATTTGGGAATACGCGCCCACCACGCGCAGCGTCGTGGGCATCGACACGAACGGCACCCCCTACGGCGGGTACTCCCGCTTCGTGAGCCAAATCATGGAGGACGTTCTGTGACCAAGCGGAGACAAGCGCTAGGATCCGACGCGCAGGCCGCTATCGAGGATCTGCAGAAGACGGTCGAACAGCGCCACCTCACAGCCGAGGAACGCGCCCGCCGCCAGCGCGAAGCCGAGCGAGTGCGAGGGCGCTACGACATCCCGAAGGGCGTCAAGGACCGCGTGGAGGCCATCGCCCGCGACTACGGAATCAGCGCCAGCGCCGCGGCCGGCGCTTTGCTCGCCCACGCCCTCAACCGCTACAACGCTGGCGACATCTCCCTCAACAACCTCCAGAAACAGCTCTCCCCATCGCCCCTGTACGACTTCAAGGTCGAAACAGACGAGATCGTCAATGTTCTGGAGGGACGCCGTGACCTTCGGGGGTAGCCTCAAAGCGGTTTCTGATCCCAACGGGCATGTTCAACGGCCACATTCAACGGGCATGTTGCATTTCCAAGGTGCCCGTTCAACGGGCACGTTCAACATGTCCACTTGGCTTCTCCAGAGGCCCCAGGAGCAGCCGCACGATTTATCCATAAGTGTTTACCTATCCTCCGAAAAAAGGCTCCAGAAACGCCTCTAGACAGCTCAGGGAGCAACATGGCAAACGTAGAACGTCAACGAGTCGTCGTGGTCAGGGAGTGCTTGTGGAAGCTCACCGACAAGGACTTCCACGCCGCTGCCCTCCTGGGTCAGCTGTTGTACTGGACGCTCAGAACCAAGGACATTGATGCCTATCTTCAGCAGGAGGGCCAACGCATGGCCCAGGAGGGCGCGTCGCCAAACGTAGACCCAACCAGAGGCTGGGTCTACAAGTCCGCCGAACAACTCGCCGACGAGCTCCTGGAGATCTGCTCACGCCGCACCATCAGCCGACGGCTCGACACCCTTGTCGAGGCCGGCTGGCTCGACAGACGCAACAACCCCAACCATAACTGGGACCGCACCCTCCAATACCGCCCCAACCTCAGAGCCATCGACCGCGGTCTCCAGCAGATCGGTTACTCCCTCGAGGATGCCCTTCCCCATGGAGACTGGGTTGTCGTCAGAGAGTATCTTTCCAATGGTCATCCTGACCAATCCATTGGACACAGTGACCAATCCATTGGACACGGTGACCAATCGAGTGGACA
>CAZGSX010000261.1:0-2380 GCA_964528475.1 uncultured Anaerolineales bacterium
GGATCTTGTTGGGACATGCAGACACAGCAACACAGATGCCCCCGTCGCACTTCTCGGGTCTACATCTCCCGTAATCCACCACGGTTATCCGCTTTGGGATGGTCCTCTCTTGCTTCCTCGATTCCCTTCTCTAGCTCTTCTTCCAATTCATCCGGCCGTCGGACATCGCTTGCTTCCGCCTCCGACGGAGGTTGTCTTTCTGCCTTCTCCGCCGCCAGCAGCCGTACATAGTCAAGGTAATAGCGGTGAACCTGGAAATTGCCAAACCCCTGTTCCCGCAACACCGCCCTCCAGTCCCGCCGCACAAAGTCGGTCGCCAGGGGGCATTCTACGTGACGAAAGGCAAGCCGCACGGGCCAGAACGCCTCCTCCGGCTCAAACTCATTATAGTCCAAGATCAGGAACTGTCCGCCCGGACGGAGCGCCCGATAGACGTTACTTACGATACGTAACCGATCCTCCTGCACAAAACCGTGCAGTACGAACGAGATGAAAGCTTTGTCGAATGTCTTTTCGTCGGGAAGCGGCTCCTCCACCCGTCTCTTCTCAAACGTGACGTTAGGGAGATGCTGGCAGCGGCGCTGAGCTTGCTCCAACATCTCCGGCCCGATGTCGAGTCCCACGATGCGGCCCTGGTCGTTCAGATAACGAGCCATGAGGCAGGCATTTCGTCCGGTGCCCGATCCCAGATCCAGTATCGCGTCACCGGGACGAATGCTCATATCTCGTATGACCCGCCGGATGAAGAATGGGTATGTGCCGGCCGTAATCACGTTCATCACCAGGTCGTAGTGGCGAGCCTCAGCGCCCGTGACCTCTACCTTGGAGACGGAACGATCGTCGAACGAATCCTCAAATGACATGCGTCAGCAATGCCTCCTCCTACAATAACCTACCCGCCTCAAAGCCCTCAATCACCGCCGCCAGTGCGTCGCGGGTTCCAAGCAGTCGCCGATGACGGTAGTGCCCTGTCCCGAGCTGAACCAGCTCGTCTGCCCTCTTGTCTCGAAGCGAACCACCTCCACCCCGGTGCGCACGTCCACGTGGAGGGACTCCAGCCGCCGCAGCAGGAGGGCCCGCGCCCACGATGAAAGCCGTCGGCGTGGAGACTTCGTCTCGACCGTCGAGCAGGTCGTAAGCCGTCATCCAGCGAGTCTCTTCCAGCCCCGGGAAGGGGGGCACGATCGGCCTGGCGCCGGTCGCTACCACCACGGCATCTGGCTCCTCGGCCGCGATCATCTCTGGAGTGACCGCAGTGCTCATGTGCACCTCGACGCCGGTGCGCTGTAGCTGCACCTCTTGGTAGCGGATCACATCGACGAACTCTTCCTTGTATGGCACCCCCGGCGCCTCGCGGAAACGTCCAGCGAGCCGGTCACCTTTTTCGTATCGGCTGACCCGGTCGCCGCGTCGGGCAGCGATAATCGCCGCCCCCCATCCCTACCGGCCCACCCCCGGCCACCAGCACATCGCGCGGTTGTTCGGCCGGCGTGATCTCGACCTCGGACTCGCGCCCGTGAGCGGGTTGAAGAGGCACGATGTGCCCTGCCCTTTGGCTACCTCGGCCAGACACCCTTGATGGCAGGCCACGCACCAGAGGATGGCCACTTCATCGCCGGCCTCTTTCTTGCTTACTCAGTCGGGCTCGGCCACCAAGGGCCGCCGCAACCCGATCCGGCCGGCTGCCTCGGCGAACAGGCGGACATACGTGGGGATCTCCTCCAGGGTCAGCGCAGGAGGAAGCACCGCGTTCGCCGGGCAGAATACGGCAGAGGCGGAGACGCGGTCGCCCTCCGGCACGAGCTTCGGGTTGGCAACTCGACCGGCGTGGTTGATATGCGCCATCATGAGCCCGCCGGCGTCGTGGACCGCGTCGGTCAGACGCCGTAGGCCGGGGACGAGTGCGTCATCGTGGATCCCCATCTGCGTGGGGACCTCTCGCCCGTTGCGGTGGATGTACAGCGGCTCTGTGGTGATAAGCCCGGCGTCGCCCTCTGCCCGTCGGACGTAGAAGGCGACGTGGCGATGCGTCACTTCTCCCCTGTCGGTGCCATAGCCGCGCTTGATCGTTGTCATCAGGACACGATTCGGCACCGTCAGGTTCCCTACAGGCAGCGGTTGAAACAGGAATTGCGTGTTCATCGTCTTACTCCTGTCTGCGCCTTCTAGACGAATGCCTCTTTCACCGTGCCGCTTGTCGTGCATATCTACCCTTGCGGTGCTCTTCCTGGCAGGCGCCGCGTCAACAGGGCTCCCACACCGATAAACACTGCGGCGACAAGGAACAACGTCGGGTACGACCACCGCTCCAATAGCACTCCGGCCATCAGGGACAGGAAGGCCACCGGCAAGATCAATACAACGTTTAGCGCGGAGTACG
>CAZGSX010000262.1:0-2376 GCA_964528475.1 uncultured Anaerolineales bacterium
GCGCCAAATCCCCCAGAACATCCTCCACCGCCTCAATCCCCACCGACATCCGCACCAACCCCTCCCCAATCCCCATCCGCGCCCGCTCCTCCGCCTCCAGACTCCGATGCGACGCCTGCGCTGGATACAGAAACATACTATGCACATCCCCCAAGCTCGTGCCCGGCACGCACAGCTCCAGCGCCTCGAAGAACCGGAACACCTCCTCCCGCCCCGCCCCCTCAATCTCGAACGACACCATACCGCCGTACCCGCGCCCCTCAAACAGCCTCCCCGCCAGCGCGTGCTGCGGATGCGACCGCAGCCCGGGGTAGTGCACCCGCCGCACCCGCGGGTGCTCCTCCAACCACAGCGCCACGGCCATCGCGTTCTCGCTGTGCTGCCGCATGCGGAGCATCAACGTGCGCATGCCCCGCAGCGCCAGCCACGCCTGGTGGGGCCCCAAGTTCGCCCCCGTCAGCTTCAGCACCTCCAGCGTCGCGCCCCGTACCTCCTCGGAGCCGGCCACCACCCCGCCCAGCACGTCGCCATGCCCCGCCAGGTACTTCGTGGCGCTGTGGATCACCGCATCCGCGCCCAGCCCCAGCGGTTGCACCAGCGCCGGTGTGGCGAAGGTGCTGTCGACCAGGAGTTTCGCCCCGCATCGGTGGGCCGTCCTCGCCAGCGCCGGTAGGTCCGCCACCCTGAGCAACGGATTCGAGATCGTCTCCACCAGCACGGCCACCGGCTCCACCTCCGCGCAGGCCTTTTCCACCGCGGCCGGATCAGTGGCGTCCACGAAGCGCACGCCGACCCCCTGGGTCCGCAACAGGTCAGTCAGCAGGCTGTGCGTCGCGCCGTAGAGGTCCCGCGCCGCCACCACCGTGGTGCCCTCTCTGGCTCCCACTGCCAGCAGCGTCGCGTGGAGGGCAGCCATCCCAGAGCCGAAGGCGAGCGCGGCCTCCGCTCCCTCCAGCGCGGCCACCGCCTCCTCGAATGCCGCCACCGTCGGGTTGCCGTGCCGCGCGTACACGTACCCCTCGCGCTCCCCGGCGAATACCTCGTCCAGGGCCTCCATCGACGGATAGTGATACGTCACGGACGGTTGGATGGGCGGCACGGTGGGCGTGGATGCAGTGCCCGACCGGGGCCTCCCGGCGTGGACCGCGCGCGTCGCCGGTTGCCAGGTGTCACTGTGGGTCACGGGTTCCTCCATTAAGTCGTGTGGGTGATGGGTATTCCGAGCGGTCGATGGGCCCGGAAGGACGGTTCCTCCCTGACGCCTTCAGACGCAGCAGGGCGGTCCCTCCACCCGCGGTGCTCGTGTGGACCGCCTCAAAGCCTGGGCTCGATGCTATGGTGGCAGCGCGGCGGCCGTGGGCCAGCGCAGCCGGCGCATGGCGCTCAACAACCGCGGGATCACCAGTCGATATAGGGAGTATCCTAGGTCCGAGACCGGGTAATCCCAGGCGCCGATATGCTCCACGAACCGCCCTCCGAAGCCCTTCTTGAACCGGTAGACGCCCCACATGGGGTCCGACTCGTCCAGTTCGTCCGGGGCGCCCCACATGTCGTAGACCGTGCAGCCGTGCGCCTTGGCCCACTGGATCGCCTCCCACTGCAGCAGGTTGTTGGGCATCTTCTCGCGGTGGACGTCGCGGGAGGCGCCGTACATGTAAATGGCGCGTTCCCCGAAGCGGTAGATGATCACCATCGCCACTGGCTCGCCCTCCACCTCTGCAATGAACGCCTGGGCCAGCCCCTGTTCCATGAACGAGCGCCAGGCATCCAGATAGTATGCCTTCGGGCGGATGACGAACTTGCCCCGCCTGGCCGTTTCCTCGTACATGTCGTACAGCAGGGGGAGCTCATCTCGTTGCGCCGGGCGCACGTCGACGCCCTGCCGCCCGGCCAGGCGCACGTTGTACCGCCATTTCGACTTCATGCCCATCAGCAGATCATCGAGGCTCGGCGTCAGATCCAGCAGGACGGTGTTGCGGAACTGGATCTCCTCCTCGGACCGCTGCCAGCCCCGCTCCTGTAGGACGGCCACCGTCGTCTCCGCTGCGGCCGTCCCTTGCTCCACGTCGGGATCGATCTTGATGAAGAGCGCCCCCTCCCGCCGTGCGATCCGCTCCAGTCGCTCCAGGATGGGATCCACCAGGCTGCGCCGGCTGTAGTCAATGACGGGGCCCTTGGGGACGTACTGCACCCGTACCGGCAGCGGACCCAGGCGGCGGGTCAGCACGGAGGCCGCGGCCCGCGGCTCCTCTGACGTTGCGTCGATCCACAGATAGCGCGAGGCCGTCCACCCGTGCCGCGACTTGAACGCACCCCATTCCCAGGTCTGTAGCAGGTGCGGGGTGGGGAGCTCCAGAAGCGACCGGTCCCACGAAG
>CAZGSX010000263.1:0-2354 GCA_964528475.1 uncultured Anaerolineales bacterium
TCGCCGTCGGTGTCCAGAAGATCGATACCGCTCAACTCCAGGCCCTTCGTGAGGCAGTACATGGCCTGATAGCTTGCCGGGTTTGTATCGCAGCGCCAGCCATCAGTCCCAGAGCTAAAGCCATCATTTGCATGGCGCCAATTCCGTTCTATATAGATGAGGGCAACCTCGAAGCGCCCTGCGCTGGGATCGTCGCCCACAAGAGTCATCTCCGAGATGAGGTTCCCAGCCCTCAGCTCGTTCACCCACGAGCTTGGAGAGGTGTAGCCCGATCCTCCATGATCGTCACCAGCAGTGTCACACCGGATGTAGTCGATATATGTGTCGAGTTCAGTCTTGACCCAGTCGGGAACGGTGCTGGCAAGCTCAGCCCCATACTGCAAGCCTAGCACGGCATAGCTGCAGTTGGACTGGTCTGCCGCCCCGTCCCGTTATCAGCGCCGCTGCAGCATTATCCACCCTCCGCGATCCCGCCGTCAACCTGAGCGAAGGACAGCCAGTCGACCACGTCCTGGGCGATCTCCTCGACGGTGTCCGGGTTCGTGTCGCCATCAACTGACGAAACATCGGTCCTGCTTGCTTCTGCGCACGCCACCAGGATCACCGTTTGTACATCGTTCCACCAGCGTTCGATGGGCAACAGGAACGGGAAGGAT
This sequence comes from uncultured Anaerolineales bacterium, assembly GCA_964528475.1. Taxonomy (GTDB): domain Bacteria; phylum Chloroflexota; class Anaerolineae; order B4-G1; family B4-G1; genus SKLM01. Next base: position 657 of record CAZGSX010000263.1, read on the forward strand.
CGGCCCTAACCATGGCGGATGGCGCCGATAGGAACGGAGGGGGCAATGTACCTGCGAATCTTCTTGCCAGCCGCGTGGCGGTCAGCAGACGACTGTGCTCCGCACCTCCTCGCACGCCACCTCGGGCGCCTCTGATGTCTCGTGGACTGCCCCCAGCCAGACGCCGGTGACCACCACTGCAGTGCCGATCACAAATGAGAGGGTAATCGCCTCCCCCAAGACCACTGCGGCCACGACGCTGCTGGACACGGGAATCAGCAGGAAGATGTAGGATGCAGCCGACGCCGTCCATCGCGAAAGGACGTGCAGAACCAGCGCGAAGAACCCGACCGAGCCGATGAGCACCAGGTAGCCATACGCAGCCCAGGTGTTCAGCGTGTTTGGCAATACCCACTGCTCCCCAGTGAGCAGGGAAAGAACGGCCAGCAGCGGTACGCCCGTCGCCAGGGCTATCGCATTGGTGGCCATCGGATGGCTCTTCGGAAACAGCTTGAACACGACAGAGCCCTCAGCTGCGCAGGCCACGCCAGCCAACAGGGCCAGCACAGACAGCACGGGCACCTCGCCGCCGAAGCGCCCAAGGACGCCGAACAGAATACCCACCACAGCAATCAGGGCACCGATGAGGCCCCGCCAACGGAATCTCTCCAGCCCGTGCGCCACGGCGAAGAGAAACGTCAGCAACGGACCAAAGGCCAGCATGGCCCCGGCGAGGCTCGCCGGCGCACGCAGGAGTCCCCAGTACAGGAAAGCGTACGTCAACCCTGTCGACATAAGGCCGTAGAGCACCGCCCCCAGCAGGCCCCGTCCCTTCGGCAGGGGAATGCCCCGCGCCAGCACGATGATCCAGAAGATCACCGCAGCGGACCCAAACCGCAGGGCTGCGCCCCAGAAGGGGGGCAGTCCAGAGTTGCTCAGGCGCACCGCAACTGTGTTGGCCCCGGCAAACAGCGCAGCCAGCATAAATGCAATGAACGTGACCCAATCGGGTCGCGCGAGATCCGAACCCTCCTCATAGGACTCTCTGCCACTCATGTTTACCTCCTCACACCGCCAGATTTCGACCCTGCGAACGAAATCGCCGGACAGCGCAAGCAGCCGGCAGGCTGGGCCGTCATCCTGTGCCTGCCCATCAAGCTGCCCGGGCGCACTTAAAGATGTCCGCCACCGTCACGGCCCTGGGCGTTCTATGGCATCACCAATCGTTCTGTGTTCTCGCATAATGTACCATATGAGGCGTTTCTCCACCGTTTGCCGATCGTTTCAACAGGGAACCGAGAGGGATGCGACGAGGGAGATCGGACAATCCAGCACGGGCTCGATGCGCCTCGACATCCCGGCGTACACAGCGAGCTGCAACAGGCGGAAGGCAGCATCTTCGAGGCGGGTGCGCAGGCGGCCCATCCGTGTACGGTCCGCCAGGGGAACATAGAGGTCTAAGGTATCTCGGGCCACCGCCGTCCGATTTCCAGGCTGGTCGTCCTCGACCTCCGCCTGCTCCGCAAGGCCCTCCAAGCTGTCAAATCGGAGCCCGAGCTGAAGGATGACGCTGCGGATACCTGCACGCACGGACGGAAGCCAGCTCTGGAGGGCTGAAATGGGGTTACCGCCTGCGTCCGCCCCTAGGCCACCGTCGGAGGAGGCCCCACCTACGAGGTCAGCGACCTCGTCCCCGAACAGGGCTGAGACGGCCGCGGG
>CAZGSX010000264.1:0-2302 GCA_964528475.1 uncultured Anaerolineales bacterium
TTGCTTGGTACGTTCGGCTCTATTCCTCGCGGGTCAACCGCTTCCAGGCCCAGGCAAGCCCCTCTTGATAGAGAGGCAGAGCCGTGAAGACAAAGATGCCCCATTGATAGAACACCTGTCGCCCGGTCAGGAAGGGAGAGGTGATCGTGACAATGAGGAAGAGACCCAATATTGGCGCGAACTGCCACTGAGGAGGCAGCTTCACCTTCTGTGAGCCTCTTGACCACGACGCAATCTCTGTGCGGAACGAGCCGATCGCTGCGATGATGGCCCATGCAATCGCGTACACCGGGTGCACGAAGTCCGTGGCGATCCACCACGCCCCCAGCACGAGAGCCAGGATGCCTGCCGCCTTTGGGGTCAGGCGCGCAATCAAGCTCGGTTGCTGACCCGTCATTGAGATCCCCCTCCTCTTGGTTGTCTATCGGAGAACCGATGGTCACGCGTGACCAGTACGATCGACGTGTCTTCACGTTGTCCCGCGCGTTTCCGCGCACGACAACGAACTGGTCTACACCTTGACTTCGGCCGAGTCTGTATCGCTGGTCTTCCTGTCGATTCTCTCCTATCAGAGCCTCAGGGTGCAGGCAGGTCCCAGCTTAGCTCCCAGGCACCCTGCGCCAGCGGCCGGAGGCTGGAAGTCGGTGGGATCGGCGCCGCTGAACTCCATCGCATCCTCGTAGCCGTCGAAGATGTGGACATCCATTTCTTCCCTGGCGGCCGGTGGATTCGCTGATTACTTCGACCGACTCACTGTTGACGGTGCGATAACGACATCGCCAGGGAGTTTGATGGCGCTTATCGGTCTGCCCAAGACAGCCATAACTACCTGTACCTGCACGAGCCCGGTGCGTAGGCGAGTTCGCTGCAGCACGGAGTGGGCGGTTGCTCCAGTCAAGGTACTTGCACTTGTGTGATACGTGAGCCGAGATCGTTATCCTGAAATCGAGTTGTTTTTGAACGGGGCCCTTAGCCTTCTAAGTTGCAGTCCAAGTGCGCTGCTTACAAGTGAACCAATCGTGAAAGCCGGTACGGCAACGAGCAGGTCCTCAGTCGTAACCACTAGGTGGCTCGGCCAGAGGAGCAACCAAGCATAACCCCAAAAGACGAGCGGCGCCACCAGAACAGTCCACCATTCACTCATGACAGCCGCTAACACTAGCGGCATAATCAGGAAGGCGGCAACAGAGAATAGAGGACCAACGTGCGGCTGAAGCAGGGACTGGCAGACAACCGAGACAATGGATGCCATACCAATCCAAATTATAAGGCGGCGCCAATGTGGTAGATGTTGCGTCAACCCAGATTTTTGCATTTTTCGTGCATCCCTTCTTCGTAAGGTATCCATCAACAATGCGCGAGCTTAGACCCGCCCACCTCTAGCCTCAGGCGAGAGTACTGAGTGCGGCTGGAGGCTTCCAGATCAGATGCCCACCACGAACTCAACGTAGTAGTCAGCCCACCAGTTCGTGTTATCGTCCAAGAAGTTCTCAAGCCGGGTCCCACTGCCTTGGCTATTCACGTAGGTGTTAGTGGTCTGGGTACACGGTGCCCATTGGTTGACCTGCCAGGAGCAGCAAACTTGCGAGTTGGCCATATTCCTGAATCTGAACCACACGATGCCAAAGTCTACGCCGTTCAGACTTTCCCATTTGGTCCAGTAGATCAGTTGCGAGCCATACTGGTCCTGATAGAAGTAGGTCGTCTGTTTGACCGACGCACTCGCGATGTTGTAGTAGGCATAGTGGTAGTAGTAGCCTTGCCCTAGTGCAAGCGGCGTCATGCCCTCGGCCGAGGCTGTCGAACTGGACCGTTCAAAAGGCACGACTGGCTCAATAGCTTCTGTGGGTGGCGGTGCCGGAACAACGTAGGCGCTAGTGTCCACGGCCACCTCTTCTACGGCCACTATTTCTCGTGAACCGTCGCTGTTGATGCGATAGTTGACGCGAAACACACCAGGGAGCGGCGCCGGGATTGCTCCAGCAGGCACGTTCCCTTCGGCGAAGGTAGACTGGATAGGTAGTAAGGCAACACTCAACAGCAGAAGTACAGATGCTAACAGCACGCTTTTCTTACGCATTTCAACACCTCCTGTCTGAACTTGAATTGATTTCGAAACCCGAACTCCTTCACATGCACCTTTACGCTTTCAATCGTCCATAGGTACCTCCTCTCTCCGACTGTTACGGCACGCGGAAGCGGAAGACCCAGGGGCCGGCCAGCCGCACGTCATTATATGGAGGCACCAGCTCGGTTCCCACCAGCTCGTTCACCGTCAGCGTCCACTCGCCCCGGCGGTCGT
>CAZGSX010000265.1:0-2298 GCA_964528475.1 uncultured Anaerolineales bacterium
CCCATCTTCCCTCCATCCCTCCTCGAGTAGGGCTCCCCGGGGGCAAGGGATCCCCCTCCTCCAGCGTTGGGGGACGGCCTCGGTGCGGAGACGCCTGATCCGCCTCCTCCACCTGGGGCTGGACGGGTTGGAGAGCCTGCGACGCCCCCGTATGGCGGCGGTGGCCTGCGCGTGGTCGACGGTCATCTGGGGCCTGGCGGCGGGGACGAACCTGGCCATGTTCCGCGCCTTCGGTCTGCCGCTCTCCGTGGGGGCGGCGCTGCTCTTGTTGACGCTGCTGCACGTCGGAACGGCCCCGCCGTCGTCGCCGGGACGGCTGGGCGTCTTCCACGCGCTCACGATCCTGGGCCTGCAATCGGTGTCTGGCGCGGGGGCCGGCGCCATCGACCGCACCACCGCCCTGGCCTATGCCACGGTTCTGCACGCCGTGGTCTACGGGCCCCAGATCGTGCTGGGCGCGCTGGCATTGGGGCTGCGCCCGCGGCCCAGGGGGAGGACGGCGTGATCTCCGTGGTGGTGCCGGCCTACAACGCCGAGCGTACACTGGACGACTGCCTGGCTGCCCTGACCCATCAGACCGTGGAGCGCTCCCAGTACGAAGTCATCGTGGTCGACGATGGCTCCACGGATGGGACGGCGGACATCGCGCGATCCTATGACGTGCGGCTGATTGCGCAGGCCAACGCTGGCCCGGCGGTGGCCCGCAACCGCGGCGCGGCGGAGTCGCGGGGGAATCTGCTGCTCTTCACCGACTCCGACTGCGCCCCTGCCCCGGACTGGATCGAGAGGATGACGGAACCCTTCGTCGATCCGCAGGTGGCGGGCGCCAAGGGCGTCTACCGCACCCGTCAGAGGGGGCTGGTGCCCCGCTTCGTTCAGCTCGAATACGAAGGGAAGTACGCACGGATGGCGGGCCAGGAGCGGATCGACTTTGTCGATACCTACTCCGCCGCCTACCGCCGCGACGTCTTCCTGGCCAACGACGGGTTCGAACCCCTCTTCTCCAGGCCCTCGGTCGAGGATCAGGAGCTCTCGTTTCGCCTCGCCCGCAAGGGTTACCGGCTGGTGTTCGTGCCAGAGGCCATCGTCTATCACATCCACGACACGACGGCGCTTGCGTACTTCCGGCGCAAGTTCCATATCGGCGTCTGGAAGGCCCTGCTCCTCCGCTGGCATCCCGAGCGAGCGGTCCGAGACTCCCACACGCCCCAGGTTCTGAAGCTGCAACTGGCGCTGGTGGCGCTCCTGGTCGTATCGCTCCTCTTGAGCCCCTTCTGGTCGCCGGCCCGGCCGATCGCCCTTGCAGCGGCGCTGGCCTTCTTTGCCTCGGCCCTCCCGCTTCTGATCCGCATCGTCCGCAAGGACCCGGTCGTCGCATTGGTCGCCCCCGTCCTGCTCCTGCTACGGGCCGTGGCCCTGGGTTTCGGCCTCGTCGTCGGCTTCGTCCGCTTCCGCGGCGAAGAGAGTGGACGGCGGGCGCCCATCAGCGGCTTGAATCGCATGGCGAAGCGAGTGGTCGATGTCGTGGGTAGCCTCGTCGGCCTGATCGTCTCCGCCCCCATCATGGCCGCGCTGGCGGTCGCCATCAAGCTCGACTCCGAGGGCCCGGTGTTCTTCATCCAAGAGCGCGCCGGAGAGAACGGCCGCCCCTTCCGCCTGGTGAAGCTGCGCACGATGGTCAAGGATGCCGATCAGATGCTGACGGGGATGATCGATCCCGCCCAGCTGCCCTCGCCGGCGTTCAAGCGCCGCGGGGACCCCCGCGTCACGCGGGTCGGGCGCTTCCTGCGGCGCAGCAGCCTGGATGAGCTGCCCCAGCTGTGGAACGTGCTCAAGGGAGAGATGAGCCTGGTGGGCCCGCGGCCGGAGGAGATGCGCGTGGTGCGCCACTACAACGATTGGCACCGTCAGCGCCTGGCCGTGAAGCCGGGGCTGACCGGCCCGATGCAGGTGAAGGGGCGGGCGGACCTCACCCTGGACGAGCGGGTGGCCCTGGAGCTCGACTACATCCGCCACTACTCGCTGTGGCGCGATATGCGGCTCCTGGCGCGCACGGTGGTCGCGGTCCTCTCCGGGAGGGGCGCCCGCTGAACAAGAACGGCTGAAGGATGGGGATGCTCCGCCTTCAAGAGAGCTGGGGGGCATTCGCCGGGGTCCTCGTCCAGTTTGTTTGTCCCCGCGGCCTGATGGCCGGTACGTCTGACCAGCAGAGCCAAGGACCCCCCTCTGAAGAGAGTGTTGAATAAGTCGCGGCTGGCTCAACCGGTGGGGCACGCTGGGCCTAGAACCGGGCACTAT
>CAZGSX010000266.1:0-2288 GCA_964528475.1 uncultured Anaerolineales bacterium
TGGGGACGGGGGTGTCCGTTGCCGGAGGCGCGCAGATCTGGTCGAAGGGTATGACCGGTGGAGGGTCGCCTGTTCCCCAGCGCCACCCCTCCACATCGCCACTATGGACAGAGTAACTGCTGGCCCCATGCTGGGAGTAGACCCAGGATTCGCCTTCCAGGTGCCAATAGGACCAGTAGTTGGGCACGTCACAGGTCAGGCAACTACTGGCCGGGCAACCTTTGCCTCCGATGCTACAGATTCCAGCGCCCATGCCGGAGTCGAAATTCACGACAAGCTCGAGTTCAGCGCGTTCGAGCACCTTGTCCCCTTCAATTTCCGGGCCGTCGAACTCTATGCAGCGCACGATATGACTATCACCAAAATCGATGACCAGACCTACTTGGCTTAGCTGTTGTGCGCTGGCGGCTGCCCGCGGGTAGACCGAGGCTGTGACCAGAATCAGTGCAGCAATAATGAATCTCGCACTCGTCAGTGGTTGTCTCTCTGTCATGGGGCGACCAGACATATCAGGGAGTATCTTCTTCCACATCATCTCATCTGCTAGTTCTGAGGTTCTGACGAGATTCGCTGCCCAATCTCGTCAGAACCTCTATTAGGGAGATCTTCGCCGCCCGGCGACGGTGAGCGAGGAGGCGCTTGACGAAGTGAGTCCCGTCCCAGGAGCCAAAGAGCGACCTCATTGCCGGACGACAGCCACGCCCTGGCGCTGCCGTTCGGTGCACGTACGCTTCGCTGCAACTCCTGACCGGTGCTACGCCTCCCACAAGCCGGTGTCCCTTGCTTTTTTCGCCTGCGAACTGGACCAAAGATCCCGGGTAGGCAAGCAGCCCTGGCAAGCGAGAAGCAGTCCGAAGTTTTCGTGCTGGGCACCCTATTCCGGACTGAACCGCTTGACTTCACTGAGTCAGGCATCCGCGAGAAGACTACCGTGACTTGACCGCACGGTGGGCTACAGCAGATGCGCTTGCGAAAACCCCCACGTAAACCCAACGGTCAGCTCTTCCAGAACTCGAGCTTACCGCGGCCCGGCATCATCGTGGGCGACCAGCGGCAAGTGGTTGACGTAGCAATGATACGTCCACGAGCCCCACGGACCGTATGGTCGATGCATTAGCGCTGGGATAGCCTCCTGCGTCGCCACAAGTGGCGAATAGCCCCCGAAGCTACCATCCTCTGCTTGTTCCGATAGCAGGTAGCTGCAGCCGACCTTCGAGCACCAGTTCCTGGTCGGCACCTGGTCAACTGACAACACAGACTGAATCACGTAAGCCGACGTGTTCACGTCGCTGGGATTGCCTACGTGATATCCGTAACCTCCATCCTCGTTTTTGCCGCTGTCGATCAGTGCGAGAGCGCTTACTACTTCGGTCGACGTCACCGGCTCGCCCCCGGCAAGCAAAGCTTGAACGCACAGACTGGTGTGTTGTACCTCACTGGTTGGACTCCATTCGTTCCAAGACCATCCTCCGTCAGGGTTCTGCACGTCTTTGAGGAAATCAATGGTCCGGGTTGGGATGTGCTCGTCGGCTGCGTATAGCCCTAGAATGGCCCATGCCGTGTCGCCACTCCCCTCGCCATACATGCCGGTTGTTGGACTGTAGTAGGCAGTGATGCTGATTGGTAGGTTAATGCCAGCGAAGTCAGTCACGTCTTGGTCGGTCCAGGCTGCGCCAAGAGCAAGTTTGCCTGCATTCGAGGCCGACGATGCAGCGAATTCGACAGTCTCGGTCTTGGAGACGATTGTCAAGTAATCCAGTAGGCTCGGACTGCCCCATTCTCCCGGGTCATAACCGGCCGATCCTAGGGCAACTAGGGCGCGCACTGAGCCTCCGGATGGATAAGACCAACTGGGATAGCTGCCATCACTATTTTGGTGCTCGAGCATCCACTGTAGTGCATCAGATGCACTAACGTAGGTGGGCGCGCCAGGTAGCAAGCCGGCGAGTCCAAAGTCGCTGTAATCGGGCTGGGTGCCATTACGGAACGCGACGGCGTCGCCGTCAATCAAGTCAGGTGGTGGCCAAGCCGAGATATCCCAGCTCGTCCCAGACCACTGCCCCTGAGCCCAGAGATTAGCTTCGCAAAAGCAATTTGCCTCGGGGCAACCCTCGCCTTCAATACTGCATATGGCGTCTCCGACATGTATAACGTCGAAACCTGCATCTGCCAGGGCGGTAATGCGGGTGATGCTGCCTGTCCAGGTGACGGGGCGAACAGCGGTCTGACCGTCTGCAAACTGTACCACCACGTGCGCCGTGCTGATGCTGTCAGTGTGCACTAGTTCG
>CAZGSX010000267.1:0-2281 GCA_964528475.1 uncultured Anaerolineales bacterium
ACGGCGACTGCGACGGCACCCCCGCCCGCGACGGTACGGGCTCCGGTCATCGTTTTGGCCTGGGGAACCAGGAGGGCAGCGCGCAGCGGGGCGGCCACGGCGGACGCTAAGCGCTAGGTGCAGCGGAGGGTGGAGGCATTGGCCACCCTCTGATCGCGCTGCATTAGATCTCGCGCACGCGACCGCGCCATCCCCGGCGCGGTCGCGCCGTCTCAGTCGAGACAGTTGTACCAGTGGAGAAGACAGCAATCCCACGATCACCCACAGCGATGTTGGCTTGTCAACGGACAGCCATGCCAGCACCGGCCATGTCAACTAAGAACCGCTGTTCGTTGACTCGATATCCACTCACGACGCGTCCGCTACTGCTGGCGACTACGGTCTGACTAAAGGCTGACCCGCGCTAGATGCAGGCACAAATCGTGAGATCAGAGCTCACACAGATCTGGGTGCCAATCCAAGTATCGCCGATGGCACTGACAATGGAAAGCGGTTGGAGGATGGGTGTCCGAGAAGCGCCTCACCTCTGGATCGCAAATCACTCAGATTCTGCCCCAGACTTGCTCGTCCGCTCTGCCAGGGATACCCTATCCCCGCCTGCTAACCACCCGGCTATGGCGCCCGGCAGGCAGTTCAAGATCGTTCCCCGGGCAGGGCCTCGTCGCCGGTGCTCTCTCTTGGAGGTCGCTTGCCCGGCCTGTGCAGGAGCTGCAACACCTCCCAGAAGCACGTCCCAGCCGTGGTGACTGGGGAGGCTGGGATACCGCCTGGTCCCGCTCCTGAGCCCCTCACGTTAGTGACACTGGGAGTTGCCGTGCCGTTGACAGAATCCTATCGCCGGGCTGGAGGCCGATTTGAGTTCCCGCCGCGGCAGTCCATCCGGTCGCGCCCTAGTTTGCGCGGCGGCAGTGAGCTTGAGCAACGACTACGCTGCCCGATCGCCGCGAGAGTTCACATGCAGACCCCGATGTCCGTGGTGTTTGTCGAGAAGGTGATCCAGAGCGTTCGCCTCCCGCGTGGCGCCAACGGGCTCGGCGAGCTCTGCTGGCTGACTGACGAGCGGCCCTGGTGCACGAGGGTCGCACCGGTGGGGCGGCCGCCCAGAGGAAGGCGCTGTGCAGCGGACGGCGACTGCCGTCTTCCAGCGCATATCTGCTCCATAAATGCACGTCGCGCGACAGTGCGGACGGGCTTCCCCGTGAAGGGTATCGAAGGGGTTCGGTCTGCACGAATGCTGACTCGTCAGCCGTGAGTAAGCTACACCGCCAAGAAGGGGTGGGATTGCGAGGCGAAGGATTTCGTGAAGAGGGGGTTGACGTCACACCACAAAGCGTGATATACTACAATCAGTAATGGGACGTGCGTCATCTCGCTATCTCACACGGGGCGCAGGACAGACGCAGTATCGGTCAGGTCGCCGATCAGACACCGGTAGCTAGACTTCCCCAGGGACGCGGCCGGAAGGGGCACCGGATCAGAGCGGCTGCACAGCCAAACGTGAGGCGTCATCGCCTCGCGGCGTTGACCTGGGGAGGGTATCACGATTGGGCCCCAGTCCGTGCTGCGCGCACAATCATCAGCTCGCTGGAGGTTACCCACCCAGCCCACAGGTGGTCTGAGACCGCCCGGTCTCAAGGAGGAATCTGATGAGGATGAAACGCAGGATGCTCAGTTCGCTGGTCTTGGCCCTGGCCGTGGTCGCCGCCGCGATCGTGGTGCTGGTCGGGACAAGAACCTCCCCGGTGCTATCGTCCCCGGAGGGAGGCATGACGCGCATCATTCACGCATCTCCGGACTCGCCTCCCATCGATCTGCTGATCGACGACACAGAGGTGTTCACCGACGTCGCCTTTGGTGACATCACCGACTACATTGAGGTGAGTGGGGGGACCCACAGCTTCACGCTGCAAGCCCATAGTGACCAGACGCCGCTGCTGACAGGCTCAGTGGTCTTCACGGACAGCGAGTATACGCTGGCCGCGGCGGGCATGTCATCCGGGCTGGAGCTCATCAGGTTCGTAGACGACAATAGCGCTCCCGGCCCGGGAATGGTCCGCGGTCGCCTGGTGCATCTTTCGCCAGGGGCGCCTGCCGTCGATGTGGCCATCAAGGATGGGGACGTCCTGTTCTCGAACCTCGGGTATAAGGACGCAGGAGATTACGTAGAGGTTGCAGGCGGGACCTACGAGCTGGAGATACGGCTGGCTGGCACGAAGATCGTACTCGGTTCGACGTCGCTTACGGTAGGACCTAATAATGTCTACTCAATGTTCGCCATCGG
>CAZGSX010000268.1:0-2263 GCA_964528475.1 uncultured Anaerolineales bacterium
GTATCGTGCTAGAGCCTTGCTCAGATGCGCGTACTCGAGCTCAGTCGTACGTCGATGCTGGTGATGAAATCGCAGCGGCTGTTTACGCTCGTCGTGCATTGGAAGATCTCTACAAGAAGGTAGTGGAGAAGACCGGTGTGAGGGTACGGTACAAATCCAAGCCATGGCGATACAGCATTGATGACTATCGCCAGTATATCCAGCAAGAGATAGAGGGATTGCATGCTGTCAGCGAAGGATTCATTGATCCTAAGCCTGCTTTCGACACCTGAAACGGTATCGAGACACACAGCACTGAGCCCGGCGTTGTGGGCTCTTGAACCTTAACAAGTGAGCCATTTCCGCGCTTGAAACCATTGTGGACTGACGCCAAGCAGGAGCTCTGGCGCTCCGTGGCACCGAAGCACGACTTCGGTGGAGGTCCCGGTTGCGCCTGGGACTGCCAGTTCGGTGGTGGTGGGTAGGGTCACGAGTGTGACGACCTTCAGAAGTGGGCGGGTACGCACGGCGTACTACCCGAAGATCGCCCCACGCACTTGCCTAACCAGTCTCCACCGAATCCGCGTCAGGGTGCGTTCACCGCGTAACGTTCGGGCCGCGGCCACTCAAGGGCCGCCAAGATCTCACTCTGTCGCGCTTTCACCTCCGCTAACTTCCGCTGTCGGCTGCCGTCCGTCCAGGTCACGTCCACCGCCTGCAAAGAAGCAAACTCGTGCTTCAACCGCTCCACCGTGTAGGTCAGCTCCTGCTGGCGACACGCACGTTCGAGCAGTGCTCCGGTCAGCAGCGCCAACAGCGTGATGACCACCAATCCCTCCAGGCGCCGATCGCTGCGGACGAACAGCGGACGGACCTGCAACGGACCTTTGGCACTTCGGAAGCGTTTCTCGACGCCATCCTGTCCCTTGAAGAGCTGCAAGGCCGCGTCGGCATCCAGGTGGGCCGCGTTCGTCGCCAGGGCATAGCGTCCGTCCAACGCTTGAGCCTGCGCCAGGCGCTCGCGGTTGATACGGAACATGAGTTGCAGCGCTTCATCTTCTCCCGTCAACGTGATGTCCACCAGGCTCTTGGCCTGATTACCGCGTTGAACGCTCTCCAGGCGTTGCTCAACGTACTGGCGCTTCTTGTACCGGCGCGTGTTGAGCTGGCTCTGGATGTGGTCGAGCGCGTTCAGCAAGCGCTTCAGGTGGGTCTTGCGCTTCTGCTCATCCAGCCGATGTTTGCCCGCACTCCACACCACCAGCGCACGGTCCGTGAACGGCCCGGCAGCCGTCTCAAACGTGAAGGGCCGCCACACACCTTGATACGGCACGAAGCGGGTATCATCTGCCTGGATGCGTTTGGGGCGATAGGCCAAGGGATGCTCCCGCAACTCTGTAGCCGTCACACTGCACAGTACCGCTGTGGTGCCCGTCCCGTTGGGCAACGGTCCCAAGTAGTAGAGACCGTGGCGATGACACGCCCCTACCGCCTCCGGCGTCACCATCTTGCAGTCGCTGATCAGAATGGGACGGACCTGGTGATCGGCCAGTTCCGGACGCGCCAGGAACTGCAACAGATGCTGTAGATGCGGTTCCGGGCGCGTGATGTCGGCGGTGTTCCCGGCCAAGGGTTGGTACAACACCGGTACATAGCCGTCGTGGCTCACATCCACTTCGAGATTACACTGTTTACAGTCTGGGCGATGGTCGCGGCTGTATCCGTAGGTTGCCAACTCACTATCCGTGTAGGCTCCCTCAAAGTACAGCGAGGTAATGTCCCAGTGCAGCGCACTCAGGTTCAGTCCATAGACGTGAATCGCGCCACTGACGGTCCGCGCCCAAACTTCACCCCAGTAGGGGTGCAGCCGATCCAGCGCCCGACCCAAGCGATTGTCATATATCTTGTTGACTGGGATATCCAACACTTCGGGCAATACCGTGTCTGAGAACCACGCTTCAACTTGGTACAACGGCTGTGGCGACAGCAAGCGGTTCAGCACCAACAGCATGACGATGCGCCCGAGATCGACATCGGCAGCACTCGGAACGACGTCGCGTACGATGTGCGCCAACCCGAGGGCTTCCAGAACTGGGTGGAATAACGCTACAGCCCCGATGTCGCGGGGTTGCATCCGTGCGATCTGCGATCCGAATTGCTCCGCATGGCCACTGGACATTCTGAACCTCCTCCGTTGCGGATGAGGTTCAGTATAGTCCTGTATGGCTCGCTTGTTAATGTGCGCTTTACTGAATCGTTTGTTCTATGTCGAAAACAGGCTTAG
>CAZGSX010000269.1:0-2261 GCA_964528475.1 uncultured Anaerolineales bacterium
TGGAGACATCCGGTATGACGAGACCAAGGGTACCGGTGCGCTTCGTGACAAGGCCCCGCGCTATGTCACTCGGTCTGTACCCAAGTCGATCGATGGCCTCTTGCACACGCTGGCGGGTCACTGGGCTTACCTCTTCTTTTTCGTTGACCACCCTCGAGACAGTCATCGCTGAGACACCTGCGTGGCGAGCAACGTCATCGATGGTCACATGATCTTTCATATTTCCGAAGCCTTGTTAGCGTTACCGTTAGCGCTAACACTAGTATACAACATGCGATGGCACTTGTCAAGGGGCCCGAATTGACGTGCCACTTGAAACTGAAAAGTGAACCATTTGCAGCTAAAAGGTGAACCATTTGAGTTGACACGTAGGTATCGACCGCCAGGGCAACGTGATGATCATTGAGCTCAAGAGAGCGAAGACGCCGAGAGAAATTGTCGCTCAGGTCCTTGAGTACGCGAGCTGGGTGAGAAGGCTCACTGCTTAGGAAATCCACGCTATCGCGGAAGAGCATCTGGATAGGAGTCTAGCGGTGGCATTCAGCGAGCGGTTCGATCAGGCCCTGCCCGAGTATATCAACAAGAACCACAGCATGGTCATCGTTGCGGCGTCTCTGGATGAATCGTCGGAGCGCATTGTCCAATACCTGACTGATGAATATGGGGTCAACATTAATGTGGCCTTCTTCACCTTCTTTGGGGGCGACGGGCAAGAGTACCCGGGTAGAGCCTGGCTCCAGGATCCCGAGCAGGTCCAGGAGATCTCCAACTCCCGGACAAGGGGTCCGTGGTCGGGATACTACTTCGTGAACGCTGGAGAAGGCAAGCACCGAAACTGGGAGGACAATCGGCGTTATGGGTACATCGGCGCGGGTCAAGGCAAGTGGTACTCCAGCGCTTTGGAGCGTCTGAGCATAGGCGACGAAATCCTCGCCTGTATGAAGGGCCGTGGGTATGTCGGTTACGGAAAAGTGACGCAAGAGGCTGCGATGATCAAGGATTTCGTGGTCGAGGGGGGCGAGCCCCTGCTTGAGCAGCCTTTGGAAGCGCCAAATCCCCATGATCACAGAGATGATCCGGAACTCTCAGAGTGGGTAGTGGGCGTCGACTGGATCAGGACCTTTTCTCGGGAAGACGCGAAGAAATACAACGGAATCTTCGCCAATCAGAACATCGTCTGCAAGCTACATGATGAGCCCACTGTCGAGTTCCTCGAGCGAGCCTTTGAGGTTGAGTCGTGAAGCACAGGGTCGCGTTAGCCTGAGCGGGAAGCGCGTGGTCAGGATGAACGCATCTTCTCTGGAACAGGAACGCGGAGATAGTGGCAAGCTTTGCTTGATGTCGGCGGGGATACTGCAACCTGCGCTCTACGCCATCGACAAACGGGCGCATCACTTGGCTGATAGTCTCAACCAGCTCCTGCAGAGCAACGCCTTCCACGCCCTAGGTGTCGCCACCGCATCCTTCAACGTCGGCGGCTTCGACCTCCTGTGCGAGACCCCAGGGGCTGCCTTCGTTCCCACTTCTCGTGAGCTCGACGACTTGACAGGAATGAGGAATTGGATAAAATGCGCGGTACTTATGGCTAAGTATATAGGCTTTTATCCAATCCAATGGTAACGAGTAACGCCATCGAGCAGGCGAAGGGGATTTTCCGCGAGCATGGCGGCATCCTCCGCACGTCCGAGGCGCTGGAGCAGGGCATTCACGCGCGCACGCTCCGCGCCATGCGCGATTCGCACGCGCTAGATCGTCTGGCACGGGGCCTCTATCGCCTGGCCGATCTGCCGCCGCTATCCAACCCAGACCTGGTCACCATAGCTCTCAAGGTCCCGGACGGGGTCGTCTGCCTGGTCTCCGCCCTCGCTTTTCACGATCTGACGACCGAGATCCCCCATTCGGTGGATGTCGCCGTGGAAAAGGGAAGCTGGCGGCCGCGACTGCAACATCCGCCTCTCCGCGTCTTCTGGTTCTCCGGCCCAGCCTGGGACGAAGGGGTGGGTACTTATCAGGTCGATGGGATTGCCGTTCGCATCACCGTTCCGGCCAAGAGTGTGGCCGATATGTTCAAGTTCCGGCGCCAGCTTGGGCTCGACATCGCCCTCGAGGCGCTGAAGGAATATCGCGAGCGGGATACCTTCGACCTCGACGAGCTGCTCCGCTACGCTCGCATCTGTCGGGTCCGAACAGTCATCAGGCCTTACCTGGAGGCGATCGTATGAGACTTCCCTACGTCATCGACAACCGCCCTCACAACCTGG
>CAZGSX010000270.1:0-2239 GCA_964528475.1 uncultured Anaerolineales bacterium
CGGCAACCCGACCTACGTCGACTTCCAGCTCCGGCCCTACGACGCCACTCACCTGGACCTGCAGGATGGCGCTTGGGACTGGCCGGAGGACTACGACGGGCAAGTGCAGGATATCAATCTCTCAGAAGAGGACCTACGCCTCACGCCGATGCTCGAGATCCGGGCCAGCGACTATCCCATGCAGTCCGAGGTCGCCGACTACGGGATGAGCCTGGTGAACCGCTTCGAGCCGCCGGACTGGTCGGGCACGATGCGCGTGCCCGGTATCGGCTCGAAGACGGCTGGAGGAGGCGCGGCGCTGGGCGATATCGACGGCAATGGGACGCTGGATATGGTCCTGATGGGCATTGATGACCCGGCGGAAGAGAATACCTTCCGCTACAAGGTCGGCTGGAACGTGGGCGCCGATGGTGAGCCGACGGACGGCTGGAGCGAGACCATCGAGGTGGACGGCGTCGGATCCGTGGCGGCCGGCGGCGGCGCCATGCTGGCCGACATCGACGGCAACGGCACGATCGACCTGCTCCTGATGGCCATCGACGATCCGGATGGCGCCAACGCCTTCCGGTACAGAATCGGCTGGAACCTGGATGCCAGCACCGGGGCGGCAACGTCTTGGAGTGACTTCTCTCAGGTCACGGGCCTCGGATCGGAGAATGCCGGCGGCGGGGCGGCCGTCGCCGACATCAACGGCGTGGGTGGCCCCGAGTTGATCTTTATGGGCATCGACAACGCCTCGGGCGAGAACACGTTCCGGTATCGGATCGGCTGGGATATGAACGCTAGCGGGTCGCCCGCTGGGTGGGGCAGCACGATGGTGGTGTCGGGCATCGGCAACACGACGCAGGGGGGCGGCGTTGCCATCGCTGACGTCAACCAGAACGGGCGGCCTGATCTGGTGCTGATGGGGGTCGATGCCCCCGCGGGCGCCAACGCTTTCCGCTATAAAGTTGGCTGGGACCTGGACGAGAGCGGCCAGCCGACGGGCTGGAGCACCAGGGTCGAGGTGCAGGGCCTCGACTTCAACAACGACGGCGGCGGCATGGACATCGCCGACATCGACGGCGACGGCCGGCTCGACATGGTGCTGATGGGCCTCGACGAGGTCGGGGGGACCAACGACTTCATGGTCAAGATGGGATGGGGCCTGGAGAACAAGCTCTACGTGCCCCTGTCCCAGATCGAGGACGAGGGGACCACCGTGGCCCTGGGCGGCCACTTGTTCATCCCCGCCTCCGAGCCCGGGACGCCCTACACCCTCTCCCTCGATGCGAAGCTGGTGTGGATGGTCGGCGTGGAGACGGAGCGGTACGGCCAGGCACCTTTCAGCCCGGTGACGGCGGGCGCTCCGATGGCCGGCCAGGTCACGTACGACGACACCACGACGGGAGAGCACACGGTAGACACAGCCCTCAAGGAGCCGACCGCCGGCATAGCGATGGGCGATCTCGGAGGGGACCCGGACCGACCCGATATGCTTATGAGCGGCATCTGCGAGAGCGTAGAAAAGTTTGGGCCGTATGGTACAGAGGAATCCTATCGCCACTTCTGCTACCGCATCGGCTGTGACCTCGACCAGGCGGGCAACGCGTCAAGCTGGAGCGAGATACAATTGTGGCCTCAGGACCTATTCAGCAGCGGTATCTATGATGTAGTGACCGGAGGTGGAGCGACCATCGCGGATGTGGGCGGTAGCGCTGAGCCCGACGTGATCCTCATGGGCATGGGCCATTCATCCGGCGGCACTGCAGAGCCCCATCTCTGGTACATCGTAGGCTACGACATCCAGCCAAGCGGTTCGGTCCATGACTGGGGAACGCTCCACATACACCACGGTGCTGAGATTCCGGGGCTCGACGCGTTCCGGTGTGCTAGCATAGGCGGAAGTGTCGCTGTGGTTGACATCGATGGGAACGGCAACCTCGATCTGGTCCTGATGACGCAAATCGAGCAGGCCCTCGACGACCACCAGTATGAGACCTGGCTCCAGTACTGGGTGGGCTGGGATCTCGACGCCGCGGGCACCCCTGCAAGCTGGAGCCAACCGTTCCGGTCGCCCGAGACCTTGCCGGTCCCATTTGGCGTGGGGGCGGGCAGCGACATCGCCGATTTCGACGGCAACGGTATCCCAGATCTGATGATGACCTGGGTTGCGGAGAACTCTGGCAACCGACAGCTCCATTACGCCATCGCCTACGACCTGGACGGGACGGGGCAAGCGGCCCACTGGACCCAGCCC
>CAZGSX010000271.1:0-2235 GCA_964528475.1 uncultured Anaerolineales bacterium
CTGACAGTAGACGCAGGAGTAGGTACATATCTTCGGCGGAATGTTGTTGATCCCCAGGCTGCGTCCCAGGCGCCTGGATGGAACCGGTCCAAAGGCAATCATATTGTCAATTCCTCTCGGGAAATCACGCGTCTTCCCCTAAAATCTCTCTAAAGGCAGCCAGGAACGCGTCGTTCTCCTGCCGCGTCCCCACCGACACCCGGATGAAGCCGGGAGGCAGCTGGTTCGAGACGTCCGAGACCAGCACGCCCGCATCCCTGAGCCGTCTGGCCATATCGAGAACACCGCTTCTGACCAGCAGGAAGTTGGTGTGGCTGGGGACGACCCTCGCCCCCGCGTCCTGCAGCGCCTCCCGCAACCGCTCCCTTTCCTTGACCAGTCCTTCCACGGTCTCCCTCGCGTAGCCCGGGTTCTCCAATGCCGCGATCGCTGCATACAGGCTGGACTGCGGCAGAAACGCGTAGAAGCCGACGAATGCCTCCCGAAACGCCTCTCCCACGGCCGCGTATCCCACTCTCGCGCCCGCCAGGCTGAACGCCTTGTCCAGCGTCCTCGTCACTGCCAGGTTCGCATACTCCTCCACCATGTCGAGGAACGAGTTGTCTCGCTCCTCGTCGCCCTGGGCATTTGCCTGGGCATTTGCCCGCGCGCTCACCCGGCCGAACTCGTGGTACGCCTCGTCGATCACCAGCAGGGTCTGCTCGCTCTCCAGCACCGCTTGGACCGTCTCGCGATCTAGCAGCACCTGGCCCGTCGGGTTGTTCGGGTTGTCGATGAGTACCAGGCACGGTCCCTCCAGCGTGTCGATCAGGACCTCCGGCTCCAGCGCGAACGTGGGCGGGCTGAGCCGCAGGCCGGTCCACCGCGTCGCAACCTGCCTCACCGTCTCCAGGGTGGGGAAGAACGTCGGGCTTACCGTGATCACCGTTCGCTCTCCCCCGAAGGCGTGGACCACCTCTCGCAGCAAAAGGTCCGAGCCCGGTCCCACCACGAGTAGATGCTCCGAGACGCCGGCGTAGTCCGCGAGCAGCGCTCGAAGCCGCGCCATGTCCTCCGAATCGGTGTACCGATTCAGGCGAGACAACCCCCTGCGGGCCGCGGCGATGACGTTCGCCGGGGGGAGGGTGGGTACTTCGTTCATGTCGAGCCGGATGGGGCGCTTTACCATTTGACTTCCACCATCATCCACTCTCTGTAACCGACCGTGACCCTGATGTACCCCGAGAGTGTCTCATCGAGCGCCGCGTCACCCGTATCCACGCGCAAGCAGTCGAGCTTCCTCACCTTCTGTCGGGTCCCCACGACGATCACGTTCTCCCGGCCCACTGCCCGGATCACGGTCGGGGTGAACTGCTTGCTCCCCCGGCCGAAGATGAATCCGTTGCCGCCGATGGGGGTCACGACGATCTTTCGCTGGCGGTACTCCTCGAACAGCCGCAGGATCCCCTCCTCGTTCACGTCCTCTCCCACCAGCTCGCCTCCGTAGACCGCGTCCACCCCCAGAAGCGTCTTCGAGAGCCCCATCTCGTCCGTGATCGCTCGCAGCGTCGTGCCAGGCCCCAGCAGGTAGAGCGTCTGCGGATCCATCTCCTCGACGATCGACCTGGCGATGTCCGCCTTGACCTGCTCGGAGGGGACGCTCACGTCCGAGGCCGCCTTGGCGGGTTGGAGGTAGGCGCGCACCTCGGGCACCAGCAGGGTGCCGTACAGCCTGGCGGCCAACCTGTCGTCGCGGAAGGCCTCCTCGTCGATGTCGAGCACCTCCTCCTCCGTCACGGATGTCCCCGCTACGAAGGCGTCCACCATATCGGCCGCCGCCCGCGCGCTGAGGGCGAAGGCGGCACTGAAGACTTTCACGCCGGCGGGCACCCCGACCACCGGAACGGACGTGCCCACGGCGTCGGTGATGTCCCGCGCGGTGCCGTCCCCGCCGACGAAGATCAGCAGCTCCGCGCCCCGATCCACCATCGCGTGGGCGATCCGCTTCGTATCCTCCGCCGAGGTCTCCTCGCCGATCTCCCCGACCACCGTGGCCGGTATACCCATCTCCTCCAGGTAGACGGCTCCCATCCGTCCCGGCGCGGCGAGGAACGCGATCTCGTCTTTCCGCTCCACGTGAGCCAGCGTATCCCGCGTCCTCCGGGGCGTGACCGGCTCCGCGCCCAGCTCCACGGCCTTCTCGTGCATCTCTCCGTCCGTCCCCTTCAGGCCGACGCTACCCCCCATCCCCGCCAC
>CAZGSX010000272.1:0-2194 GCA_964528475.1 uncultured Anaerolineales bacterium
CCTATTTTCCGCACATCTGAGAATGCTAAAACTCGATTTATATAAACTTGAACATTAACGCATTAATCTTCACTACTGGACAGTCCTTTTATGTCCTCATCGAGTGGAATAATTTCTCTTACCTGAATGATAGCATCCCATCCTTCTAAGAAATTCCGTACTGAGTCGAGATCTTCATCGCGAACAAGAATTATACCCCGATACAACTTGCGATAAGGAATCGATTCAAGAAAACCTGTCTTCCGATACCTGTATTTTCCTCCCCAAGAGCTAACTGCTTGGCCATACAACTTCTGTGGAAACTTATTCCGTATCTTTCGAGGTGTGTTTGGTGGCAAATGGAAAATAACAATAAATAGTCTCATTATGTGTCCTAATACACGCAACATGTATATAGTTGTCGACCCCATGCATGATCATGAATAACATCAATGATGATTTCAAACTACAGTCAAAGCAGTTTGGAGCACTGCCAATTATAGATCACTTTCTTGAGCGGCTGAAACTCTCTAACCTTTTGAAATATGCTATCAACTGCAATGATAAAAGCCATAAAATTGAACCATACAAATGCCTCCTCCTCATGATAATGAATCTCATCGATGGGCGAGAGCCAATGTACGAACTCAGAGAGTGGGCCGCAGAATTTTCACCGCAGTTACTACCGATAGAAAACGATCAGATCGAATACCTGAATGATGATCGAATTGGACGGGCTCTCGATAAATTATTCTGTGCGGACAGGGCATCGCTCCAAACGAATATCGTTCTCCAAGCGATTAGAGAATTTGGCATTAATGTGGACCAATTGCACAACGACTCTACCACCATTACGTTCACTGGGAAATACAAGGAGGCAAATGGAGATTACAAGCATGGAAAGAAAACATTGTTCATAACGAATGGTTTCAATAAAGATCACAGACCCGACCTGAAACAATTGTTATGGATACTTACAGTGACCGCTGATGGAGCCATACCTTTGCATTACAACGCTTGTGATGGGAACACAACAGATGATACAACGCATGTTAAAACGTGGGATACACTCTGTAATCTTTTAGGACGAAAGGACTTCATCTACGTTGCAGATAGTAAGCTTTGTGTGTCCGAAACGATGAAGCATATTTCCGGAAATGGTGGTTTCTTCATAACGGTGGTACCTGCTATTAGAAAAGAAGAACAGGACTTTAGAGATTATCTCATAACCCATAAGATCCAGTGGCAAGAAGAATGGGAGAAAAAAAAATCTCGGTCCACTCATAAGCATAAAAGGATTGAAAAGTGGCGAGTTGCTGAATCTCCCCTTCCATCGGCCGAAGGATTCCGCATTATCTGGGTTTGGAACTCGACCAAAGAGAAATCTGATCAGGAACGTCGTCATAACTCGATCAAGAATGCTCACAAATCATTCAACCAACTGGAGGAACGCCTCCAAAACAAGAGGTGCCGTATACGAACCAGAGGCGGTGTAGAACGAGCGGCAGATAAGATCATCAAGGATACTGGTGCTGGTCGTTGGGTGACCTACAATATCGATGAGGAACCTGAACGGACAATTCGTCAAGTAGGCAAAGGGAGGCCGGGGCCAAATACACATTATGCTTCTGAAACAATAACCCATTTTCATGTTTCTTGTCATATCAATGAAGATGTGATTCAAAATGATAGCTGTAGTGACGGGATGTTTCCATTGATAACGAATCATAAGGATCTGGGTTGCAGAGATGTTCTTGAAAAGTACAAGTACCAACCACGATTGGAAAAGCGCCATGAACAGTTGAAAACAGTTTATGACGTTGCCCCTATGTGGTTGAACAGTGTTGCTCGTATTGAAGCTTTCTTGTTTCTATATTTTGTAGCTCTATTGATCCAATCCCTTATCGAGCGTAATATTCGACAGAGTATGAAAAAGAATGGCCTAGAGAGTATCCCGATTTACCCCGAATCTCGTGAATGTTATTCTCCCACCACGGACAGAATAATGGGTATTTTTGAAAACCTTCATTATCATGACCTAATTGGAAATGGTGCTGTTGTCCAGACGTTTCCACCTCAGCTGAATGAAATTCAAGAGCAAGTTCTCGAATTGTTGGATATTCCTGTGGAGGTTTATCAAAAACCCTGATCTTAATGTCGATTTTTCGAAACAATTAAATCGGAGTTAAGACATTTGAGATGTGCGGAAAGCAAG
>CAZGSX010000273.1:0-2190 GCA_964528475.1 uncultured Anaerolineales bacterium
TCCTGTTGAACGACAATTAGAATTACCCACTGACGACAATTAGAAATGCCCACTATGAGGATCGGCGATGTCACTGTAGACTGGCCTCAATACAAGGAGGTCAAGAAGACAGTGACAGCGACGGATGCTCAAGTGAGGATTGTGATGAGGGAAAGAGAGAAGGGACGGACCCAGGAGCAGGCAGCAGCAAGCGCGAATCTGAGGAGCCGTAAGACTGCAGCCAAGTACGAGAAGCTGGGGAAGCTGCCAAGCGAGATGGAACAGCCCCGGGGATACAAGACGCGCCGGGACGCCTTCGCCGGGGACTGGGACACGGTGGGAGACATGCTGGAGGATGCCCCGACGCTAGAAGCCAAGGCGTTGTTCGAATGGTTGTGCGAAGAGCACCCTGGGCGGTATCAGCCAGGACAGTTGCGTACCTTCCAGCGTCGTGTGGCGATGTGGAGGGCCCTGCATCAGCAGAAGGTAGCGATTTTGGAGCAGATACACAAGCCAGGCGGAGCGATGCAGACTGACGGCACATCGATGAACAAACTCGGCGTGACGATTCAAGGAGAGCCGTTTGAGCACCTCTTGATTCACTCGGTGCTCCCGTACTCGAACTGGGAGTGGGGTCGGATCGCCCAATCAGAGTCGTTGGCAGCTCTCCATCTGGGGATGCGGAGCGGTTTGGTGAAGCTGGGGCACGCGCCGGAGTATCACCAGACGGACAACAGTAGTGCGGCCACGTACTGGCCTGGCGCCAAGACAGAGACGAACCAGAGACGCGAATACACGGACGGCTACCTGGACTTGCTGGACCACTACGGCATGGAGCCGCGTACGACCCACGTGAGTTCGCCCCATGAGGACGGGGATGTTGAGTCCTCCCACGGGGGATTGAAGCGAGCCATTGAGCAACATTTGCTGCTGCGGGGGAGCCGGGACTTCGAGAGTGTGGAAGCGTACGAGGCCTTCTTGTTCGATATCATGGACCGCCGGAACGAACCACGTCAAGATCGTCTGAGCGAGGAGTTGGCGGTGATGAAGCCTCTGAGGGCCACTGCGCTAGCAACTGACAGCCAGGTCAAGGTGAAGGTTGCCCGTGGCAGCTTGATCAGGGTGCAGAAGAACGTCTACTCGGTGCCCACCAGCCTGATCGGATGCTGGGTCACCGTGCGGATCCACGAATGGGATCTGGAAGTGTACTATCAGTCCCATCTAGTGGCGACCATACCTCGCTTGATCGGCGAAAAGAAGCATCGGGTTAACTATCGCCACGTAATCGACAGCCTGATCCGGAAGCCGGGCGGCTTTCGGAACTACCGTTATCGAGAGGACTTGTTTCCGGCACTCGTGTTTCGTCGGGCCTGGGAGCGATTGAATCAGTGGCAGCCGCCCCGTAAAGCCGATCTAGCCTATCTCCGCATCCTCATGCTGGCGGCGCGAACGATGGAATCCGATGTGACCAGGGCTTTGGATGAACTTCTGGTCAGCGCAGGCCGGTGGGATGAAACCGATGTGGAGCGCCTCCTCGAACCAGAGCCGATTGAGGTCCCGGCGCTCACTTGCGGAGAGGTAGAGCTGGAGCAGTATGATCGTCTGCTCACGGGGATGTGCTATGGCTCTTGACACGATCAGAGCTCACGCCAAGGCCTTGCGGCTGCCCACCATCGCCGAGGTAGCCGGGGACACCCTCAGCCTGGCCGAACGCGAGGACTGGCCCCTGGAGACGTTCCTGGAGCAACTATTGACGCAAGAGATGATCGGCCGACGCGAACGGCGAATCACGCGCCTCACCAAAGCGGCCCATCTCCCTCCGGGAAAGAGACTGGAGGTCTTCGACCAAAGTCGCTTGCCTCTTCGCCTCCGGCGTCAACTCCCTCGACTCTGCGAGGGCGAGCTCATCGATCGTGCGGAGAACATCCTGATCTTCGGCTTGCCCGGAACGGGGAAAACGCATCTGGCTGCTGCGTTAGGCTTCGAATGGATCCAACGCAGCTACAGCGTGCTCTTCATTTCCACCTTCAAGCTCGTCGACGGCCTGCTGCGCGCGAAGCAGGACTATGAGCTGGAGAGCGAGCTCCGTCGGCTGGATCGTTTCCAGGTCGTCATCGTCGATGACCTGGGCTACGTCCAGCAGAGTCGGGAGGAGATGGAGGTGCTGTTCACGTTCTTGGCTGAGCGGTACGAACGGCGCAGTGTCGTGAT
>CAZGSX010000274.1:0-2185 GCA_964528475.1 uncultured Anaerolineales bacterium
CCCACCTGCGTGGAGAGGCAGGCCGTCCGGCGGGTCTCGTACCGCATCAGCACCGCCTCGATCGTCTCCCCGTCCCGCAGGCGGAGCAGATCCTTCCGCGTCCTGCCGTCCGGTGTGCGAGCGGTGTCCACGACCTGGAGCACGTCCAGTGTCGTCTCCTCCGCCAGCTGTTCGCGCAGCCCCTGCGGCAGGTTGGTCATCTCCTCGAACGTGCTCACCAGGTGCACGTACAGCCACTCCCACACCTGATCGGCGCGGTACGACGGCTCGCCCCAGCTCCCCAGGAGGGCCTGGAGGGTGGGCAGGTCGAGGTCATAGAGGGTGATGGGTCCCGAAGGGCTGCCTGGCGTCTGCATGGTCTTCATCCGAAGATTGTAGCATGTGGCAGCGGCTGCAGCAAGCGGCCGAGGGCGACCTGCCGGGATGGGTACGACGCCGAGGGGGAGGACGTCACGGTACTTAATCCCGAACCGAGCGGTCTTCTGGGGACACACGGACCACTGAGGGGATGTGTGCCCACCCTATGCATCCTGTCAATCTTGTCAATCCTGTCCCCTCAGTGTGGCGCTACAGTCACGAGGGCGCTCTTCGGCGGAATCCCGAGATCGCCGGAGTTGCCGTCCCTGCGCCTGCTTCTCTATCCCTCCGCGAGCACCTCCTGCCAGCGCCCGACTAGGTCATCGATATCCCTGCAGACCAGATCCGGTTGGACGGGCGAGCTGGGAAGGTCGTCGGCACTGCTGATGCCCGACAGGGTGAGCACCGTGGTCAGCCCCACCCGGGCCGCGCCCAGGATATCCGTCTCGAGCCGGTCGCCGATCATCGCCGTGGTCTCCGGGACGGCCCCCATGCGGCGTAGCGCCTCCTCGTACATCTGCGGCTCCGGCTTGCCGGTGATGATCGGCTCGACGCCGGTCGAGGCCTCCAGGGCGATCAGAGTGGCGCCGTTGCCCGGCGCCGGGCCCCACTCGGTCGGGAACGTGATGTCGGGATTGGTGCCGATAAACGTGGCCCCGCGGTGGATGAGATACGCGGCCGTGGAGAGCTTCTTCCAGCTCAGGTAGCGGTCCCAACCCACGATCACGTAGTCGGCCTCCGGTGCATCTTCATATCCGTTGTCGCACACCACGAAGCCCCCTTCCTCCAGCGCCTGTCGCAGCCCCTCCTCGCCGATGATGTAGACCGGCGACCCCGGGGGGGCGGTCTCCTCCAGATAGCTGGCGACGACCATGGACGATGTCAGCACGCTCTCCGTGGCGATGGTCACGCCGAAGCTGGCCAATTTGTGCGCGAACCGCTCCGCTGGCTGGCTGGCGTTGTTGGTGGCCAGCGTGAAGCCGATGCCCCGTTCGCGCAGGAAGGCGAAGAAGCGCTGCAGCCCCGGCATGGGCTCGTCCCCCCGCCAGAGCACGCCGTCCATATCGATGATCAGATGTCGGATCGGCCGCAGCACGGCTGCCGAGTCGCCTCCTTGATGGCCCTCCCCCCGTCGCTGCAGCTCTTCGTAGTCCTGCGGCGTGTCGATGTCGATCAGCATGTCTGCATCGTGGACCTCCAGCGGGGAGACCTGGTCGGCATGCTGCTCGATCACAACCCGTCCGCCCTGATCGCCGCTGACGGCGGAGAGTTCCGCGAAGAAACGGCGCGGGAAAAGGACCGGGGTCCCGCGGCGGTCGTCGTGGACCGGATGGACGATGGCCCCCCCGCTCTCCTGGAATCGATCGACCATCGCGCGGAGCAGATCGGGCGTGATCCTGGGCTGATCGCACTGCAGGAAGAGCGCCCCTTCCGCCCAGGGCGGAACCGCGGCCAGGCCGGTCTGGACGGAGGTGCTCATCCCCTGTTCCCAGCGCCAGTTGATCAGTGTCTGGACCGGGCGCTCCTCCAGCGCCTGGTACACCCGTTCCGCATCGCATCCCAGCACCACGATCACGGGATCGAGGCCGGCGCTCAGCGCTACGTCAGCGATGTGACGGACGAGGGGTCTGCCCCTCCACGCCAGCAGCTGTTTGCACGCTCCGAACCGCGTTGAGCCCCCGGCGGCGAGGATGACGGCGGCGATGTCTGGCTCTCTGGATGCAATGGAACGGGTCACGGTCTCGGTTCCTCCCTTTATCGGATTCGTGGCTACGGGTTCACGTTGTGTCGGCCGGTATTGTAGCCCAGCTGCCCAGGGCGCGCAAAG
>CAZGSX010000275.1:0-2163 GCA_964528475.1 uncultured Anaerolineales bacterium
AGCCTGTGGAGCTGATCGGGCTGATCCGCGTGGAGGATGAGCGGACGGAGATCGGCGACTACTTCGCCAACCAGCTAGAGGATCTCGGCTTCACCGTGACCCGCGACTACAAGACGTCGTCGGAAGCCGCCGCCTGCTGGATCAGCACGCATCCGGACGAAGGGTGCTTCAGCTACTACACGGGCGGCTGGGTGACCACGGCCATCAGCCGCGACAGCGGCGGAAACTTCTCGTTCTTCTACACGCCGGACGGCTACACCGGCGTGCCGCTGTGGGACAACTACGAACCCACTGAGGAGTTCTACCAGCTGTGCCGCGACCTGGCGAACAACAACTTCAACACCATGGAGGAGCGGCGCGAGATGATGGTGCAGGCGCTCGAGTTGTCGATGGAGGACTCGGCGCGTGTGTGGCTGGTCGACGCCACGGGCATTGGCCCATATGGGTCGGAGATACAGGTGGCTGCGGACCTTTCGGGCGGGATCTACGGCTGTCATATGTGGGCGCAGACGCTGCGGCGCGAAGGCCAGGTGGGCGGTTCGGTCAACGTCGCGATGCCAGGCCTGATGACAGAGCCGTGGAACCCGGTGGCGGGCTCCAACTGGGTCTACGACATCATGCCGATACGCGGCATTGGGAACAATGCCGTAGTCGTGGATCCGTACACCGGCCTGTACCGGCCGCTGCGCCTCGAGAGCGCGGACGTGTACATCCAGGAAGGCCTGCCTGTAGGCAAGAGCCTGGACTGGGTCAACCTGGAGTTCATGGATGAGATCACGGTTCCGGACGACGCCTGGGCGGACTGGGATGTGGAGAACCAGGTCTTCGTGACGGCGGGGGAGAAGTACACGGAGACGGAGACGGCGAAGGTTAAGGTCGTCATGCGCTACCCGGACGACTTCCTGGACACGGTGAAGTGGCATGACGGGAGTGAGTTCAGCCTGGCCGATATGGTGTTCGGCGTTGCCCTCCTCTTCGATCGGGCGCAGGAGGAAAGCCCGATTCACGACCCGGCCGCAGTGGGCGCTTTCACCTCGTTCATGCAGGCGTTCAAGGGGTGGCGTATCACCTCTGAGGACCCGGTGGAGATCGAATACTACACCGACGCCTACGCGCTCGACGCTGAGAACAACGTCAGCAACTTCCGAGCGATGTACCCGGGTGTGGGCCTATATGATCAGGGTGACGGGGCGTGGCACAACATGGCGCTGGCGTGGCTGGCAGAAGAGGCCGGCGAGCTGGCCTTCTCAACCAGCAGGGCGGACGAACTTGAGGTCGAATGGACGAGCTTCATCGGCGGACCGAGCCTGGAGATCCTGAAGACGAATCTGGACGAGGCTCAGGAGGAGGGCTTCATCCCCTATGAGGCCACGCTGAGCCAGTACCTCTCGGCCGACGAGGTGGAGAGCCGCTACGCAAACCTGCAAGAGTGGTATCGCCGGCGCGAGCACTTCTACATTGGCACCGGGCCGCTCTTCCTGCAGCGGGTCTTCCCTGTCGAGGGGACGCTTATTCTGCAGAACAATCCAGACTACGCCGACAACGCAGACAGGTGGGCCGCATTCGTGGAGGCTCCCGTTCCGGACGTCGTGATGGATGGCCCGGGTCAGGTGGGCATCGGCGAGGAGGCCGTGTACGATGTGTTCGTCGACCTTGAGGAGGGCGTGCCCTATCCGGTTGACGACATCTCCATGGTCAAGTATCTGGTCTTCGACGCCGGCGGCGAGCTCGCCTTCACGGGCGATGCCGAGGCGGTGGAGGACGGCTACTGGCAGGTGGTACTGAGTTCGGACATGACGGCAGAGCTGGAGGCCGGCTCCAACCGCGTGGTGGCGATCGCGGTGTCTAAGAACGCGCTCGTCCCGGTGCGCGATTCGGTCGAGTTCGTGACTCAGTAGGCGAAGCTCATGAGTGACAGTCGCGGAGGGATGACGCCAATCTCTCCGCGGCTACCTGCATATACGCGATGTGATGAGATGATCTGAGACGGAAAAGGGGGGCGGGTCTCACTCGCCCCCCTGCGTCTGTATGGACTGGACATGAGTATGGAAAGCGAGAAGCAGGATGAGTGACATACCATTGGCGATGGGGGAAGAGGCTCCTCCCGCAGAGGCTCCTCCCGCAGAGGCGACGCGGTCTGGCTCGAGCACGCTGGTTCGGGTG
>CAZGSX010000276.1:0-2147 GCA_964528475.1 uncultured Anaerolineales bacterium
CGAGGCACTGTTGGAAGCGCTTCGCCACCTCCACGAAGCTTGAGTCGTCGCCACCTTCGAGTACCCTGCTCCCCTGATCTTACCGGAACAGAGAGTCCGGTGATGCGAAAGGTCAAACCCCTTCCCCCCGGCCTGAACGCTGCGCAGCACGCAGCGCGTGCGCCACAACGGACCAAGAGATTTCTGATTAGGACGTAAGATTTTGGCTTCTCCTCTCGTCTATATGTCGAAGGCTAAATGGCCAGATTAGGGGGGAGGTTAAGATGCGAGACATGGTTTGGGCTGGACTGTTAACGCTGGTCCTGACTGGTTGTGCGATGGCTGGAGACCTGGCGATCGAGGGCGAACCGACGGTTCCGCCTGCGGCCTCACGGACGCCGACGCAGGAGGCAGAGGGTCCGCCCCCAGCATCCACTTCGACGCCCACCGCAGGGGCAGCGGAGAGCCCTCCACCCACCGCGACGATGGAAGCAACGGACCGGCCACCGGCCGGGGCGGCGGCTGAGTTCGATACGGACTTCACGATACGCAGCGTACCGTACGACGAGATCCTCTCAGGCGGCCCTCCGAAGGACGGAATCCCCGCAATCGACGCACCCAGATTCGTCAGCGTCCAGGAGGCGGATGGTTGGCTTGAGCCCCAGGAACCCGTGATCCTGGTTGAGGTGGGCGATGTCGCAAAGGCGTATCCAATTCAGATCTTGATGTGGCACGAGATTGTCAACGATGTGATCGGCGATGTGCCGCTAACTGTGACATTCTGCCCGCTCTGCAACACGGGTATCGCTTTCGAGCGGACGTTCGATGGTCAGGTGCTGGACTTCGGCACCACGGGTCGGCTTCGCTTCAGTAACCTGATCATGTACGATCGGCAGACGGAGACCTGGTGGCAGCAGGCCACCGGCGATGGCATCGTTGGCGAGTTCACCGGGCGGCGGCTGACGTTTGTGCCCGCCTCGATGGTCTCCTGGCAGGACTTCAAGAAGGCCCACCCAGACGGAGACGTTCTCTCACGTAACACGGGTTATAGTCGGGACTACGGGAGGAATCCGTATGTGGGCTACGACGACGTAGAGCGTTCGCCGTTCCTCTATGATGGCCCCGAGACGCCAGAGGCTCTTCCCCCGATGGCGAGGGTCGTCACCGTCGAAATCGATGACGAGGCCGTCGCCTATCCGTTCGACCTGCTGAAGGAGGCACGCGTAGTGAACGACACGGTCGGCGATGTTCCCATCGTCGTACTATGGGCCCCGGGCACCGCGTCAGCATTGGACGCAGGCTCGGTGGCGGGAGGGGCCGACGTTGGGGCGGCGACAACGTACGCTCGGCAGCTCAATGGCGAGACGCTGACCTTCGTAGTCGAGGCCGACCGGATCATCGACGAGCACACAGGAACCGAGTGGGACGTGCTGGGAAGCGGGGTCACGGGGCCATTGGCGGATCGGCAACTGGAGCCGATTGTCAGCATCAACTACTTCTGGTTCTCCTGGGCCGCGTTCAAGCCCGAGACACGCATATATGACGGCGCTGAGTCCACCTCAGCAACCCTCGGAGCGGCCTCAGCCTCGACCGGAGGTTGAGCTTGAGGCCGATCTCCGGACGGTCCCTGCTCGACGACGTGGCAATCACATATCCTACCGGGAGCACGCCAGAGCCCACGATCCTACGGGACTACAACGTCCTGGGAACGCCGGCAACGACCTTTGTCACGCCGATCGGTGACGTCGTCGAGCGCTGGAACGGCCGCCTGACCGGGAGCCAGTTGACCAAGAAGATCGAGAAGCTGATAGGCGTCTCTGCAGCCTCTTGTTCGTCGTGACGCTCGGGGCGACTCTGTTCCGTTGGGCGATGGTAAGATGGCTGGGCTTGGTGACACCATAGAGTCACGGACTGATTGCCATATTCACCATGGGGCAAAAGCGGATCTCGTGTAGGGCTTCATCTTCCAAGCAGCAACTCCGCCTCGGAGGGCCGTTTCGCAGCGCTGCGGCAAGGCAACTGGTTCGGTTCTCCCCACCGCGACCCTTGGGGCATCCCGGCTGTGTTTCGTGAGCGGACCTTGTGGTATAATGGGATGCGCAAGCAGCCTATTGTGCAAGATAGCGAAGCACAGGTCGCCAGCGACCCGAGTTCGCGACCTGCGCTCG
>CAZGSX010000277.1:0-2146 GCA_964528475.1 uncultured Anaerolineales bacterium
CCGTGCCCTCAGGCAATCACTGTAGGCGAAACCCAATCGACGCTCAGGCGCTCGGGTCCACCACCCTTCCCACGAAGAGGATCGCGCCCGTCTCCACGTCGCGGATGAGGAACAGGAACGGATGATCGATCACCATCTCCACCGGCGTCTCCGGCATCGCGGACTCCAGCATCACCACCGCGGTGGCCGCGGCGGCCTCGGTGCCCTTCTCATCCACGGCGACGAACGCCTTGTGCACCACCTCGGAGATGAACAAGGCCCTGTCGCCCGTCATTCCGGAGAAGTCCGCCTCGCCGGAGAAGGCCTGGGGCATGCCCAGCGCGGCCAGGCTCTCCTTCAGGCTGAAGCGGGCGTCAAACTCAAACTTCGGCATCGTCAGTGCGACCTGCTGCCGGTCCAGCTCCTCGATGATCCCCTGCACGCGCTCCGCGTCCAGCGTCTCCTCAAAGGCCTCCCAAGCTCGCTCCTCGGGCAGCACGATCACCATCGACATCTCGTGCCCGTCGTAGGGCAGCTCGATCGCCGCATAGTCGGCGCCCTCCGCGTAGCGGAACGACTCCTGCTGCCGCATCATCGGCACCTGCACCTCGGTTCCATCCGGTAGGGTGAACAGCCCATCCGCCGTCGACCCCTCCTGGAAGGGACGCGCCCACGCGGCATTGAAGTAGATGGCGTTGGTGAGCACCAGTCGCGTCAGGGGGTTGATCAACCCGCGGGGGATCAGGTCCTCGATCTTCCCCTCGGTCTCCTCGCTGACCCAGTCGTTGATCGTCGCTCGGGATTCCTCCGGCGCGCCGCCGAAGTCAAGCACGCGCAGCCCCGCGCCGTAGTTCTCCGCCAGCACGTCCAGGAAACTGCTTAGAAACTCATAGTCCTCTTGGCCCCAGATGGCGTTGGCGATGTTCAGCCGGAAGCCCTCGTCGTCCTTCCCCTCCGCGCCCTCCCCGCGGCGTGCGAGCTCCTGATCCAGGGCGTTGAAGCAGGGATGGAGGTCCTCCTGCGGCAGCGTGAAGTGGAGAGCCTCGGCCATCTGCTCCTCCGTCTCGCCGCGGGCGCCGGCGTACGTCATCGCCAGCGCCAGTGAGATGCTGTAGGGTGAGTAGAAGAGATTCTCGTCGCCCGTCTCCTCCACCAGCAGCCGATAGAGGTCGAAGGCAAAGCCGCTGTTGCCCTCGACCAGCGCGTCCAGATCCCCTTCGGCGACGTCAACGTCCGTCGTCCGCTCCTTTTCCGACGCCACCACCGCCCCGGGCACCTGTTTACTTTCCGGAATAGCGCTGCAACCTGTCGTGACCACAATCGCTGTCAAGAGTATACCTGCCAACAACTTCCTCATTCTCGGCCTCCTCTATGTGACCAACACAATCCCCGATCCCGCGACGCGCGCCAGCACTGCCCATCTCCTGACGCGTCGTCCGTTCCAGTCCGTCAACTCTAAGACGAGCGCCGACGGCGAAAGGTTCCCTCGGCCCCCACCGTGTCATTCCGAGTCGCCCCATGGCGCTGGCGCCTCACTCAGCAGGCAAGAAACCGCCGCGTTCGTCATTGCGACCGGAATGGAGCGTGGCGGAGCAACCGTTGCCTTCGTCATCCGGACTGGAACGGGGCGCGTCGGAGCAACCGTCGTCTTCGTCATTCCGACCGGAACGGAGCTTAGCGTAGGGGAGGAATCTCCTTGCTAGCAATCGCGAGATTCCTCGAATCGCTGCGTGCCCTCAGAATGACGGCATCGCCGTGCTAGCTCGGCGTCACGGTTCGCCGTGATAGGTTTCTTAGTAGTCCCTGCACTACGTCATCCTGACCTCCAACCGGGTCATTCTGGGCCGTAAGCGAAGGAGCCCCCTCTGCAATGCCAGCGGAGATGCTTCGTCGCTGTGCTCCTCACGATGAGATGGCGAGGGCGGGCTCTGTCGGGATGGGCTGCGCTCCGGGATGCTTGCTGTGTCTGAACACGGGAATCCACGTTCCCCGCTGAGGGGCGGGCCAGTCTGTTGTCACGCGCCCCCGCGCGGCGTGGTGCCTGGGGGCTCCATCCGGGGAACACGGCCTGCACCTTGCGCTGGGCTATCTGAGGTCAGCGGAGGGAGAGGTTCGGAGACGGCGCCGTGGATAAACAGGGTGCGCGGGGCCGCGGGGTTGATGCGGC
>CAZGSX010000278.1:0-2113 GCA_964528475.1 uncultured Anaerolineales bacterium
GTGGGTAGATGCCGTCGTGTTACTCAAAGACAAGCTCCAACCCGTCCACCGTGACATGACCAGGCCGAGTCTGGTCAGAGGAGAAAGGCCATAGGTGATCAGAAACAAGAGATCAAGCTTCATTTCCCAGAGGCGCTGCAAGGGGGAGTCTACTCAAACACAATGCTCGTGACTCACACGACAGAGGAATTTATCATGGACTTCATAATGGTTGTCCCTTTTTCCGGCGCTGTCACTGCACCAGCCATCATGAGCCCCGGTCACGTGAAAAGAATCATCAGAGCACTCCAGGAAAATGTAAGTAAGTACGAATCCGAATTCGGAGAGATAGCAGAAGCAGAAGCTCCTATTGAGTTTCGCGAGTTGAACGAAATGGATACAGATCTGGACCGCTATACTTGAAGAACGGGCACAGCAGATGTGGCCGAATGCGCGGGTTTTCGATTCAGGCGAGGATGGATTGATGATGATGATCTGCGTCTTCTCGAGAAAAGGAGACTTTCCACATGGACACAATTACGACGGAGGAATTGAGAACCTTTCTAGCCAGACCTCCTGGCTGGCATGTCTCGTTGTTCATGCCTACTCATCGGGCAGGTCGAAAAACTGAGCAGGATCCGATTCGCTTCAGGAACTTGCTTCGCGAGGCGGAGGAACGCTTGCTGTCCAAGGGTTTGCGCTCCCCGAACGTGCGGGACATGCTGAAGTCAGCCGAGCGTCTGGGGCAGGAGCCGAGGTTCTGGCGGAACCAGAGCCACGGTTTGGCGGTATTTCTGACCGCAGAAGAGTTCTATTTCTATCGCCTTCCTCTCCCGTTTGAAGAACTGGTGGTGATCTCTCAGGTCTTTCATCTCAAACCACTCCTTCCGTTCTTCGCCAGCGACGGACACTTTTACATCCTCACCCTTAGCCAGAACCAAGTCAGGCTGCTGCAAGGCACACGGCACACAGTGGATGAAATCGACCTGGAAAGTATGCCCGAAAGCATGGCTGAGGCGCTTCAATATGAGCGTTTCGAAAGACAGTTGCAGTCTCATAGCGACACATCATCGGGAACAGGAAGTCGCTCGACTACGTTTCATGGTCATGGGGTCGGTGACAGACCCAAAGGCCGGATTCTGCGTTGGTTCCGTGTGATCGACCGTGAGTTACCGAACCTGCTTACCGGCAAGCAATCACCCCTCGTGTTGGCGGGGGTCGAGTACCTCTTCCCGCTCTACAAGCAAGCAAATACGTATCCTCATCTTCTAGAGGAGGGGATTGCAGGCAGCCCAGACGAGCTAACGCCCGAAGAACTACATACCCGGGCTTGGCCGCTCGTGCAGCCCACGTTCATGGAAGCACGAGAAGAAGCGGCGGCTCGATACAGTCAATTGGTCGGTACGGGACAGAGCACTGCCGATGTGAGGGAGGCCGTCCTGGCGGCGCATCGCGGGCGGGTAGATGTCTTGTTTGTCGCTCTCGGCATTCAAGTGTGGGGCAAGTTTGACCCGAGCACAGATACGATTCACCTGCACGAGGACGCTGAACCCGGTGACGAGGATCTCCTCGACCTGGCTGCTATCCAGACCATTCTGAAGGGGGGAACTGTCTACGCGGTTGAGCCAGGACAGGTGCCGGATGATGCTCCCCTGGCAGCGGTGTTCCGCTATTGAGTTCACGTCTTGGGAGGGCAAGCAAAGGTGTGACCGAAGACGCGCGGAACTCTGATGTGCCATGCGCCGCCGACTCCCGTCGGCCCCGCCTGAGGCCATCCCGTCTGGGATGGCCATTTTGCATCTTTGGATCCCCTCTCTGTACGGCGCCAGATGACGATCCTGGGCGCCGTCAACGAGTGGTACGTGAACAACCCGAGCGCTGGCAAGCATCCATGACACTCAACTGCACTAAGAGATCTCCAGGCTGATAGGCTCAGTGACGCTCTGACTGACCGGCTCGCAGAACAGAGTTGACCGTGCCCTCTCCGCCGCGTCCGTGCAACTTGCCACCCGAAGCCTGCCCGAGTATAATAGTCAAATACTACAAATTGTACAACTTGACCAGCCGATAGAGTGTGTGGAGGTGGAGATGCCAAAGACAATCTCATCATCGGAGTTGCGAGCCCAGATCAAGC
>CAZGSX010000279.1:0-2096 GCA_964528475.1 uncultured Anaerolineales bacterium
CTGGGAGAATTGAAGGGTCTGGGGCACAGCCTCGCCAATCCACATCTGCTTATCGCTCCCTTCATGCGGCGCGAGGCAGTCCTCTCCTCCAGGATCGAGGGCACCCAGGCCTCGCTCTCCGATCTCTACGCCTACCAGGCGGTCCAACTACCGCTGTTCGACCGACCGGCCGACGTCAAAGAGGTCCACAATTACGTCCGGGCGCTCGAATATGGACTCGAACGTCTGCAGACGCTGCCCATCAGCCTACGCCTGATCCGAGAGCTACACGCACGTCTGATGGAGGGGGTCCGCGGTGAGCACCAGACGCCGGGGGAGTTTCGCCGCAGCCAGAACTGGATCGGTCCGCCGGGGTGTCTGCTCAACGATGCCACTTTCGTTCCTCCACCGCCTGAGGTGATGGAGGTCGCCCTGAGCGACCTGGAGTCCTACCTCCACGCCACGCCGACCCTGCCGCCGCTCGTTCGACTGGGCCTGATTCACTACCAGTTTGAGGCGATCCACCCCTTCCTCGATGGCAACGGGCGCGTGGGGCGTTTGCTGATCGTGCTGCTCCTCTGCGCTTGGGACTTGTTGCCACAACCGCTTCTTTACCTGAGTGCCTACTTCCATCGTCACCGTGAAGCGTACTACGATCACCTGTTGGCTGTCAGCCAGCGCGGCGCGTGGAGCGAGTGGCTCGAGTTCTTCCTGCAGGGGATCGTCTTGCAGTCCCGGGATGCGATCACGCGCAGTCGCCGCTTGCTCGACCTGCGCGAGCGCTATCGCGAGCAGTTCCAGCATCGACGCATAGGAGCGCGCCTGCTACAGGTCATCGACCACCTCTTCACACAGCCGATCATCACGATCAAGGGCGTGGCTGAGGCGATCGACGAGATCGATTATCAGTCCGCCTACCGGTACGTCAATACGCTGGAGAGCGAGGGGATCCTGCGCGAGATCACCGGGCGGGCCCGCAACCTCGTCTACCAGGCGGACGAGATACTGGACGCCATCGTTGCGCCATTGCCCGGGCAAGGCGAGGAGTCGGTATGATCGACGCCGGAGGAGAACTCAATACAGAGCGGTGGAGGGTGTGAGGGCTTCTACGTGGGAGGAGATGGAGATCGGTGAACGGAGATCATCTCCTTTCACGAGGCTGCCGAGGTGGTCGCGCGGCACGGAGACGCCTTTAGGCAGCGTTTTGCGGCCAGCCTGCGCGAGTGGGCCGACGTGGCGGCGGGTGAGGCGAGCGACGAGTGAGCGGGGTACACGTCGGCGCGGACGTGGTCAGGGCGCAGTCCGTTCTCCGTGGTGGCGCCGTCCACGAGCTCGAGTGTTGGAGAGGAGCTGAACCACTGACGGATCATAGCTTTCAGTGGAGTCATCCGTTCAGGGTCTCAGTGGTCCAAGAGGAATTCGGACGGCTGATGCACCGAACAAACCGACGGCATTGAGGTCTACGAACAGTCAGTCCCACCATGTCGCGTCTCCTGCCTGCTCGCGCTGTGTGATGTATACCACAATGTATACTGCGATCGGGTGCCAGGTACTCACTGAGGGAGAACGGAGGAACCGTGACGACTATGGTGCACCAGCAGGTCTACATCGAG
Source organism: uncultured Anaerolineales bacterium (assembly GCA_964528475.1). Classification (GTDB taxonomy): domain Bacteria; phylum Chloroflexota; class Anaerolineae; order B4-G1; family B4-G1; genus SKLM01. The sequence goes on from CAZGSX010000279.1 coordinate 1,593, forward strand.
CCCCGGCAGGACGAGCTGCTGAAGCGCTGGGCGGAGGAGACGGGTAGAAGCGAGGCGGCGATCATCCGACAGGCGCTGGACCGTTGGCTGGCGCGGGAGAAGCGGCGTCGTGAGGCGAACGCCGCGTGGGAACAGGAGCGAGCCTTCATCGAAGCGCGCATCGCAGAGGGTCCTGTTGCCGGTGACCGGTGATGGACGCGGGTGGAGCCGTACGAGGAGCGGTTTAGCCGCTATGACCGTGACGCTGATTGACACCAACGTCCTGATCTATGCCTACGACCGCTCGGAGCCGGTGAAGCAGTGGCGGGCGCTGGCGATGCTGGACGAGCTGGCCCGGAGTGGCGACGGCGTCCTGAGCGCACAGGTCCTCTCCGGGTTCTTTGTCAACGTCACCGGTAGGATTCCCGTGCCGCTGACGGTAGAGGAGGCGACGGAGCGTCTCCGGCACTTCGGGCGCATCTGGCTAGTGTTCCCGGTCACGGCGCCGGTGGTGCTGGAGGCGAT
>CAZGSX010000280.1:0-2089 GCA_964528475.1 uncultured Anaerolineales bacterium
CGGCAAGGCGGTGGAGATCAACGCCCTCTGGTACAACGCCCTGCGCATCATGGCCAATCTCGCGCGTCGCCTGGAAGAACCTGCCGATCACTACGAGGCCATGGCGGAGAGCGCTCGCTCTGGTTTCGCTCGTTTCTGGAACAAGGATGCCGGGTATTGCTACGACGTGGTCGGTGGCCCCGGTGGAGACGATCCAGCCCTCCGCCCCAATCAGCTGTTTGCCGTTTCCCTGCCGCATAGTCCCTTAAGTGAGCAGCAGCAGAAGGCTGTCGTGGACGCTTGTGCTCGCTACCTACTCACCTCACATGGTCTGCGCAGTTTGTCGCCCGATGACCCAGCCTATATCGGCCACTACGGCGGTGATCAGCGCCAGCGCGATGCGGCTTATCACCAGGGGACGGTGTGGGCCTGGCTGATCGGTCCCTTTGTCACGGCTCACCTGCGCGTCTACGGTGACCCTGAGCAGGCCCGCTCCTTTCTGGACCCGTTCATCCCTCACTTGAGCGACCATGGCGTGGGCAGCATCAGCGAGATTTTCGACGGGGCTCCGCCCTTTGCGCCCCGGGGCTGTATCGCCCAGGCGTGGAGCGTGGCGGAGCTGCTGAGGGCATGGCGGACGGTAGAATATCGAGGCGGAGGTGAGGAAAGCACGACCAAGAACGTCAATAAGGATAGAGGGTGACGCAGATGAGGCAGATCGCCTGTATTACGGATGACGCAGAGATGTGTTAGCCGTCAAGGAGGCATCTACGGTGAAGGCGCTATGGAAGAACGCTGCACTCGCTGAGAGCGAGGAGACCATCGTCGTGGAAGGCAATCATTACTTCCCGCCGGACTCGATCAATGAAGCGTACTTTCGGGAGAGCGATCATCACACGACGTGTCCCTGGAAGGGCAGGGCCAGCTACTACGACGTCGTACTGGGAGACGAGGTCAATCGAAACGCGGCCTGGTACTATCCCCGGCCCAAGGAAGCCGCCGAGGAGATCAAGGATTACGTCGCGTTCTTCAAGGGCGTGGAGATCCAGGCGTAGATCACGCTGGCAACATAAGACCACATGAGGAGATGGGACTACCATGACAACGACCGAAACCTATGACGCCGTTCTCATCGGCTCCGGACAGGCAAACACCCCCCTGGCCACAACCCTGGCGCAGGCTGGCTGGGAGGTGGCCCTCGTCGAGCGGGAGCACGTGGCAGGGACCTGCATCAACGAAGGGTGCACGCCCACGAAGACGATGATTGCCAGCGCTCGGGTGGCCCACCTGGTACGCCGCGGGGCCGACTTCGGCGTCCACACCGGACCTATTAGCATCGACATGGCCCGCGTCCGACAGCGGAAGCGGGACATCGTCGAGACCTTCCGCAAGGCGAATCGCCGCCGTCTCGAAGAGGCGGAGGGCGTGGATCTGTTGATGGGGGAAGGGCGCTTCACCGACACGAAGTCGGTAGAGGTGCTCATGAACAATGGGTCCACCCGTCACCTGACCGCGGAGAAGATCTTTATCAACGTCGGTCAGCGGCCGAGGCGGCCCGACCTGCCCGGCCTGGATGACGTGCCCAGCCTCAACTCCACGAGCATCATGGAGCTGGACGAGGTGCCGGAGCACCTGCTGGTGCTCGGGGGCGGCTATGTCGGCGTCGAGTTCGCCCAGATGTTCCGCCGCTTCGGCAGCCAGGTGACCGTCGTGCAGCGGAGCGGGCAAGTGCTCTCCCATGAGGACGGGGACATCGCCGAGGAGGTGATCAAAGTCCTGCGGGAGGACGGCATTGAGGTTCTGCTGGACACCGATGCTGAGCGCGTAGAACAGGACCCCGACGGGAACGTTAGGCTACACGTCAGTATGCCCGAGGGGGAGCGTACGCTCGTAGGGTCGCACCTTCTCCTGGCGGTCGGTCGAAGCCCCAACACCGACCGGCTCAATCCAGAGGCTGGAGGCATCGAGCTGGCTGGCCACGGGTACATCAAGGTCAACGAACGATTGGAGACCAACGTGCCCGGGATCTACGCCCTGGGCGACGTGAAGGGCGGCCCTGCCTTTACCCACGTCGCATACGACGACTTCCGCATCATTCGGACCAACTTGC
>CAZGSX010000281.1:0-2063 GCA_964528475.1 uncultured Anaerolineales bacterium
CGCGCGGTGGGGCCTCTGATGCGTGATCCTGGTCCTGTCCATGTTCTTCTTGCGCGCCTATGGTGGGAATTGCTCCACGAGTCGGCGGACAGCGCGTTTGGACGAGCGGTAGCTGACGATGGCGACGTCCAGGTCCCAGTCCAGGTAGAGCTTGAGGGCCCGTTGGATGGCATCTGTGATCCAGTCGGTGCGGTTGCCGAAGACGCCTCCCCCAAGGAGGGTGAGGAAGACGCGGTTGTCTCCCGTGCTGCGGGCATTGAGGATAGCGGTGCAGATGGTTGCCTCGTAGGAGGCCTCCAGGACCAAGCGGGCGAATTGCTCCCAGAGGTCGGGGGGATGGGGGCTGTAGGCGACGGGGAGGGCGGAGCAGTAGGCCTGGGTGACGGTGTGCGATGAGCCCCTGATCGTCACTTGTGTGTTCCACTGCACGCCGATGCGCAGTCGCTGGCGGAGCTGATCGCGTTCGTCCTCCGAGGCCGCCTCCAGGCGGCGCGAGATCTCGATGAGGCCGTCGCGGGATGCGAGGGCGTAGCCGTTCCTCATCTCCCAGAGCCGTTCGTCAGCGTTGCCAAGGGCCTCTCCGATGTCGGCCAGGCAGTCGATCTGCCTGGTTGCGGACTGTCCGGGTTGGCCGTCGACGACGGCGAAGTAGTTGCGGTAGATGGTTCCGGCGCCGGCCGCAACCGCGCAGGCGGGTCCCTGGGTGTGGTCATACTCGTAGATGCCGACGCCGTGCTCGGGTGTGATGTCGGGGCCTGCCATCTCCAGGAGGTTGAATTGGGAGGCGACCTGGAAGAGGGCTCCGGCATTGGATTCATCGGCGTGGAGGTCCGATACATCGGCGACGACCTCGCGGAGGGAGAGCGCTGTGGTTGCTGGCCGATGCTGGGCGACACGACGGCGTAGCTCCCCCAGAGATGGGGTCTCCAGGCGGCCGCAGGTGAACGTCCTGCCGTTGACGAGGGAGGTCAAGGTGTCGCCGTGGACGGTGATGTTCTCGCGGACGTAGGCTGGGGATTTCTCGGGAAAGCCGGTCAGGTCTTCGAACCAGGTCATGGGATTCCTCAAATCCGTGTTAGCGGTTGGTCAGGCGTCCATCGCATGTCTGTGGGTGCGAGCGCGCTTGGAGATGGGGCTGGCGTCCCCCACCGGCTACAGGTCCTCCAGGAGGTGACGCAGGCTGGGGTCGAGGACCTTGGGCGAGGGAATGGAGACGGCGCCCGTGGGTTGGCCCTGGGTGGGGCCCCTGAGTAGGTTGGTGGCCACGTCGATGGGCGGCTTGACGGGCAGTTCTCTGATGGGTTTCTGGATGATGAGGTGGTTACAGGCATAGAGGATCTCGTCCCACACGAGCCACTTCCCCGCATCGACGTTCTTCCGCACCCTGTCGATGTCCCCCTCGTGGCAGAGATCGAGGAGTCGAGAGCCATAGGCGAACGTCTGCTCCTGATGGCGGGTCTGCGGGGTGAAGAGGATGGGAATGGCCCTGCCGCCGGTCAGCAGGTGGTAGAGCAGCATAGCGTTGCGAGCGGAGACAATGCGGCCCTTGTAGTAGGGCTGGACGATGACCGCCTCGACGTCCGGCGGGGCCTCGTCGAGGGCGGCCACCGCCCGATCGACGTAGCAGAAGGCGTAGGCGATGAAGATGTCGTCGAGAGAGCGCTGAAAGAGCTCTTTGGCGAGCCCTGCGGCCCTGCGGGAGGTAGAACGGGTTTTACGACGCTTGCGGGCCTGGGCTCTGTTCCGCTCCTCCGCCTGCATGTTCTTCCAGATGCGCGCCTGGAGGCTGACGGTGGTTTCCAGCCGACGGCCGTCGGCATAGCGAATCACCATCCTGGGGGCGTCGAGTCGTACCACCTCGTACTCCCCGTGACGGTTCCGATACTGCTTACCCACCTTGAATGGATGGTCCATTCGTCTCTCCTGTTGGGCTGAGCGGCCTGCCCCTCGGTCCGGGCGCGCTCCGGCTCGTGGGGCCGCTTGTGGCGCTGGTTTGAGCGGTGTTATTTCGGTCTATATCGTCTGGGGCAATCCTTTCCCTGTCCGCGCTTGTGGCGATAGAA
>CAZGSX010000282.1:0-2062 GCA_964528475.1 uncultured Anaerolineales bacterium
GGAGGCGTTGCGGGAGATTGTGGAACGGGACGCGGCGCTGGCGCGCGAGTGAGGGCGGAGACTCTTCGACGCGCTGAGGGGCTGCGCAGGCTGGAGGCGACGCCTTGAGGATTGTTACTGGCGCTTGGTTTGACAGGTTAGAGAGCGGGATCTTCGACTTGCTGCGCTCGGACAGAGTAAGAAGTCTGGGGCAGTGCGGTCGCTCAGAATGACACGCTGAGGGGCTGCGCGGGATGGGGGTGACGGCTTGAGGCTTGTTGCTGTTGCCTGGTTTGACAGGTATAGAAGGCGGGGATTCTTCGACTGGCTGCGCTCAGTAAGAATGAGAAGTTTGGGGCGGTGCCGTCGCTCAGTATGACACGCTGGGGGCTGCCCTCGTTCAGAATGACACTATAGGATTCTGCGCGTTCTCGGGACTGCATTTTCTCAACACACTGGAGGACTTATATGGCAGAAGACGAGCTTTTCTTCATGCGTGAACCGTGGGCTTATCGGCCAGAGGAGAGGCCAGCAGAGCGGGCGGATGCGGGTCTCGGCTTCGATACGCGGGCGCTCCACGCGGGGTTCGACCCACTGGAGGACGTGGGGGCGTTCCGTTCGTTTGTGCCGCCCATCGTGCAATCCATGACGTACCCGTACGAACGGTTTGACGACATTCCCTACCCGGTGTACGGACGCACCCGGACGCCGACCACGGCTGTTCTCGAGGAGAGACTGGCCTCCCTAGAGGGAGGGGAGGCGTGTGTGACGGCATCGTCGGGCTCCCAGGCGCTGTTCAACCTGATCTTCACACTGGCGCGCCCGGGGGATAACGTGGTCACCAGCCTCAATATCTACGGCGAGGGGTACAAGCAGGCGGCCTCCATCTTCCCCGAGCGCTGCCAGGTAGACTTCCGCTTCGTGGAGGATGCCGTCGATCCGCAGAGCTGGGACGCGCTCATCGACGGGCGGACGAAGCTAGTCTGGGTAGAGACGCCCAGCAATCCCTGCCTCTTCGTGACCGACATCGCCGCCGTGGCCGACGTCGCTCACCGCAAGGGGGTCCCCCTGCTCGTGGATAACACGACCGCCACCGCCGCCCTCCAGAAGCCGCTGGAATTGGGTGCAGACATGGTCCTGCTGTCGATCACCAAGTTCCTGTGCGGCAATGCGAGTGTGCTGGGCGGGGCCATCGTCGGCCCTGAGGCGCTGGTGGAGGACGTGCGCTGGAACACGACTGAGTTTGTGGGCGCGGTGTTGCAGCCCTTCGAGGCGTGGCTCACGCTGCAGTTCCTCGAGACCCTATCCCTTCGCATGGCGCGGCACAGCGAGAACGCTCAGCGGGTGGCCGAGTATCTGGCAGGGGATCCGCGCGTCGCGCACGTGAACTACCCGGGTTTGGACGACCATCCGCAGGCGGACCTGGCGAGGAGCCAGATGGCGGCCGGCGGGGGGATGCTCTCCTTCGTCGCACCAGGCGGGATGGAGGGGGCAGCTCGGGTGATCGACAGCTTCGAGCTGATCACCCATGCCGTCACGTTTGGGACGAGCCGGACGATCTGCATGCATCCGGCGACCATCACCCACGAGCACATGACCCCGGAGGAGCGCGCCGAGGCAGGCATCGCCGACGGGCTGATTCGGCTGTCGGTGGGGCTGGAGAATGGGGAGGATGTGATCGCTGATTTGGATCGGGCGCTGGGATAGGCGTGGGGGCAGGGGGCGGGGGAGCTGGGGAGCAGGGGAGCAGGGGGGCAAGGGAGCAGGGGGGCAAGGGGGCAGGGGAGCAGGGGCGCTGTACTTGATGACGGGAATTCGGTATGGCGCGTGCCGGATTGTCTGACGGCGTGGAGGGCGACATCGGGGTGATAGGCAGGGATGGGCTGCTTCTGGGTACAGGGATTCTGGACGTGTCGAGGCGGGCCGCGGGGTCGCGCCTGGGTGTGGCAGATTAGAGAGAGGGGGAGTACGGAGATGAAGACCGCAAGCTTTGTTGCTTTTCAGTCGCCGCAGTTCGCGGTGTTGTCCGATGATCAGCTCCACAAGCTCCACGGGGGCGCCCTGGAGGTGTTGCGGCGCACGG
>CAZGSX010000283.1:0-2057 GCA_964528475.1 uncultured Anaerolineales bacterium
TCGACCAACTGTACTCCTCCGGAATGGCGGACTCCTGGCCGAGCTGCTCCTCCCTTTCCTCGGCCATCTTGAGGAAGAGAAGGTACGTGAGCTGCTCGACGTAGTCGCCGTAGGAGACGCCGTCGTCCCGGAGGACGTTGCAGTAGTTCCAGAGGCGTTTGACAATGGTGGCGGACTCGCTAGTCAAGTTGTAGCTCCTTCACTCTGGGTTGAAGAGTACGTACAAAGTCCAGCGTGGTCTCAAGGGCCCACTCCTTGGCCTCTTCAAGCCTTTCTGGCGCATCGGTTATCGTGGTCGGCCGGTCCAGTGCGATTCTCGAAGCTTGTTTGTCGTTCAGACGCTGCCAACTCAGCTCGGCGCCAATCCCCGCTTCGATTTCGCCTTTCTGCTCACGGAGAGCATCGAAGGCGGCTTTGTTCTTGTCCCTGTCACCGGTGTCGATATAGAGCTCCACCCGGAGCGTGTCCTCCTTGGTGAACACCCACCCAAAGACGAAACCGGACTTGCCCGCTCCGAAGTTCCACCAGTTCTGAGGGAACGTCTTCGTGGCGCGAGTGACACCGGGCGCTGCCTCCTTAAGACGCTCCAGCAGATCGCTGAAGAACAGCTGCATCAAGACCGAGTTGGTCTGCTGGAACATTACTCTCTCTTCCCTCAGGTCGACGTCTTCGACGCGCCAGCCTGCACTGAGCCAGGCGATGGATTGAGTGTGGCTTGTTGAATCGTTCGCCCACCAGCTGCGGTGTTCGCGCGCCGAAGGGGGCAGATCATCTCCTATGAGCTTCTCAATACCATCGAACTCCAGTTGAATCCTATTGACCTGCGAACGCCTACTCTCTAGCCAGCTTTCTAGAGGTGCGTACTTACTCCCGCGCGTTCGCGCGGGTACGTCATCCCCTTGGATCGCTGTTCTGCCAGGCGCCTCCGCCTCGAAAGCCTTGGGCCGAGACGCGAGCCAATCCCTGGCTCGAAGCAGTGCATCGTGCTGCACCAGATCGACGCGGCCCCGGAAATGCGCTATCTGGTTGCGGATATCCCCCACCGGGTCCATCAGTGCTCTAAAGACCTGCTTCGGACCAAGAAGCTCTCCGAACCTCGACCAGTTCTCCTCGGTGGCGATCAACTGGACATGCTGTCCGAAACTCATCTCATCGTACTCGTACCGCGGTCGGCGCGGATTCTGCTTATCGGCATCGAAAGCTCGCATCAGGGCTGCGGTCATCTCGTGTTCACTGGGAAATGCGGTCTCAATGTGCTGGCGCAGAGTCGTCTCTATGTCTTCCACGATGATCAAGTCCTCTGAGATGTCGCGAAAGAAGTGAGCCGTGTCGTAGTTGGTTAGGATTCCAATGGGTTCGTGGCCCTCTACTACGACCACTGCGTACACCCGCTGCAGTAGGTCAAGTGCGTCGAAGATGTCGCTCTCCAGTGAGATGGTCACAGCAGACGTCTGGCAATGGTGGACAGGCAAGTCGAGAAACTGTGGTGCGCCGGCGCAATGATAGTAGGTACCTACAATCGAACTCTCCGATACAATCCCGGTCAGGTGCCCCGCTGAGTTGACTACGGGAAGCTGACTGTAGTCATGCTCAATCATCAGGGCCAAAGCGTCACTAAGCCTCGTATCTCGCGAGACACAAAGGGGCTTGGCCCTATCCTTCAGCAACTCTTCTATGGGAAAAAGCATCTCTTGCCTCCTCCACTCACCGGCCTGAAAATCAACCAGCTAAAGCAGCTCCATCTGTCTCAGTATGTTCCGTTCCCTACGATCATGGTCATCGCGGATGCGTTCTAATAATGCGGAGGCCGGCTCGTCGTCCGGATCCTGGTCCACTAGCCGGCCCTCGAAGGCCTCCTTGAGAATCGCCTGGCGCAGCCGCTCGGCGCGAGCGAGATCGGCCTCCACCGACTCTTCCAGCACGTCAATCACGGAAATCCGCCGCTGGATCTCGTCTACAATGCGGCGCTGTTCCGCAAAGGGAGCCAGAGGAAATGGAAAAGCCTGTATCTGCTTCGCACTGATGTTCTGAACTGCCACCCCTTTTGCTTGCGAAAC
>CAZGSX010000284.1:0-2050 GCA_964528475.1 uncultured Anaerolineales bacterium
CCCCGTGAGTGACGTATGAGTTCGGAGGGACACGACATGGTCTGTCCATTCTGCCACCCGGAGTCGAATCAGCGAGCACGGGTGGTCTTGGAGAACGAACACTGCTGGTTCTTGCAGGAACCGCAAGAGGTGCTCATCGGGTCGGGTGTCATCGTCCCGAAATCGCATCGGGAGACCGTCTTTGACCTCACCACGGAGGAGTGGGCGGCCACCTTCTCGCTTCTCAAGGAGGCGAAGTACAGGCTGGACGCCGAGTGCGGCCCACAGGGCTACAACGTCGGCTGGAATAGCGGCAGAGTCGCGGGCCAGGAGATCTTTCACGCTCACCTCCACGTTATCCCGCGCTATGCCGACGAACCTCTCGCCGGCAAGGGCATTCGCTACTGGCTTAAGCAGCCGATGAACAGAAGATAGCGACGGTGTCCTGGCTGAAAAAAGTACATCGGTTTCACAACCGTGCGCCAATGCCCTGCTCTGTGGTACAACCCCAGCGTCCAGACCATAAACGGAGAGGATGGTCATGAGCCTCCTTCATCGACTCGCCCCCTCTCTTCGTCCAGCTGTTAGACCGCGTCTGCAGAAGTGGACAAGGCACGAAAACCATGCTCCAGCTCCGAACGCTGCTCTGGGCCTCACCCGCTATGGATCAGAACTGGAACCGGAGGATGGCCGCTTCGTCAGCAGCTGATCGTCCTTGAGTGCCAAATCAGACGTCCCCAGCGTGCCAAGATCGCGACGGCGAGCCCTAAGCCGCTCACCTAGCGCGATCCGCCACTCAGCGTCTCCCTGGCAAGCAGGCTGCGCCGGTCAATGAGAACCCCAATGAGCGTGCAGCCTCACACCGTATTGCGCTGGGATGGCGAGCTTCTCAGGCGCTAGTGGAGTCGCAGATCGAGATCCCGGTCCCGGCACGTCAGATCGCCGCCAACTGAGGACGTCGTGGCGTTGACCAAGGAGATGCCCAGGGAGAGGGGCTGATCAGAGTCAAAACTGATGCTCAACCCACGAGTGATTGACTGCCCGGATACGTAGCAGCCCGACTTATGGCTCTCCGCTGACCAGGCCGGTGAGCAGGCTTGACGTGGTCAAACGGACCCCACAGCGACCCCGAACCTGTCAGAACAGGGATGTTTGTGCAGATCCACTGACTGATCCCCCACCAGATGCGCCTTATGATGCTAGATTTGCCGCCCTCCGTGGTCAACCGCTGAGGACGGATGGACTTCTTAGCCCGGACAAGCCTACCCCCGCCTTCTGGACTGAACAGAGAGACAGGGGCAAGTGCTGTCCTGCAAAACCGGTCATCCGCTCCATAATACCTTCTGTTCCGAACATAGGAATGCGCAACTTGAGCGACTCCCTGAGTCCAGCATGTGGAGAACAGAGCACACGGCGGCGAGTGGAGGGTAGTACCACACGCCGCTTCTTCTTACAGGATTATGCTGCCATCACCGTTGCCGATCCGACGTCGTGGGATTCCAACGCGCCGAGGAGGCCCGAAGATGAATACAAGCTTGACTGCGATGGTGGAAACCCCGGTCAACAGGAAGGTGTTCGCCACGGAAGAAGAGGGCATTCACTCGCTGCTACGAGAGTACATCCCGCAACAGGTGAGCCAGCTGCAGCAGGAACTGCCCACCCTTGAAAGCAAGCATGGCGTGTCGTTCGAGCAGTTCGCAGCATACGTGCACGACCGCTCCGTCCTACTGGAGGGAGGGGATCTCTCCCCCGAGCAACGGAAGGTACTGGGTCAAGCCACAGGTCAAGAAGAAGAGGATTGGCTCGACTCTAAGGTCAATCGGGAGATGCCGGAGAGCTGGCTGCGGCTTCTCCAGGAGGTTAGCGCCTGACGTCGAGGCCGGCTCTCCTGGGCAGGCTGGTGACCATGCGACAGAAGACCTGCACAACCTTGACGGGTAGGTTGCTGGAGCACGTCCAGAGCATTCGAGAGTGACGGTGACCTTCGTTGCGGTGGTGCTTCAGGAGCCGTCCTCCATCCGCCGTCCGCACGCTAGAAAGGGGGATGCTTCCTGTGATGATCGCAAGCCCC
>CAZGSX010000285.1:0-2043 GCA_964528475.1 uncultured Anaerolineales bacterium
AGCCGGGTCACCGTTCTCAGTGCCGGGTTTCTCGTCTAGAAGGGGAGCGGATCGATAAACCTGTAAGAAGTGACAGTATACGCGCCGTCCCGTCTGGTACACTATGAGTGTCGCCGGGCGGTCAGGAGATTCTTGACGAAATGGGGGTTCAGAATGCGCAAAGTGAAATTCGTGTCGGTGTTCATGGTGCTGGCGCTGTTGGTTGGCGCTGCATTTGGTGTCGGGGTTGTACAGGGATCGCCTGCAGGTACAGGCGAAGCTCTTGATTCCCACACGCAGGAATACGTGCTGAGTCTCGTCATTCGGGCACTGTACGAGGAGGGAGCCCCTTATGTGGAGTTGGAAGAGACGTTGGCCGCTCTCTCAGTTGAAGAAGCTCGCCTCTTCATGCTCCTCAGCGCCACTGTTCAGCGCCTCGGTTTCCCGGAAGACGCTTCAAACCTCTTCGTCGTACCACCAGATCGGCAGCAAGACCTGTTGAGGCTAACGAAGCGGGCCCTGTATAGCAATGAATCAGTCAAGGATGAAGTCGACGCGCTTTCCGATGGTGAGAGGAAACTCTACACAGACTTCGCCACGGCCATAGAGGGAATCACTTCCGGGCAAGCTGCAGCCTATGTGTCCGAACTTGACCAGCTAACCATTGAGGCTATGCTGATGCTTATGGAGAAGTATGACGTGGGGATGTTGGAAGTCCCTGAGAGTGAGCTCATGGAGGCACTCAAGGAGACGTCGCTTGAATGAGACGCGCCCGCGTCTGATGCAGTCGGGTAGAGGGAATGACCTAGCAACGTGTGGTCGCCTGCGCCTGGTAGCGGAGGGGTACACGAACGCCCCCATCGCTCACGAGCTGAGCATCGCCGAGCGTACAGTCGCCTTCCACGTCAGCAACGTCCTGGAGAAGCTGGACGCGGAATCGCGCATCGACGCTTCGATGTGGGCAAAGGATCGGGGGATCGTCGCCTGAGTTGAGGGAGAGAGCAAGCTCGACCGCCCGGCCCTTGTTATCAGTGGTCGGGTTTTTTCGTCTCGGGAGCGGAGCAGGTCGAAAAACCTGTAAGAAGTTACAGTATACGCGCGCCCACACGTCTGGTACACTATGAGTGTCGCCGGGCGGTCCGGTGGCCGTCAAGCAAATGGAGGTTCAAGTATGCGTACGGTGAGGTTCGCATCAGTGTTCGTATTCCTGGCGGTGTTGTTGAGCGTCGGGCCGAGTTCGGTGCTGGCTCAAGAATCTGAGCCGACAAAAGGTACATCGAGTAGCGGTTGGGTGACAGACCCAGGATTGATGCCTCCTGGCCCACCACCTGCTAGGCGACCCGACGGCACTCTAATTGAGAGAGACGTAGCAGGTTCGCAAAACGCTATGACAACTGCTGATCTGATCACGGACGCGGATGGTCACGTCTACTGGGATGGCTCAAATCGCTGGATACACCTCCACGCATGGACCGTAGCCACCACTGCCGACTACCGCGATGTAGAGCAGTGGATCTGGCGCTGGGATTCGAGCCAAGACAAGTGGATTCAGGAAGGGTACAAGAAAGAGCAATCCGACAACATCAACCGCGTTGATGCCGAAACGAATCTGGCCTGTTGGGCTTTGCTCGAGGGCAAGACCTACACCCAGACTTCACGTCACCACGCGCGCAAGGGACTGTTCGATCGCCAGACAATCACCATCACCGACTACAACCAGGAAGTAGCACCGTGTGGTAACTAGCAGACCGACGCACTGGCCCGCGCCTCGATAGTCTCAGATCGTGGGCCAGCAATGTTTGCCGGGTACTCTACTACCCGCCCTGGGAGCCCTTGGTTCCTTGCAGCAGTAGAACCGTAGTCTAGAGCAACGGATGCAAGGTGATGGCGCTCAGACTGCATCCAGAGAAGATCCAACCTAGAACGAATCTGATTCGCTGGGAACCGAGTGTCGAAACGGATAGGCGAAATGGGTAGGCGTGTGCAGCGTAGCGCTTGAGGGGCGATTCTCTAAGAGATGACCAGAGGAGATGACAAGATGTTTCTAGACTGTATGAGGCGTAT